>NZ_POTX01000005.1 GCF_003236305.1 Micromonospora endophytica | reverse complement strand
GCCCGGCCCCACCCCAGCCGGTGGGGTGGCGGGAACCACCGACCGGCGACCTGTCACCATGATCACGCTGACGGTTCGGCCCGTCTGGGACGGGTACGTGACTCCGGCACGGGGGAACAGACACCGCAGCTACGCTCAGTACGCTCATCGCGGTGGACCCGTCAGCACCCGGAGGTGGCCGATCGTGACCGTCCGTAGCTCCTTTGTCGTAGTGGCGAACCGACTGCCGGTCGACGAGGTGAGCACACCCGAGGGACGGCAGTGGCGACGCAGCCCCGGCGGGCTGGTCACCGCGCTGCACCCCGTCCTGGCCGAGCATCAGGGCACCTGGGTCGGCTGGGCCGGTGGCACCGGCCCCGCACCCGAGCCGTTCGATCTGGAGGGCATCAGGCTGCACCCGGTGCCGCTGAGCGCCGAGGAGTTGGAGCGCTACTACGAGGGTCAGTCCAACGCGACGATCTGGCCGCTCTACCACGACGCCGTCGAGACACCCGCTTTCAAGCGCCGCTGGCGCGAGGCGTACCGGCTGGTCAACGCCCGGTTCGCGGAGGCCGCGGCGGAGGTCGCGGCCGAGGGTGCCACGGTCTGGGTGCAGGACTACCAGCTCCAACTGGTTCCGGCGCTGCTCCGAGAGCTGCGGCCCGACCTGCGGATCGGCTTCTTCCTGCACATCCCCTTCCCGCCCATCGAGTTGTTCATGCAGATGCCGTTCCGGACCGAGATCCTGCGCGGGCTGCTCGGCGCCGACCTGGTCGGCTTCCAGCAGCGGCTGGCCGCGCAGAACTTCGTCCGGCTGGCCCGGCACCTGCTCGGCCTGCGGTACGAGGGGCAGATGATCCAGGTGGACGGCCGTCGGGTGAAGGCCGGGGCGTTCCCCATCTCGATCGACACCAAGGAGATGGAGCGGCTCGCCGCCGACCCGGCGATCCAGGCTCGGGCCAAGGAGATCCGCGAGGAGCTGGGCAACCCGAAGACGATCATTCTGGGCGTGGACCGGCTCGACTACACCAAGGGCATCGAGTTGCGACTCAAGGCCTTCCGCGAATTGTTGGCTGACGGAAAGTTGACAGTCCCGGACGCGGTGATGGTGCAGGTCGCCACACCGAGCCGGGAGCGCGTCGAGCACTACCAGGCACTTCGGGTCAAGGTCGAACGCGAAGTCGGTCGGATTAATGGCGAATTCGGCCGGGTGGGCGTGCCTGCGGTGCACTATCTGCATCAGTCGTACAGTCGGACCGAACTGGCTGCGATGTACGCCGCCGCCGACGTGATGATGGTGACTCCGCTGCGAGACGGCATGAACCTGGTGGCCAAGGAGTACGTCGCGTCCCGGGCGGACCACGGGGGCGCACTCGTACTCAGTGAGTTCGCCGGCGCAGCCACCGAGCTGCGTCAGGCGTTCCTGTGCAACCCGCACGACCCGGACGCGGTCAAGGACGCTCTGCTCCGGGCCGTGCATGTGGAGAAGCCGGAGGCTCGTCGCCGTATGCGGACTATGCAACGCCATCTGCGCACCCATGATGTGGGGCACTGGGCGAAGTCCTTCCTCACCGAACTCGGTGTGCCCGACATGGAGGCGGCGTGAACGCCGCCACCACCGACATAATCGTGCCCACGGCGGGCACCATGGACCCGGACCTCCGGGCCGCCATCGGACGTATCGCCCGGGTGCCGCAGCTCCTGGTCGCCTGTGACTACGACGGCACGCTCGCGCCGATCGTGGCGGATCCGAGCAAGGCCGTGCCGTTGCCCGAGTCGGTGGCGGCGGTGCGCGCCCTGGCCGCGCTGCCGCAGACCACGGTGGCGGTGGTCTCCGGTCGCGCGCTGCGCGACCTGGCCGCGCTCTCCCGGTTGCCCAGCGAGGTGCACCTGGTCGGCAGCCACGGCTCCGAATTCGATATCGGCTTCGTCGAACGGCTCTCCCCCGAGCTGATCGCGGTACGCACCCGGCTGCGGGAGGCGCTGCGCGAGATCGCCGCCGCCCACCCGGGCGTACGGCTGGAACGCAAGCCGGCGAGTGTCGCCGTACACACCCGGGGGGTGGACCCCCAGGTCGCCGCCGCCGCCATCGAGGCGGTCCGCAGCGGCCCCGCCACCTGGCCGGACGTCACGGTCACCCAGGGCAAGGAGGTCATCGAGCTCTCGGTGGTGGCCACCCACAAGGGCACCGCGGTCGACCAGCTACGCACCCAGCTCTCGGCCAGCGCGGTGCTCTTCATCGGCGACGACGTCACCGACGAGAACGCCTTCGGCAACCTGAGCGGTCCCGACGTCGGCATCAAGATCGGACCGGGTGAGACCAGGGCCGGTTACCGGGTAGCCGAGCCGATCGAGGCCGCCCGGGCCCTCGGTCTGCTGCTGGAGACCCGTCGACACTGGCTCTTCGGCGAGCGGGCGGTGCCTATCGAACGGCACTCGATGCTGGCCAACGGGCGTACCGTGGCGCTGCTCACGCCCGACGCCAAGGTGAGCTGGCTCTGCCACCCCAAGCCCGACTCGGCGGCGATCTTCGCCGACCTGGTCGGCGGTAGCCCCGCCGGCCACTTCAGCGTCGCCCCCGAGCGCGGCGGCATCCCGCTGGGTCAGCGCTACCGGTCGGGCACCATGACCGTGGAGACGCGCTGGTCGGGGCTTACCGTCACGGACTGGCTCGACAAACCGGACCCGAAGGCCACGCCGGACGGGCCGGCGATCATCTCCGGGGACTCCACCCTGATCCGGGTCCTCACCGGCACCGGCAAGGTGCAACTGGAGTTCGCGCCCCGGCCGGAGTTCGCCCAGGTCGCGGTGCAGCTCCAGCCGCTCGGCGACGGCCTGCTGGTGCTCGGCTCCAACGAGCCGGCCGCGCTCTACTCCCCCGGCGTGCAGTGGGAGGTGGGCAACGACGGCGGGTACGCCAGCGCCAAGGCGGTGGTGGACCTCGCCGCGCTCGGTGGGCAGGTGGTGCTGGAGCTGCGCTTCGGTACGCACAGCCTGGAACACCACAGGCTGCCGATCCACGAGCGGCAGGCCGCCGCGGAGCGCCCCTGGAAGGAGTGGGTCTCCACGCTGCGGCTGCCCACCACCGCCCGGGACCTGGTCGCCCGCAGCGCGCTGACGCTGCGGGGGCTCTGCCACGAGGCGACCGGTTCGATCCTGGCCGCGGCAACCACCTCGCTCCCCGAGGAGCTGGGCGGGGTCCGCAACTGGGACTACCGCTACTGCTGGCTGCGGGACGCCGCGATGACCGCCCGCGCCCTTGTCGACCTGGGTTCGATCACCGAGGCCGAGGCGTTCCTGCGCTGGGTGGACGGCTGTGTCGAACGCACCGGCGGGCACCCCGAGCGGCTGCACCCGCTCTACACCGTGGACGGCTACGAGCTGGGCGCGGAGGCCGTCATCGACACCCTGCCCGGCTACGCCGGCTCCCGCCCGGTACGCGTCGGCAACCTCGCCAACCACCAGCTCCAGTTGGACGTCTTCGGCCCGATCGCCGACCTGATCGCGGCCACCGCCGACGTGCGCGGCTCGGTCCGGTCCGAGGAGTGGCGGGTGCTGGAGAACATGGTCGAGGCGGTCCGCCGCCGCTGGCACGAGCCGGACCACGGCATCTGGGAGGCCCGCCTGCCACCCCGGCACCACATCTTCTCGAAGGTGATGTGCTGGATGACCGTCGACCGGGCGCTGCACGTGACGCGCCAGCACGGCGGCGGTGACCGGCCGGAGTGGGTCGAGCTGCGCGACCGGATCGGCGCCAACGTGCTCGAGTACGGCTGGCACGAGCACGCCGAGGCGTACAGCGTCGCCTACGGCGACGAGGACATGGACGCCTCGTCGTTGTGGATCGGCCTGTCCGGCCTCCTGCCCGGCGACGACCCGCGCTTCCTCTCCACCGTGTTGAAGATCGAGGCTGATCTGCGCAGCGGCCCGGTCGTCTACCGCTACCACTGGGACGACGGCCTGCCCGGTCGCGAGGGCGGCTTCCACATCTGCACGGCGTGGTTGATCGAGGCTTACCTCCGCACCGGCCGCCGCACCGATGCCGAGGAACTATTCATCCAGATGATCGACACGGCGGGTCCGACCGGGCTGCTCCCCGAGCAGTACGACCCGCTCGCCGAGCGTGGCCTGGGCAACCACCCCCAGGCGTACAGCCACCTCGGGGTCATCCGGTGCGCGCTGCTGATGGACAACATGCTCAAGCAGTGACACCGCACCTCTGCTGAGGCGGCCGGAGACGATCTCTCCGGCCGCCTTTCGTACTCCCTTAGGGCGACCGGCAATAGGGGCGGTCGGCTCTGCCCACGAGATGCCGCAACTCGTGGGTGGGCGCACGAGATGCCGCACCTCGCGGCCTCAGCGGGCCCGGACAGCCCGACATACCGCAACTCGTGCCGCTCACCGGACGGGACACCGCGACATGCCGCAACCCGCGCCCACCCGATCGGCCCGAACACCGCGACATGCCGCAACCCGCCCTGCCGACCAACCCAGGCAACGCATCACCAGGCCCCAACCTGCGTCGCCACCACCTATAGCCGGTCTCTCTAAGCTGTCATCGATTGTCCTCAGCGGACCGGGGGAGTGGTGTGACCACAGAGCATGTGCGTGACCTTGCGGCAACCGCCGTGATTTTCGGCTTCTTCGCCTCGAGTTGGTTCGGTTGGGCTCAGGAGGCGCCACCGCGCAGGTGGCGCGGACTCCTGGCCGCCGGCTCGGTGACCAGCCTGCTCACAGCGGTCGTCGGTGGCCTGCTGACCTGGCGACACTGGCACGACGGCACTGCCTTCGACGAGGACACCAGCCGAGCGTTCGGCGTGGTCGTCGGTATCGAGTTCGGTGCCGCCGCCCTCGGCTCCCTGCTGCTCGCCATCCGTTCCCGGCGGGAGCTGATCCCGGTGTGGATCGCCTTCGTCGTGGGGGTGCATCTCTTCCCGGTCGCCGCCCTGATCGGCTATCCGTTGATCCATGTGTTGGCCGCGCTCATCACAGTCGTCTCACTCGCCGCGATCCCGATCGCCCGTGCCCGGAAGCTGACAATGAGCGCCGTTGTCGGCGCGCCCACCGGACTGGTTCTGCTTGCCGCAGCCCTCTTCTCCGTCATAGCTGCGGCCGTCACCCGCTCGTGAGTGTCTTGTCCGACCCGGTTGGGTCCGGTGCCGAAGGCCGCCCACGCCCAACGCCGGAGTCGAGTGACGTGGCAAGTTCCTAGCTGACGATCTGATAACCGAACTGCACCAGCAGGCCGGTGGCACCGGCCGCGTTCAGCACCCGGGCCTGCACCCGCTTCGGGCTCGTGGCCGCGTCGACCAGATACGGCGAGCTGAGGCTGGTGCTCTGTACGGTGCTGCTGGCCGCTACGGCTGCGCCACCGGCGCTCACCCCGTCGGCATCCAGGCGCACGTCGCAGCCGCCAGACTCCAGCACCCGGGTCACCCGAACCACCCGGATCCGCTGCGCGTCGAGGTACAGCAGGTTGCCGAAGTCGTACAGCCCGTCGGCGACTGGGCCGGCGACCCGAACCGTCAGCCAACCGTCGATCTGTTCGACGCCCTTGTTGCCGGTGATCCGGGTTTGGCTGGTCGACACACCGGTCAGCCGGTACGGCCCGACGGTGTTGCCGTTCAGGTCGTTGTCGCTGATCAGCACGTCGGCGGCGGCGTTGACGATGCCGTAGTCCTGGCGGGAGGTGCCGTCGGCGAGCGCGCCGATGACGTTGCCGACGATCACCACCCGGCTGGCGGTGGAGCGGATGTTGATGCCCGCGCCGAGCCGGTATCCGGTGCCGCCACCGGAGTAGCCGCCGGAGTAGGCGACCTCGGGAAGGTCGAACGTGGTGGGGTCGACCACCTCGATCGACCGGGTGCCGTTGGCGCCGGTGACCCCCTGGATCGAGATCCGGTCCCCGGTCTCCCAGCCGTGCGCCGACCCGGTGCTCAGCCGTACCCTGCCCGCGCCGTTGTCGGCCGCGCCGGTGATCGTCCGGGCGAAGCTCGGATGCGCGGTGCGGCCGTTGTTGCCGATCAGGCAGCCGGTGACGGTGATCCGGGTCGACGCGATGTCCAGGCCGTTGCGGCCGCAGCCTCGGATGATGCTGTTGCTGAAGGTGGCGCTGCCGGTGAAGCCCGCGCCGATCCGGACGTTGTCGTGCTCGTTGTCAGCCGAGATGTAGGTGTTGGTGAACTGGGCCTGTGCGCCCGCCTCCAGCAGCACCGGCACACCGTGGCCGTTCTCGAAGCCGCCGCCCTCGAAGTAGAGGAACTTGGGGATCGACGCGCCGGGAGTGTTCTTGAGCCAGATGCCGTTTCGGCCGAACAGGATCGCGGTGGCAATGAACTTGATCGAGCCGCCGAGACCGTCGATGACGAGGTTGTCGGTGCCCGGGTTGGCGCTGCCGGCGGCGATCCCGCACTGGACGAACTCAACCGGGTCCGCGCGGGAGTCGTTGTTGACCCCGTTGAGCAGGATCACCTGCTCGCCGTTGAAGCCGTTCCAGACGCAGTTGGCGAACCGGACCGTGTTGCAGGCGCGCAGCGTCAACCCGTTGTAGCCGTCCTTGAACCGGACGTTGGTGAACGTCAGCATGTAGTTGCCGTCGGTGCCGTTGCGGCTGGTGGACAGGATGCTGCCGCCGGTCAGCCCGGCACCGCGGACCTGGAGGTCGCGCAGGCCGCCGCCGCGTACCCCGGACAGCCGGAACCCGTCCTCGGCGCCGGTGGCCAGCACGTACTGGGTGGAGTATTCGTCGTTGTCGCTCACCCCGGCGCCTTGGAACACGATCGGCACACCGACGATCTCGATGGTGTCTTCGAGGCGTACCTTGCCTGGCCCGGCGGCGATGGTGCCACCGGTCGGCAGCGCGCCGACGGCGGCCTGCACCTTCGGCGAGTCGTTCTCCGTGCCGGTGCCCCGCCAGCCGAACCAGGCCAGGTCGATCCGGGTGTCGTGGGGACGCTTCCAGCGGCCGGTGGCGACCCCGGTGACGGCGAAGACGGTGCCGCCGTTGTCGTCCTCGGTGGCGTCGGCGTCCCAGTACAGTGGCCCGCCGCCGACGCCTGGCAGGTCGGCGTGGTAGCCGAGCAACTGGACCTGTTCGCCGTCGCTGGTTCCGGCGGTGCCCCGCAGGTCGGCGACGCTGGCGCGGGCGTCGGCGCCGGCGAAGGCCCGGCCCGGCCGCGCCGGGGCGGCGACGGCGGTGGCGGGTACGAGCTGCGAGCCGGCGGCGAGGCCGGCCAGGCCGAAGGTGGCCAGGGCGCGGCGTCGGACGGTGCCGGGAGACCTTTCGTCCATGGGGATTCTCCTGTTTCCGGGCAGCCTGCGACGCGACGCCGGATCGGCGCCGGCCGCGGCCAGGGGTGGGGGTGTGGGGGTGGTTCAGCCCTTCACGGCGCCGATGACGACGCCCTTGGCGAAGTGCCGCTGGAGCAGGGGGTAGACGAGGCAGATGGGGATCAGGGAGACGACCAGGATGGCCATCTGCAACGACTGCTGCGGCGGGACGACCTCACCGGGCAGGTCGGTGCCGATCTGGGTGTTGTCGACGACGTAGGTGCGCAGCACCAGTTGCAGGGGCCACTTCTCGGTCGAGTTGATGTACAGCACCGCGTTGAAGAAGGCGCTCCAGTACGCCACCGCGTTGAACAGCGCGATGACCGCGATCACCGCCTTGGACAGCGGCAACATGATCCGGGTGAGGATCTGCAGTTCCCCCGCGCCGTCGATCCGCGCCGCGTCGACGATCTCCCTGGGCACCTCCATGAAGAAGGCCCGCATGATGATCACCTGGAAGGCGGAGGTGAGTCCGGGCAGGATGAGCGCCCAGTACGAGTCGATCAGCCCGAGTTCCTTCATCAGCAGGTAGTTCGGGATCATGCCGGCGTTGAACAGCATGGTGAAGAGCACCAGCAGCAGGATCGGCCGGTGTCCCCAACTGCCGGGCCGGGAGAGCGAGTACGCCAGCAGCGCCACCACCGACACCGACAGTGCCGAACCGACCACCGTGATGCCGACCGAGACCAGCGTGGCCCGGGTCACCACGCCACCACGGAAGATCGCCGCGTACGCGTCGAAGGACGGGTTCGTCGGCCACAGCACGTAGCCACCCGCGTTGGTGATCTGCTCCTGGTCGGCGAGCGAGGTGGAGATGACGGCGACGAACGGCAGCACCACCACGGCACAGCAGAGCAGGAGCACGATGCCTTTGAGGCCGCGTACGGCGGGGTGGGGAACGGGTGCGCCGTTGATGGTGCGGCGGCGGCCGGGCCCACCGGGTGGTCGTGGTGACGTCGTCCGGCGATCGATAGTGGTCACCATTTCGAGTAGATCCCCCTCTCCCCGAACAAGTGCGCGACCTTGTTCGCGCCCAGCACGAGAATCGCGCCGACCAAGCCCTTGACCAGTCCCACCGCCGCCGACACGCCCCAGTTGCCGCCGACGATGCCGCGGTTGTAGACGTACGTGTCGAGCACTTCGGAGGTCTCCAGGCCGACCTGCCCCTGTTGCAGCACGATCTGTTCGAAGCCGACGGTGAGCACGTCGCCGAGTTTGAGGATGAGCAGCAGTACGATGACCGACCGGATCGCCGGCAGGGTGACGTGCCAGAGTTGGCGCAGCCGACCGCCGCCGTCGACGGCGACCGCCTCGAACAGTTCCAGGTCGACCCGGGAGATCGCGGCGAGGAAGATGATGGTCCCCCAGCCGGCGTCCTTCCAGATCGCCTGCGAGGTGATCAGGGCGAAGAACAGGTCCGGGTCGCCGATGATGCCGAGCAGCGGCAGGTCGTGTTGACGGGCCCAGTTGTTGTAGATGCCGGCGTTGCCCAGCATGTGCTGGAACAGCGCGACCACGATCACCCAGGACATGAAGTGCGGCAGGTAGAGCACCGACTGCACGACGCGTTTGATCCGTTCGCTGAGCAGGCTGTTGAGCAGCAGGGCCAGCGCGATCGGGATCGGGAACACCACGACGATCTGGAGGAACGAGATGATCAGTGTGTTCTTCAGGGCGTTGAGAAAAGCCGGGTCCCCGTTGAAGATCACCTCGAAGTTGGCGAACCCGACCCAGGGTGACTCGGAGATGGTCAGATACGGCTGGTAGTCCTTGAACGCGATGACGTTGCCCAGCATCGGCACGTACTGGAACAGCAGTACCAGCGTGACGCCGGGCAGCGCGAGCAGGAGCAGGAAGCGATCCCGCTTGAAACGCTGCCAGCGGGTGTTGCGCTTGGCCGGCGCGCTGGTAGCCATACGGCCTCCGTTCCGAGTTCCGCGGGGGATGGGCGAGACGACCCGACCGGGTCCTACTGCTGGTCGGCGAGCGCCTTCTCGTACTCGCCGCGGATCTGGTCCCCGCCGGCGGCCTTCCACTGGGCGACGGCGTCGTCCCAGGCGCTTATCGGTTTGCGGCCGGCCACGATGTCCAGCTCGGCGGTGTCGATGATCTTGAGGAGTTCGCCGGACTTGCTGACCGAGGTCTCCGAGTTCAGCCCCTCGGTCGGGTTACGCAACAGGTTCGGCACCACCTTCTCCTGGTACGCGCGCTGCGCGTCGACCCGGGTGCGCTCGGCGGGACCGAGCACGTGCGGCGATTCGGCGACGTACTCCAGCGGGAGCTTGACCTCGACGTTGCCCAGGTCGGTGCGGACCGGCACGTCGTCCTGCCAGGTGTAGTGCCGGCCCTCGACGCCGAACTTGCGGAACATGTACTCGCTGGTGCCCAGCGGCGCCGCCAGCCAGTCGGCCAGCCGCAGCAGCTTCTCCAGCCGGTCCTTCTCGGTCTTGCGGAACGCGGTCAACGCGAACGTCGGCGTGCCCGAGCGATGTACCGGCGTACCGCCGTCGTAGCCGGGGGCGGGGATCCCGCCGACCTGCACCGGGTAGGTGTCGGCGAGGATGTCCCAGGCCGCGTAGCCGTCGGAGTTCAGCGCGATGGTGCCGTTGCCGAACAGGTCGCGCAGTTGCAGCCGGCCCCCGATCGCGTCCGGGTGGAAGAGCCCGGCCTGGTACATCTCGGCGACCCGGGCGACCGCCTCCTTGCGCTGCGGGGTCTCGACCTCCGAGACGAACCGGCCGCCCTCCTCCCGCCAGGCGTTGGGCACGCCGAGCATGTTCCCGACGAAGGTGATGACTCCCTTGGCGCTGCCGAACGCCCACCGGTTCGCCCGTGCATCGGTCAGGCCCCGCGCCAGCTCGACGAACTCGGCGTAGCTGCCCGGCGTCGGGTTCAGGCTCCGCTGGGCGATCAGGTCGGTCCGGCCGAACATGATCGTCCCCACCACCGACCGGGAGATCGGCACCGCGAAGATCCCCCCGCCGTACGCGGTCGACAGCCACGAGTCGCGCGGGATGTTCGCCAGGAACGGGAAGTTGGCGGCGGCCGGGCCGGAGAGAAACTCCGACAGGTCCGCGCAGAGCCGGGTGAGCACATCGGCCCGGCGGGCCAGCCGAGCCGAGATCAGCATGATGTCGGGCAGATCGCCGCTGGCGATCGTGGTCGACAGCTTGTTCAGGTAGTCGGCCGACGGGGTCATGGTGATGTCCAGGTTCGCCCCGACCCGGTTGTTCAGTTCCTGCCAGTACTGGTTGCTGCCGGCGGCCGGCGGCACCGGGTTGAACATGTTGGTCAGGATCCGGACGTCGCCGAGCCCGGCGGCCGGCTTGACGTCGAACGCGTCGACCAGTTGCCGCGGGTACCGGTAGTAGCCGGCCATGACACCTTCGGGGGTCGGTGGCAGGTCCGGGCGGACCAGTTGCGACGGCACGTAGTCAGGCAGCACGGCGCTCTTCGCGCCGTCCGGCGCGCTCGTCGACGTGGCGTCGCCGCAGCCGGCGAGGGCGCCTCCACCAGCCAGGGTGACCGCGGCGCCACCGGCCATGGTCAGGAACCGGCGTCTGTTCAATCTGTTGTCAGTCATGGTCCACGCTCCGATCTGATGCGGCGGTGGACGGGGCCGGCTCGGCCCCGTCGAGGGGGTACAGGATCAGGGAAGCGACCTGCCAGGCGCCGAGGCGGACCGGGACCGCGCCACTCGGATCCGCCGGGCAGGGGGCGATGACGCGCTCGTCGGCGTGACACCAGGCGGCAGGCGCGTCCGGGCCGGCCGGATGCCGTACGGAGAACTCGCTGGCGCGGCCGGACAGGTCCTGGAGCCGGACCAGCAGCCCGGTCCCGGCCCGCGCGGGCGCTACGCTCGCCTGCACGTGTTCCGGCAACCCCAGGTCGAGCAGACTTCCGGCGGGTCGGTGCAGTGGTCGGGGCGCGGTGTCGAACTTGTCGAGCCGGTTCACCTCGGAGACCGCGAGTGCGGCGCGTACCTCCCGGCCGAACCGGCCGGCGGCCACCAGGTCGGGCGTGGGCAGCGGGGTGAAGGCGTACCGCAGCCGCAGTCGTCCGTCCTGCTCCGGCGGGGTGTTGGTCGGCCAGTAGTTGTTCAACACCCAGGAGAAGACCGCTCCGCCGGCGGGGGTGAATCGTTCGTGCCAGTGCCCGCGCACGATGTCCCCGGCGGTGAACAGTGGGGCGTGGGCGGAGGTCCAGGCCACCGCGGGCCCGTCGACGCCGTCCTGCACGAGCACCCCGTACCCGGTGGTGAACCAGTCGTGGCAGGCGCCCGGCGCGTGGTCGCTGGCCGGGTCGATCCAGCCCTGCTGCCGGTCGTAGCGGAAGCTCGGGTCGGCGGCGGCGAAGGGGAACGCCACGTACACCGACTCCTTGGCCAGCACCCGCCGCTTGTCGAGATCGACAAGCACGTCGACCCGGTCATCGGTGTCGCGCAGCAGCACGTCGACCTCGATCCGGGGCAGGCTCGGCGCGTCGCCGACGGTCCGCAGCCGCCAGCCGTCGTACGTGCGGCGCAGCCCGACCGGCCGCATCGTCGCGGGCAGCACCGTCAGCTCCGGAAGGTTCTGGTCCGGGCGTCGGCCGAGCAGGGTGCTGCGCGGGTAGGGGGCATGATGGTGTGGCCGCCCGCTGTGCTCGATGCCGTCTCCGGCGGCCGACACCGCACCGCCGTCGCCACGGGTCACCGTCTCCGGGCCGTCGAGCACGTACAGCACCTGCCCGAGGGTCCACTGCGTGCTGTCCAGCAGGTCTCGGCCGGTGGCCCGGTGCCGCAGCCCGCGTACCGCACCCGTCCGGGGGTCGAGGGTGACCTCCCAGCGGGCGGTGACCAGCGACGACGGCACCGGACGCCAGCCGTCGGCGGAGTCGACCGCCGCCGGCCCGGGCTCGACCGCCGCCGGGTCGCTGGCCGGGGTGCCGGCCTCCTCACCCGGCGACAACGTTCGGGCGGCGTCCATCGGCAGGGCCCGGTAGCCGAAGGCGGGCACGTCCGGCACGGTCACCCGCAGCGTCCGCAGCCCGTTGCACTCGGCGAGCACCTCGACCGGCAGCGGCCCGTCCGGCCCGACCGGATCGGCCCGGACGGTCTCCACGAGCACCTCGATGTCCCGCCGCCAACCCAGCGGATTGTGCACCAGCAGCGTCGGGCCGTCGGTGCTGACGAGTTCGCCGAGCTGGCTCAGGGCCCGACGGACCTCGTCGAGCGCACCCCGGTAGGCGCCGTGCACCTGGTGTCGTTTCCAGTCCAGTTGGTCGTCGACCTGGTGCCCGTGCGGGTGGGCGGTGCCGTGTGCCCAGGTCCAGGTGTGTTCGCAGCCGTAGAGCGCACCCTCCCACGCGGCGTCCAGCGCCGCCCGGTTCGGCCGGTAGACCGGGTCGACCAGCCGGACGAGGGCGGCGAGCCCTTCGGCGGTCGGCAGCAGCGACTGCACCCGGCGGTGCTCGGCGGTGACGGCCGCGCCGGTGCCCACGCCGTCCTCCCAGTAGCTGCCGCCGTCGCCCCGCCACACCGGCAGCCGGTCGGCCAGTGGCCGGACGGTGGCGAGGTACTCCTCCATGGTGGAGACCCGGATCCGCGGGTACGCGTACCGGGCGTTCCACCGGGCGGCGAACCCGGCGTCGCCGTCGGCCAGGTCTTCGTTGTCGGCGTGGGTGCCGATCACCGCGAGGTCGGTCGGCAGGTAGTCGGGCCGGTCGTAGCGGGCCAGCAGCCGGGGGAGGGCGTGCGCGCCGCCGACGATGGTCTGCGGGTCACCGACCATGAACCGTAGCTGCGAATATGTGTCGGAGAAGTGGGTCAGCACCCGGGCCCCGTCGACGCCCTCCCACAGCACCGGGCTGGCCAGGTGTTGCAGGTCGCTGTCGGCGTTGCCGCCGCGATGGTGGTTCTCGATGCCGACGAACGCGTCGATACCCAGCGCCCGCAGCATCGAGGGCACGGCCGCGCTGTACGACGGCACGTCGGTCAGGTTCGCGTACGTCACCGGCACCCCGTGCTGCTGCCGGAGCCGGCTGGCCAGGTACGCCGCCCGGTACACCTCCTCCAGCGACGCGATGCCGGACAGGAACAAGCTGTGGAACGCGTTCACGGCCAGCCGGCCGGAGCGCAACGCGGCCAGCACCCGCTCCGCCCGCTGCGCCGAGCGGGTCGCCAGGTACTGGTCGACGACCAGCGACCCGTCGACGGAGAACGCGAAGTCCGGGTCGCGGTCCAGCGCGTCCAGCGCCCGGTCGAGGTTGCGGCTGTGCAGTTCGAGAACCTTGCCCTGCACGTCGGTGTAACCGACATCCAGATGCACGTGCGGGACCAGGTGCAGCGTCCACCGCCGGGCCGCGACCAGGTCGAAGACCTTCGGCGGTACGTCGTCGAGCCGCACCTCGGCGGTGGCCGTGTCGAAGGCGGGCACGGCGAACCTGACCCGTACCTGGCCGAAGTCGCGGCCGGGACGGCGCAGGTCGAACTCGTAGTGGTGGCCGGCGAGTTCGACCCGGGCCACCCGGGGCCAGGTGGGTGTGCCGGCCGGCACCGAGACGGTCAGCTCGACCAGTTCGTGCAGCTCGCCGTCGCGGTCCAGGTAGAGCGGGGTCGCGGTGAGGTCGACGGCTGCCCTGGTCGGGTGCGGCGCGGTCGCGTCGAGGCTGAGCCGGTGCCAGGTGATGCCGCTGCCGAAGTGGTTGCCGAACTGCTCCCGGTGCCGGCGTTGCTCACCGGCCGGCGGCTCCACCGGCCCGGTCGCCGCCGCCGGGTCGACGGTGGTGGTGATCGTGACGAGGTGGTCGCCCTCGGCCAGCCAGCCGGCCGGCAGCGGCACCTCCAGCAGCACGTCACCGGCGATCGGGCCGTGCCGGTAGGTCTCCGACCGGTCCTCGCGGCGCACCACCGGGTGGAAGAACCCCCGGTGTACGCCGTCGATCTCGATCTCCAGGTCTGGGCAGGGTCCGTGCCCGGCGGCGAACTCCAGCCGCAGCAGATAACCGGCGGCGTGGTCGGCGCCGATCCGCACCGGCAGCTCGACGCGGTGCGGCTGCCAGCCGGTGGACGCGTTGAGCGGCCCCGGCTGGAACGCCGGCAGGTCGACGCCGGGCACGGCGAGGATCAGTGGGAACATCGCCGTCAGTCCAGTCCGGGCAGCGTGAGCACGCTGCCGTGTTCGACTAGGGCGGCGGCCAGCTCGGCGTACCCGAACTCCTGCACCGGCCGCCCGGTGGCGATCGACTGGGCGGCGAGTTCGCCGCACGCCTCGCCGAGCATCCCGTAGTTGGGTTCCATCCGGGGCGAGGTGTAGCCGACATGGCTGGCCGAGAAGCAGATGCCGACGGTGATGTTCTCGATCCCGCCACGGGCCGGGAAGAGACACTCGGCCGGCATCTGGTACAGGTCGACAGGTGGGTTGGTCTCGTCGCCGCTGAGCGTGCCCTCACCGACAATCGTGTCGTCGCCCTCGGGGTAGTACTGCACCAGGTGGCTGTCCATGCCGTACTTCCAGCAGCAGACCGGCTGGGCCTTGGTGTTGTTCGGCTTGAGCAGGTCGTGCTGGGTCAGCACGGAAGCGCCGATCATCCGGCGGGCCTCGCGGATGTAGAGGGCGTGTGGGAAGCCCTGCCCGTGCGGGCTGTCGACGAACTCGTCCGGTGGCAGGCCGAAGGTCTGCGCGTCGGCGCGGAACGACTCCGGCAGCGACGGGTCGTTGGCCAGCCAGTAGAGCTGCCCCTGGTGCCAGGCCACCTGCTCGGCGATGATCTCGTCGCGCCGACGCCAACTGCCGTCCGGGTAGTCCCAGTTGACGCCGGGCAGGTCGAAGCCGAAGTAGAGCGCCTGGTTGGTCTGGTACTTGCCGTTGGGCAGCAGCGCGGTGTGCGTGACGATCGACGACAGGCCGGGCAGTCGTCGCTGCCGCAGGAGCTGCCCGAGGTACGTGTACCGCGCCGGGTCGTAGTCCTCGGGCTTGGGGAACGGGATCCGGTCGGCGTTCGTCGACAGCACGCCCCGGAAGTTGTACGCCTGCGTCTTGTCGTCGCCGTCACCGGCGGCGAGCTCCGGCACCGCCCTGACCGGGTACAGGGTGTTCGGGGTGAACCCCCGCTTGCGGTACGCCTGCACCGGCTGGAAGCCGGCGAACGGCTCGTCGTAGGTGGCGCGGGGTTCCCGGCCGAACGTGTACGGCACCCCGGCGGCGGCCATCAGGTCGCCCTCGTATGACGCGTCGATGAAGAACCGAGCCCGCCGCCAGCCCTGGGTGGTGCGTACGCCTCGGATCCGCCGGCCGGTGACCTCGACGTCGTCGGGTCCGTGGATCCGCTGGTGCAGCAGCACTGTCGCCTTGGCCTCGTCGAGCAATTGCCGGGAGACCTTCGCGGCGACCTTCGGCTCGAACCGGTACTCGGGGCCGTCGAGGCCGTACTCCGCGCCGATGCCCTCGAAGAACCGGGTCAGCGTCAGCCCGGCGAGGGCCTCGGGGACGTTCGGCGCGTCGGTCTTGACCAGGCCGCCGGCGACGATGCCGCCGACGTGCCCGGTGGGTTCCAGGATCAGGCTGCTCAGGCCGCGCAGCCGCAGTCGCAGCGCCGCCATGATGCCGGCGAGGCTGGCGCCGTAGATGATGACGTCGTACCCGTCGTCGGTGGGCTCGGGGATTGGCATGTCCGGGCGGATCCTCTCGGGGCGTCGCGGGTCGCGGCGTTCGGGTTCGCGGGCGGGGGTCAGTTCGTCCGGGTCACGGTCGGTACGCTGCGCTGGCGCGGCTTGGCCAGGACCGGCGTCGCCCCCTTGGCAGCCTGCGACGGTCGCATCCGGCGGATCTCGTCCGGCCAGGCGATCGGGATGCCGAGGGTGTCGCGCAGCAGGCGCTGCACGTCGGCGGTGCGGTCCGGGGAGTCGGCCACCGCGTGTGGCTCGCGCTGTTCGGTGACGCAGTACGCGGCCAGCGCGCCGACCGCCTCGCCGATGCTCCACTCGACCGGGTGCAGCCGGTAGCAGCCGTTGGTGATGTGCGTGGTGCCGATGTTCTTGTTGGCGGGCAGCAGGTTGCGGACGCGGACCGGGACCAGCGCGCCGAGCGGGATCTGGAACGGGTAGCACTCCAGGTTGACGTAGTTGACGCCGGCCGTGCTCGGGTGCAGGTCGATGTTGTAGTGGCCGATGCCGACCGAGTCGGGGAAGACGACGGCGCCCGCGCCCTCCGGGCGGTCGACCACGGCGACGTGCTGCTCCAGCACCGTGAACCGGGCGCGGATCCGTCGCGACTCCCGGATGTACGCGCTCTTGGCCAGCCCGTCGTCGGTGCCGGTCAGGTCGGGGCGCAGCCGCAGGCCCGGGTAGCCGTACCCGCCGTCCGGGCGGGGTGCCTCGGTCTGCATCCAGTGCAGGTACGACAGCGACAGCTCGCGGCAGCGGCGCAGCGCGGTCTGCCGAGCTTCCTGGTCGATGTCCGCGCCGACCAGTGGCGACTCCCAGTAGTCGATGTTGGGCCAGTTGACCAGGGTGATGTCGGTGTCGATCAGGGCGGGGTCGAACTGGCTGCGGGCCCGGATCCGGCGGAAGTGCCAGAGGTCCGGCAGGTGCACGCCGTCCAGATCGCCCTCGAAGATGCGGTTGGTCCGTCCTTTCATGGTGTGGATGTCGATCTTTTCCCAGGAGAGCTGGGGGCCGGGCCAGAACGGGTCGACGTGCGTCTTCCAGTGGTCGTACGACGCGGGCCGGTCGACGATGTGCTCCTCGCCGGGGCGGTACTCCAGCGGGAAGCACCAGGTGATCGCCTGCTGGTCGGTCGGGTCGGCGACCGGCGACGCGTAGGGCTCGCCGGTCTCGGCCTGCGACTCGGCGCCGACGACGTGCTCGACTCCGGCCAGGTCCAGCAGGTCGCCGAGTTCGGTGGCGTCGACGACGAACGGTGCGGTGACAGTGGTCCGGGTGCCGGTGCGGCGGTTCTCCAGGGTCACCGCGGCGATCCGGTCGCCGTCGGTGGCCGCGGCGACCGGGACGTGCTCGTACAGCACGCTGATCCGGTCGGCCGAGCGGTAGCCGGCCAGCATCTCGTCGATGACGGCGACGCCGACCCGCGGTTCGTGGCAGAGCCGGCTCACGTTGCCCAGTCCGGGGTTGAGGGTGGGCAGCTCGGCCGCGGCCGGCCGCAGCGGGTAGTTACGCCGGTAGTAGTCCCGGATCCGGGTGCGCAGCTCGTGGTAACCGGGCGAGGTGTGCCCGGACTCGATCCACGGGTGCTCGTCGGAGGGCACCGACTGGGCGGTGAGCTGGCCGCCGAGCCAGTCGGTCTCCTCGGTCAGCACGACCCGCAGCCCGAGCCGGGCGGCGGTCAGCGCGGCGGCGACGCCACCGAGCCCGCCGCCGACCACGAGTAGGTCGGTGTGCCGTTCGGAGGGATGACCCATGCTGCGCACTCCTCGACTCTGCTAATATCTGCTGATCGATTCGGTCTCGATCGATTGCGAGTACGTTACATCTCGTCATCGCCGGCATGTCAAGACGCTCGCAGCCAGGAGTTTCGGTGAAGATGCGATAACTTCGGATTAGCTTTTATTAGCGATTCCCAATCGGTCCGCAACATGTTAGAAACGCAGACCATGAAGACCGCACCAGCGTTGCCCGGGTTGCGCTACTACCTCCCGCCGGTCACCGCGCCCGACGCCGAGCCGACCCGCGCCGATGTGGTCGTCTACGGCGCGACCTCCGGCGGGGTCACCACGGCCGTGCGTGCCGCCCAGGAGGGGATGTCGGTGCTGCTGCTCGCCTTCGACGACCACGTCGGCGGTATGAGCGCCGCCGGCCTCGGCACCACCGACGTCGGCCGACCGGAGACCGTCGGCGGTATGGCTCGCCACTTCTACGCCCAGGTCGCCGCCGCCTACCACGCCCCCGACCCGCACTGGGGCGTCGAGGCACACGTCGCCGAGGAGATCTTCACCCGCTGGCTGAGTGACGCCGGTGTCCGGGTACGCCACCGCCAGCACCTCACCGGCGTCACCATGACCGATGGGCGGATCACCGAGCTACGCACCGACGACGGCAACCGGTACCGGGCCACCGTCTACGTGGACGCGTCGTACGAGGGTGACCTGATGGCCGCGGCCGGCGTGACGTACACGGTCGGCCGGGAATCCCGGGACAGCTACGGTGAACCGCTGGCCGGCGTGCAGTACAGCGACAACCACCAGTTCACCCTCGACGTCGACCCGTGGCGGGAGTCGGGGCGGCCGGAGAGCGGGCTGCTGCCCGGCATCAGTGCCGACCCGTACGAGGCGATCGGCACCGGCGACCACCGGGTCCAGGCGTACAACTTCCGGCTGCACGTCACCACCTCCGCCCGCCGGCTGCCCTTTCCCGAACCCGAGGGCTACGACCCCGACCGGTACGAGCTGCTGCGCCGCTACGTCGAGGCCGGCGGGTACGAACTCTTCGGCCGCACCACCGAGGTCCGCCCCGGCGTCTTCGACATGAACAACCACGGCGCGGTCTCCTCCGACCACATCGGCGCCAACTACGACTGGCCCGAGGCCGACTACGCCCGGCGCGAGGAGATCTTCCAGGACCACGTCCGCTATCAGGCGGGCCTGTTGCACTTCATGGCCACCGATGCCCGGCTGCCGGCGGCGGTCCGGGAGGACACCCGGCGCTACGGCCTGGCCCCGGCCGAGTTCACCGGCACCGCACACTGGCCACACCAGCTCTATGTGCGGGAGGCCCGCCGGATGGTGTCGAGCTATGTCATCACCCAGCACGACGCGGCCGGCCGGATCGCCGCCGCCGACCCGGTCGCGCTCGCCTCCTACGTGATGGACTCGCACAACACCAAGCGGGTGCTCGTCGACGGCCGGCCCCGCAACGAGGGCAACGTCCAGCATCCGGTAACCGTGCCGTTCGGCGTGCCGTACCTGTCGATCGTCCCGGGGCCCGGCGAGTGCGCGAACCTCCTGGTCACCTGGGCCTTGTCCGCATCACACGTGGCGTTCTCCTCGGCCCGGATGGAACCGGTGTTCATGATGATCGGCGAGGCCGCGGGCTGCGCCGCAGCCCAGGCGATCGAGAGCAGGGTTTCGATACCCGAGGTCGACTATGAGACGCTGCGTAAGGCTCTGCTACGCGGTGGATCGCTGCTGACGTGGCCGCCGTCGGCATGACCGGAGAGGAAACGGCGTGAGTAATCGACGGGGGCGGACCTCGCGGCAGGCCGACATCGCTCGCGAGGCCGGTGTGTCACAGTCCACCGTGTCCATGGTGCTGCGTGGCGCGGGCGACGTCAGCCGGATCTCACCGGACACCCAACGCCGGGTGCTCGGCATCGCACGTCGCCTTGGCTACCAGACCACCAACGGCAGCCAGGCACGGGCCGGCCTCGAACGACGCACCGTCGCGCCGTACCTGATGGGAGTGCACACCTTCGAGCCGATCTTCCCCACCAGCGCCGGTGACTACTACTTCGAGTTCCTCCAGGGCATCGAAGAGCAGGCCGGGGTCGAAGGCTGCAACCTCGTGCTGTTCACCGCCGCCCGCGACGAGAACGGCGTGCGCCGGATCTACCGCGACGGCGTCAACGCACTGGGCCAGGCGGCCGGCAGTGTCCTGCTCGGCCACCACGCCAACCGCGACGACCTGCTTCGGCTCGCCCAGGACGGCCACCCCTACGTCTATATCGGCCGGCGGGAGATGGCCGGCGTCGACATCTGCTACATCGGTGGCGACTACCGCTCGGCCACCGGCCGGATCGTCGACGACCTCGTCGCACTCGGCCACCGTGGCTTCGCCTACCTCGGCGAGGCCACCCGACACGAACCCCAGGTGGACCGCTGGGACGGCTTCGCCGCCGCCCTGGACCGCTTCGGCCTGCCGGTCCCCGCCCCGGCGTTCACCCATCCCGACCAGCTCACCGCGCAGTGGCTGGACACCGCGATCACCGGCGGAGCCACCGCGGTCCTGGTCGAGTCCGTCAGCCTGCTGCGAGTCCTGGCCGCGATGGCCAGCCTCCGCGGGCTGGACATCCCCGCCGACCTGTCCGTCGTGCTGCTCGTCGACGACCCGGGCGGTGAGTTCGGCCCCAGCCGATGGGCGTCGCTGAACATCCCCCGCAACGCGATGGGCCGACGCGCCGTACGCATGCTCGCCGCTCTGCTCAACGACCCGACCGGCGAACACGAGCGGCAGGTGCTGCTGCCCTGCGCACACACCCTGGCCCCGACCGTCGCCGCGCCCCGCCACGGCGTCAAACGTTCGTGAACTTGTCCGCGTGAGCGTCAAGCGTGCGGGCATCGGCGACCCGCCTTCTGGGTGAGGGAAGTCAGGGTGCTGCTGCCGCCAGGCGGATCACCTCGAGGTCACCGTCCACGCGCAGCGGGCCGGCGGCGTACGGAACCAGCAGGGTGTCTCCCCGCCGCAGCGACAGGTCGTCCTGCTCGCCGGTCAGCCGGCCCTCGCCTGCCACCACGACCAGGACGCTGAAGCCCTGCTCCAGCCGGTCACCGCCGTGCAGCCGGTGGGCGGCGAAGAACTCGTCGGCGGCCTCGGGCAGGAGTCGCTGCCCGCCCCGCAGGCGGTCGAGACGCTCCGGTGTCCACCGGCCCCGGTCGACACATCGCAGGGCCAGGTCGTAGCCGAGACCGAGATGGCCGTCGGTGAGGCCGAAGTTCTCGTATTCGAGCAGCACCGAGAAGTCGGTCGGCTCCTGGACCTCGACCAGCAGGATGCCGTCACCGATCGCGTGCGGCAGCCCGGCCGGGCAGAGGATCGCGTCGCCGGCCGACACCGGGATCTTGTTCGTGGCGTCGAGCATCTGCGCGGTCCGCTGCCCGCTCACCCAGCCGGCCAGTTCGTCGGCGGGCACGTCCCGGGCGAAGCCGAGGTGGACGTACGCGCCGGGGCGGGCCGAGACGATCACCCAGGCTTCGGTCTTTCCGTACGGCGAGGCCAGGTGGGCGGTGGCGAAGCGGCGGTCCGGGTGTACGTGCAGCGGCAGTCGCTGGCCGGCGTCGAGCAGCTTGACCAGCACGCCGGTGTCGGTGCGCTCCGGACCGAGCCACCAGCGCGGATCGGCGGTGATCGCCTCCGCGAGCACGCGCCCGTCGGAGAGGGTGGACAGCCCGGACGGGCCCAGCCCGAACCGGGTGGTCACCGAGCCCACCCAGTCCTCGGGGCGGTCGGGTAGCGCGGGAACGTTACGGAATCCGGCGATCCGGCCGGCACCCCGGTAGAACGTCTCCGGCTGGTTGGCGGGCAGCACTTCAACTGTCATCGCTCTGCGGTCCAATCAACTTCTGTCCGCGCGAGCGCGGCGAGGAAGCCGCCGACGAAGGTGTCGCCCAGCCCGACGGTGGTGGGGTTGCGGACGTCGAGTGCGAACCCGGGGACGCAGTGGACCGTGTCGCCCATCCGGGTGTGCAGCGCTGCGGCGAAGGTCACCGACTCGGGCCGGCGGGGTTGCCGGCGTAGCCGGGCGATATCGGAGTCGGTGAAGTCGTCACCGTGGCAGTAGCGGACGGCGGCCATGACGGTGCCGGTGTCGAGCGCGTCGGCGTACCGGGAGGCGGCGGAGCCGAGCGTGACCGCCCAGTACTTCGTGTGCAGGACCAGCGTCGGTACGGGGATGAGCGCGCGTACCTCGGTGAGCGCCGCCGCGACCTCCGCCGGGGACAGCAGGTCGACCGGATGCCCGAGGTACGACTGCAACTCGTCCTCGTTGAGCCCGTACACGTCGATCGCGTCGAGCAGCGTGTCGCGGACCTGGCGGCTGAACGCGGGCTCGTGGTACGCGGCGTCCTCGAAGTAGGTCACCGCCCCGGTCGGCAGCCGCCGCATGTGGGTGCGCAGCTCGGTGAGCCGGTGCGCGAGTTGGGTTGCGGAGCGCATGGCGTTGAAGCCGGAGATCAGGAACACGTCCGCGGTGCTGAGCCGGTCGCCGAGGTCGCCGCTGAGCAGCAGGTCGCTGTTGGCCGGGTCGTTGACGTAGATCAGCCGGTTCGGGTACGGCGCGGTGAGGTCGAGGTCGCCGGCGCGGATCCGCAGGCCCTGGTCGTACTGGACGATCAGGTGGGGGTGGTAGGTGTCCTCGACGCTGCTGGAGAAGTAGTCACCGCCGGCCGGCAGCAGGGTGCGGACGGTGTCGTTGACGCTCACCAGGTGCAGCGTCGACGGTATGCCCAGCCGGCTCATCAGGATCCCGGCCCGTACCGACGTGCCCCCGAGTGCCACCCGGTGCGGGAACCGGCCGGCGAAGGTCTCCAGCGCCGGGGCGGAGGCGACGAAGTGCTCGCCGCCGCCGCCCCGGGCGAGGTAGCCGAGGATCGACACCACCAGGTCCCGTTCGCTCGTCACCGTGGCTGGCGAGATCAGTTCCGCGGCGACGATGCCGTAGTCGGCGACGAGCTGTTGCAGGACGTCGGCGGTCAGCTTCAGCTCGTAGTCGACACAACCGCCGAGGCCGAGGAGCACACGGGACGCGTCCGCCATGTCAGTAGAGCGAGCCCTTGCCGGCGGCGCCGAACAGCTCGATCTTCTGGGCGGCGACCACCTTCATGGCGTCGATGCAGGCGGGCTGGATGGCGTTGGGCTCGCGCGTCTTCGGGTCGTTGCCGAGCACCTCGCGCATCTTGGCGTGGTAGGCGAGCTTGATGTCGGTCGAGATGTTGATCTTGTTGATGCCGATCTGCGCGGCCTCGCGGATCTCGTCGTCCGGGTTACCGGAGCCGCCGTGCAGCACCAGCGGGATCTGCACCCGGCTCTTGATCTCCTTGAGCAGGTCGAGCTTCAGCTCCGGCTTGAGGTGCGCCGGGTACATGCCGTGGAAGGTGCCGATCGCGATGGCGAGGCTGTCCACGCCGGTCCGCTCGACGAAGGTGACCGCATCGTCGGGATCGGTGTAGATGATCTCCGCAGCGCCCGCTTCCGCGTAGCTGTCGTTCCCGCCGATCGTGCCCAGCTCACCCTCCACTGACACGCCGACGACGTGCGCCGAGTCGGTGACCCGCTTGGTGATGGCGACGTTCTCTTCGAACGGCTTCAGCGAGCCGTCGATCATCACCGAGGTGAAGCCGAACTGGACCGCCTCCAGGAGTTGCTCGTAGGTGGCGCCGTGATCCCAGTGGATCGCGATCGGGACGCTCGAATTGTGCGACCGCTCGATGATGCCGGTGACCATTTCGCGCCCGATGTGCCGCACCTCGTCCGGGTGGATCGCGACGATCAGGGGAGCGTCCGTCTCCTCGCTGACCTCCACGATGCCCTTGAACATCGCCCAGTCGCTGATGTTGAAGGCGGGCACGGCGAAACTGTGCGCGTTGGCGACGTCGAGGATCGCCTTGCCGGTGATCAGCATTTCCGAATTTCTCCTTTGTTGCCGGTTGGGTCAGGGGTTGCCGGTCGGGTCATGCCTTCACAGCTCCGGCGGTGAGCCCGCCGATGAACCGCCGCTGGAAGAAGAGGAAGAGAAGGAGGACGGGAATGGAGCCGAGGACGCTCATCGCCATCATCTGGTTCCACTCGTACGAGTGCTGGCCCATGAGCAGCTGGATGCCGATGGGCACCGTCCGCATCTCGTCGGTGCGGGTCAGCGTGAGCGCGAACAGGTACTCGTTCCACGAGATCATGAACGTGTAGACACCGACCGCGATCAGGCCGGGCACCGCGGTCGGCACCAGGATCCGCCACAGCGCGGTCCAACCGCTGCCCCCGTCGACCTTCACCGACTCGTCCAGTTCACGCGGCAGCGTGTTCAGGTACGCGGTGATCATGATGATCGCGTACGGGAGGGTGAACACCATGTGCGTGAGGATCAGACCGAGATAGGTGTCGTACAGCCCGAGCGCCACGATGAGCCCGAAGTACGGGATGACGAGCGTGATCGGCGGCACCGCCTGGACGCTGACGATCACCGCGTTGATGGTCTTCTTGAAGGGGAACGTGAAGCGGCTGAAGGCGTACCCGGCCAGGATGGCCACCAGCAGCGTCAGGATGGTCACCGCGATGGCGACGATGTAGCTGTTGAGGAAGAAGCGCAGCTGGGCGCCGTCGCCCAGGATCGCGCGGTAGGCGTCGAACGAGAAGCCCTCGGTGATGAGCTGCGGCGGGTTCTGGAAGACCTCGCCGTTGTTCTTGAACGAGGTGGAGAGCAGCCACAGGACCGGCAGGCCGGCGAAGAGCCCGCCGACGACCAGGCCGCTGACGACGCCGACTTTCGCGAAGGTACGCCGCATCTTGACGGTGGTCATGTCTCACCGCTCCCTTTGCGAGCGTACGTAGAAGAAGGCAAGCACCATGGTGAGCAGCAGGACGATCACGGCGGCGGCGGACGCGGTGGCGAACTCGTACTCGCTGAACGCCTGCTTGTAGGTGAAGGTGCTGAGCATCTCGGTGGAGTTCAGCGGTCCACCTCCGGTGGTCATCCAGATCAGTGCGAACTGGTGCGAGGTCCAGATCAGGTCGAGCACCGCCATACTGATGATCACCGGCCGGAGCTGGGGCAGCGTGACGTGCACGAACCGCTGGAACCAGTTGGTGCCGTCGACCGCGGCGGCCTCGTACAGGTCGCCGGGGATGCCCTGCAAGGCGGCCAGCAGGCTGATCATGAAGAACGGGTAGCCGGCCCAGATGTTGACGAAGCTCACCGCCCAGAGCGCCATGCTCGGGTCGCTGAACCAGTTCACCCCCTGCTCGATGAGGCCCAGGGTCTGGAGCACGTGGTTGACCACGCCGGCCGGGTCGAGCAGCAGCCGCCAGATGACGGCGATCACCGCGATCGTGAACAGCCAGGGCAGGATGTAGACGATCCGGAAGATGGCCTTGGTGACGCCGCCGAGCAGCGGACTGTTGAGCATCATCGCGAAGGCGAGCCCGAGGACCAGGTGCGCCGCGGTGCTGACCGAGATGAAGATGGCGGTGTTCTTGAGCGCGGACAGGAAGCTCGGGTCGGTGAGCACCTTCGTGTAGTTGGCGAACCCGGCGAACACCGAGTTCTCCTGGACGATCACGTTGTCCCGGAACGAGTAGCCGATCACCATGACGATGGGGACCACCATCAGGACCACGATCAGCAGCACAGTGGGGGACAGGTAGCCGTACGGGACCAGGCGCCGGGTCAACGTGGAGCGGGACCGCCCGGGGACGGCCGGCGCGGCCCGAGTCGAGGTCTCCGGTGCTGTCAGAGTCATGGCTGTCTCCTTGGTCGGGCGCCGCGCCGGCGGGCCGGCGCGGCGCCCGGGGCGGGCTACTCGATGACCGAGGACCAGTTCTCCTGCGCCTTGGCGAGGGCCTCGTCGACGCTCGTCTTGCCGGTCAACACGAGCTGCAGCTGCTCGGCGAAGCTGCGCATCAGGTCTTCGGACTTGGGCAGACCGACGAACTCGTTGGCCGGGTAGCCCTGCTGGTAGATGTCGAAGGCGGCCTTGAACAGCGGGTCGCTGTTGCTGAAATCGGGTTCCGCGGTCTTGTTGCCGGGGAAGCCGTTGGCGATCGTGCTGAGCTTCGCGTTCGTCTCCTGGCTCATCAGGTACGAGACGAACTTGAACGCCTCGGCCTTGTGCTCGGTGGAGTCGGAGATGCCGATGCCCCAGGACGCGTACGGGATGCCGCGTTCGCCGGTGAAGCCGTCCTCGGCCGGCAGGGCGGCCACCTCGAAGTTCAGGTCCGGCTTGTTCTCCTTGATCAGGTTGATGTGCGCCAGTGAGTCGATCATCATGCCGACCTGGCCGTTGCTGAACTTCTCGACCTTGTCCTGCTCTTTCATGGTGAGCGAGCCGGGAGCGATGACGCCGGCGTCATTCAGGCTCTGCACGAACTCGACGGTGCTCTTGACCTCCGCGCTGGTCAGGTTCGGCTTGCCATCGTCGGTCAGCATGCTGCCGCCGGAGGCCCAGAGCCAGGACATGACGTCGTTCTGGACGCCGTTGGGCACGGCGGTGTCGAGCGGGAGCACCCAGCCCTTGGCGTCGCCGCCGCTCGCGCTGATCTTCTTGGCCGCATCGAGGAACTCCGTGCGGGTGGTCGGCACCTTGTCGACGCCGGCCTCGGTGAGCAGGTCCTTGTTGACGAAGAGCGGGTAGACGAAGTTGACCACCGGGATCATGTACGTCTTGCCGTCGAGCTGGATCTGGCTGGCCAGCTCACTGTCGTCGTAGCCGGCGTCGGCCATCAGCTTGGTGATGTCGGTGATCGCGCCCTGCTTGGCGAAGTCGTTGACCCAGGCGCCGTCGAGACCCACCACGTCGGGCAGGGTCTTCGAGGCCGCGCCGGTGAGCAGCTGCTGCTTGGTCGAGGCGTACGGCGCGCTGAGCAGCTTGATCTTGATGTCCGGGTTCTGGGCCGTGAAGTCATTGATGATTTTGTCGAACTCACCCGCTGGTAGTTCGGCGCCCCACCACTGGGCGAACTCCAGCGTCACGGTGCCGTCCGAGGCGGTGTCGTCCGAGCCGCATGCCGCGACGAACGCCACCATCGTCGCCGCAGTCACCGCCCCGATCACTCGCTTCAGCCGGGTAGCAGGAAGCGCCATGGCGAACTCCTTCGATATCGAGATCCTTCTGTTCTCTGCGAGATTGGCGTCACGTTAGCAACGTGTTACCAGCAAAGACAAGAGGAGAACAGCACGAAAACGCGAACTACGGCAAAGCTGTGCGGCGGGTATGAGGCCCGCGCCGGGCGGCCTGGGTGCTGGGCAGGATGTCTACGTCGCCCTCCGGTGCCGTCCGATGCTGTTCTCTGCGGCGGCCAGCGCACCTCGCGCGGGGTTGTGGCATACTGCCGCACTGACAAGGGGGACGCATGGGTGTCGACAAGGACGAGCGGCAGCGCCATCTGCCTGCCGGGCGCAAGGCGCAGTTGGCCGCGTACGTCGCCGACGCCGGTCAGGTCACGGTCGGTGAGCTGGCCGAACGCTTCAGCGTCTCCATCGACACCGTCCGACGCGACCTCGATCAGCTCAGTGCCGACGGGGTCCTCGTACGCACGTACGGTGGTGCCGTCAGCCTGTCCACCGTCTACCGCACCGACCGCGCCGTCGACCAGCGCCTCACCCTTCAGGAGCAGGAGAAGGAGAAGATCGCGGCACTGGCCGCGACAGTGGTCCAGGACGGCTCGACGATCATGATCAACGGTGGCACCACCACCCTGGCCGTCGCCCGCAACCTCGGCCAACACCGGGACCTCACCGTGGCGACGAACAACCTGCTGGTGCCCGGCGCGTTACCACCCACGGCGATCCGCGACATCTACCTCTTCGGCGGCGCGGTGCGTACCCTCACCCTCGCCACCATCGGGCCGGTCAGCTTCCGGGCCGGCGGCGGCGCCGAACTGGACATCAGCTGCGACCTGGCGCTGATCGGCGTCGGCGCGGTCGACACGGAGGCCGGCTACACGACGAGCAACCTCGCCGAAGCCGCGATGATGCAGGAGATGATTTCGCGTGCCGGCCGGGTGGCTATCCTCGCCGACTCCTCCAAGTTCGGCCGCAGGCTCTTCGCCCAGGTGTCCGAGCTGGGCAGCGCCGACTATCTGATCACCGACACCATGCCGCCCGCCGGCCTGCGGGACGCCCTCGCCGCGAACGAGGTGAAGATCATCACCCCGGCGGCCTCACCACGTCAGCGTGCGGCGCGGAGCGCGGACTAACTAGCAGGGGTGCGTTGGTGGCCCTGTGCCCCGGCGGGCTCCGCCGCGCGGGCCGGCTGGAAGGCGACGTCGGTCACGTCGGCGACCAGCTCGGTGAAGTCGGTGCCGTACGCGGCTGGTTCCACGATTCGCAGCACCAGCGCGAATGGCCGGTCAATGCCGTAGGTGCGGGCGAGTTCGGGATGGTGCGTGGCCAGGTAGCGGGCACCGGCGAGGTTGCTGCCCGCGGTCAGGCCGCCGATGAAGAACACCGGGCGTCCACCGACCGGCCCCCAGAACCGGGCGAGCAGGACGTAGCTGGTCTCCGGACTGTAGACGTACTCGGTGCCGCCGACCGTGAACGACCTCCGACGCTTCTCCTCGTCGAAGGTCTCGTACGTCACGCCACGGAGGATCGCGCGTACGTGCGTGACGCTGCGCGGGCTCGCGCCGCCGGGGCCGCCGACGCAGAATTCGGTCAGCCGGCCGATCTCGCCGGTCGGCTGGTTCTCGCCGACCCGGTCGGCGTGCGCGCCGCATTCCCGGGCGATGGTCGCCAGCTCCACCAGCGCGGCGACGTCGCGGCGGTGGACGCTGAACTCGCGCGGCGACGAGGCGTGCCGGGACACCACCAGCAGGCAGCGCGCTCCGGCGGTGAGGCCGAAGAAGGCGCGGGCCTGGTTCAGCTTGCGCCGACGCAGCAGGAAGCCCGCGAGCCAGACGGCCGTGCCGGCGATGACACTCGCCAGCAGATTGATCAGAAGGTCGCCCATGCCTCGATGATGTCCGATCCGGACTACGCTTTCGCTGGCGGTACGGACCGCAAGAGCAAGCCCACTACCCGGTGCCAAAAGGACCACCAGCACGGAGACCTCGTGAGGCGCAGCGCCCGCCCCGGGTTGACATTGTCGCATGCTATGACTCATCGTGTTGATACAAGGCATGCGACATTCGGAGGTGGTGGCATGCGACAGGCAGATCACGCGGAGGCCGGGCGGTGGCTGGCCCGGCACGGCCTGGCCGACGTCGAGCCGACCCCGCTGCTGGCGGCGCGGCTGGCGGTGCGGCGGCGTGCCAAGCTCGCCGACAGTCTCCTGCTGGCCGCGTTCCTGATCGGGGCGGCACTCACCCACGCGTTGCGACTCACCTATGCCTCGTCCTCCTGGCTGCCCCTGCTGGCGCTGACGGCGCTGGTGGTCGGATTGCTGGTGGCGCAGTGGCTGCTCCGCTGGTGGGTGCGGCGCGTCGACCAACGGGCCGGCGCGCAACTGTCCCGACGAGTCGCCCACCCGGTCAAGCTCGGCTGGCCGGCGGTGTTGGACTGGCCGTACACCGTTTTCACGGTCGCCGCCTTCACCAGCGCCGTGCTGCTCGCGGTGAGCGTGCTGCCGGTTCCCGACTCCGGCTTGCGGTTCGGGGCGATCGTCGTGCTGATCGGCCTCGCCGGCGCCGGCGCCGGCACTGTCATGCAGCTGCGCCAGGTGCTGGCGAGCCCGGCCGTGGCAGAGGACGAGGCGTCGCTCACCGCCGATGTCGTCATGCGGGTCGAGGACGCCCGCGCCCTTGTCACACCCAGCCTGGTGTGGTCGCTGCCGGCCATCTTCCTGTACGGGGAATCGCTCGGCTGGTGGAACGCCGTCGCGCTGGCGCTCGTGGTGGTGGGCGTCCTCGCGCTCAGCCTGATCCAGATCCGGACCAGCGGCGCCGGGACGGCGGCACGGCGCGCCATGGCCACCCGATGATCGTCATCGACGCGGCCTCGCCAACGCCGCCGTACGAGCAGCTCCGGGCCCAGCTCGCGAGGCAGATCCAGGACCGCTCGCTCGCTGTCGGTACGAGGCTGCCGACGGTCCGCCGGCTCGCGGCCGACCTCGGCCTCGCCGTGAACACCGTCGGCCGGGCGTACCGGGAGCTGGAGGAGGCCGGGCTGATCGAGACCCGCGGGCGGGCCGGCTCGTTCGTCTCGGCCGCCGGCGACCAGGCCCTCGAACAGGCCCGCCGCGCCGCTCGCGACTACGCAGCGGTGGTCACCAGCGTCGGCATCGATCCCACCGAGGCGATCCGGATCGTCGAGGCGGCACTCGGCCATGATTCAAAACGGTAACCACCGTTCAGCGGGACATCGCTCGACGTGGCCGGGTCGGCGGCATAGGGATGGCAGGTGCCGGTGTCAGGCCAACTGGGCGAGAACGCCGGACTCGATCACGATTACCGCACCGATCAGCATGAACACGCCCGGCACGATCCAGTGGCCGTACCGTTCGATGACGTTGACCACGGTGCGGCGGGAGCCGAGCCACGAGCCCGCCAGGCACCAGACAGCGACCCCGACGGCGAACACGGCGACCGTTACCAGACTGGCGGTTACTCCGATCGTGCGGAACATCGGCGTGTAGACGGAGATGTTGTCCGCACCGTTGGCCACCGTGATCCCGACGACGGAGAGAAGTCCGGAAGCCACCGCCGGGGCAAGCGGCTCTTCGTCGCCGCGGCTGCGGATCGCGCCGACGAGACCCCGCACGCCCAGGCCCAACGGGACCAGTCCCAGCAGCCCGACCCACTGGTCGGGAATGATCGTCAGGCCGAGAGCGGCAATTGCTGAAACGACGACCAGGGCTGCGATCCCGGTGTACTGGCCGACCCAGACCTGCCATGGCCGAGGCTTGCCCGACGCCCGAGCGGACAGGAACAGCACCGCCAAGACGATGAGGTCATCGACGTTCGTACCCGCGAAGACCCCGGCCGCGGTGGCGATGATCCTGAGGAGGTCTTCCATGGGCAGCCACTCTACGGATTGTGATCACGACACGGATTGACGACGCCGCCGGGCTCATCTGCGTAAGTCGGCTCAGATATCCGGCATCGTCATGACGTACGGTTCGCCCGCTGGGTGGCGGAGATGAAGAACTCCTGGTCGTCAGCCCCGGAGCAGGGCGTCTGCACCGCCTCGGCACCGATGTTCACCTCAGCCGGGCCGCCGAGGATGCCGATGCAGAGACCACTGTGGACCGGGCGGAGACGGTAGTTGTTTGCTGTCGAATCGTCGACCGGGTCCAGCAGATAGCGTTGATGGGTGGCTCCGACGCAGTTCGACGGGGCCAACAGCGCGCCGTCGCCGGTGTGCGCGTCGTCCACGGTCAGGCACCCCGCGCCCTCCGTCGGGTGGTGCCACTGAAGCTCGTACACATCGTCGCCGACTTCTTTCAGGTAGGTGTCCGGGGACACCTCGTCGCACGGCCGCTGCACCGCCAGCGGCCGATCGCTACGGCGGTTGCGCTCCCGGCCTTCGCCCAGGCACAGGCTGCGGTCCTCGATGTGGGGCGAGCGCGTGTTCATCAATCAGGGATGCTTCTTCCTCGACTACGGCGGGATCAGAATCGGGGACCGGGTCCTGATCGGTCCCCGGGTGACACTCAGCACGGCTGGACACCCCGTCGAACTCGACGAACGGTACGACTTCATCACCCACGCGCCCATCGTGATCGAGGACGATGTGTGGATCGGTGCCGCAGCCACGATCACGCCGGTAGCCGGAGACGGTGGAGCAGTACCGAGCGGAGGTGTCGGCCCGCGCACTGTGACGGTGCCCCATAGAGTGTGCGCCATGAAACCGAAGGAGCTGAGTTTCTCGATCTTTGGTCTCGGAGCGAGGTGGGAGTTCGGCACGACGAACAAGGACATCGCCCGTCGTACGATCCGCTTCCTTGAGGACCGTCGTCTGCTGTTCGGTCCCCGTGGCGTTGATCCCCACGACCTGCATTACTGCGTGAAGTCCGCGCAGGAGATCCGCCAGTTCCTCGGCGACCAACTGCAACAGCATGATCCGGGGCCGAAGCTCCTGCGTGCGCTCCAGGAGATGCGCGCTGCCTGCCGGCGCTTCCTGGATGCGGCTGCCGAAAGCGGCGGCACCGGCCAACTCGGCGGGCGACGGTTCCTCGTCGCGGTGGGTGAACTCCGCTCGACCTTCGGCTTCTACGTCGCCGCGCTGGCCGACCGTTACGACCTTGAAGTGGACGAAGACCTCCGGGCGATCATGCCTCCGGTGCCGGAGGACGCCAGCGGGGAGCCCACTGACCTGGCGACGCTCCTGGACAGCGCCGGCGAGCCCGACCGGCCGGGTCGCCCCTGACCGGCGGCACGCGGCAGATCGGCGGAAAAACGGATCGCGTGGGCGGCACGGTGGTGCGATCGTTGCCGCATGCCGCAGCCGATCTTGCGTACCGACCGTCTGTTGCTGGTGCCGCTCGCCGAGCGGCACCTGCAGTGGGAGATCGAGCTCGACGCCGACCCGGAGGTGCTGCGTTACATCAGCGGCCGGGCGCGATCCCGAGAAGAGGTGATCGCCTCCCACGCCCAGCGGCTGGCGCTGGCCGGCAAGGTGGAGGGCCTGGGGTACTGGTTGGCATTCGGAACTGACGGCGGTGTGCGCGGATCGAGGCCGCCTGCGGGTGAGGGCGACGGCGAGTTCATCGGGCTGATGATGCTGCCGCCGGCGCACGGACCCGATCAGCCTGACGACCCGACGGTCGCCGAGCTGGGCTACCGCCTCGTCCGTCGGCACTGGCGCAAGGGCCTGGCCAGCGAGGCGTCGCGGGTCCTGCTGCGGCACGCCTTCGACACGGTCGGGCAGCACCGGGTCATCGCCCAGACGATGGCAGTGAACGCCGGCTCCCGCGGAGTGATGGAAGCCGTCGGCATGCGCTACGTGCGTACGTACTTCGCGGACTGGGATGAACCGCTTCCGGGATCGGAACTGGGTGAGGTCGAGTACGAGATGACCCGCGAGATGTGGGCACGCATCGCCTGACGGCCCCGCCCGGCACTACCGCAGCCCACGTCCGGCCAGGAAGACACGCAACGTCTCGGCGTCGTCGGCGGACATCAACCATCGCGGGATCACGGTCGCCGGCATCTGCCCGACGTACACGATCCAGAACTCGGGGGTGTCCTTCACCTGGGTGACAGCTTCCCAGGCGATGCCGGCGGACTCCACGCCGCTGCGCATCATGATGTTGTCATCGGTGATGTCGTAGCCGCCCTCGACGGCGTAGCGACCGGAGCGACGCCGGGCGCGCCACCGCATCAACGGCCAGTAGAGCATCGCCAGCAGGCCACCCACGATCATCGCCATCCACAGCGGCGTGACCTGCGGGCCCCAGGAGAATCCCCGGGAGACGGCGAACACGACAACCCCGACCGCCGTCAGCACCGCACCGACATAACCGTACTTGCGCAGTTGCACGCCGGTGAGCGCGGCGGCCACGCGGCCCGGGTAGGTGGGATCGGCGGGTACGTCGAAACGGATGTGCACGTCAGCACCATAGTGCCCACACCGGTTGTCGTACCGTCGTGTGAGGCTTCGGTCATGGCGACTTTCGTTCAGTCGAGACAGAACTCGTTGCCCTCGACGTCCTGCATCACGAGGCACGACTCGTTGACACCGTCTGCCCGCAGCAGCCGTACGCGTACCGCGCCGAGGGCGACCAGCCGCGCGCATTCGGCCTCAAGGACGGCCACGCGCTCGTCCCCCACCAGCCCGGTGCCGACCCGCACGTCGAGGTGCAGCCGGTTCTTGACGACCTTGCCTTCCGGCACGCGCTGGAAGAACAGTCGCGGGCCCACGCCTGTGGGATCGGCGCAGGCGAACGCCGCGCCTTGGTGCTCGGGTGGCAGCGTGCGATCGAACTCGTCCCAGGTGGCGAAGCCCTCCGGTGGTGGCGGTACGACGTACCCCAGCACCTCGCACCAGAACCGCGCGACGCGCTCAGGTTCCGTGCAGTCGAAGGTGACCTGAATCTGCCTTACCGATGCCATCGGCCCACCATAGAGGCATGCTGTCGTGTTGACTTGCCTTTTTTGCGATGGGCAGGGCGGGTGTCGGCGTGCACCGGCCGACCACTCGCTGAGCGAGTTTTGTGTTTGCCGACGAAGGTGAGAGCCCTTACGGTGATCCCCGCACCTCCCGGTGCGCAGGCAACGGCTACTTCCGCTCATAACGGGGAGACGCGGGTTCGAATCCCGCCGCCGCCTCTGGCGGTGTCGACCAGCGGCCCAGGTCACCTTGGCCCGCAAGGGCCAGTCGCCGTCGCCGCTTCGATCTCGGGAGGCGCGACCACACCGCATACCCGGTGCGCAGGCAACGGTTACTTCGGGATCCGCAGGTTGGGGGTTCGAGTCCCCCGTACGCCTTCGGGCTGATAGCTCAATCGGACAGAGCGGCGGACATGTTCCGTGGCCGACTTCTGATCTCGGGTATGCGGTGTGGTGGCGCCTCGGTGAGTGACACGGGGGAACGTGATGGCCAAGTTCAACATCAAGCTGCGCCGGCAGCACCACGGAACGGGCGAGGCGGTGACCGCCGAGGGCGCGCCGGGCTTCAGCCGGGAGCCGCGCGCCGAGTTGTTTCTGCTCGCGGTGTCGAACATGGTCGGTGAGGACACCTTCTACGAGGGTGCCGCTCACCGCGACGCCCGGTTTCGTGAGCTGGTGGCCGCGGTCGCGGTCACCGACCCCGAATGGTTTGCCCGGTTCGTGCCGTGGCTGCGTACCGGTGCGATGCTGCGTTCGGCGGCGGTGGTGGCGGCCCTGGAGGGCGCCCGGGCACAGGTCGCGGCGGGTGTTCCCGGTTCCCGGGCCATCGTGGACGCGGCGTTGCAGCGTGCGGACGAGCCGGGTGAGGCGTTGGCGTACTGGCTGGGTCGTCATGGCCGGGCGCTGCCGAAGCCGGTGAAGCGGGGGATCGCGGATGCGGTCGTGCGCTTGTACCACGAGCGTAGCCTGCTCAAATACGACGCCGAGGGCAGTGCCGTGCGGTTCGGTGACGTCATCGACCTGACCCATCCGAGGGCGCGAGACGAGCGGCAGGGGGAGCTGTTCCGGCACGCGCTGGACCGGCGTCACCAGCGTGACAACCCGCTACCCGAGTCGCTACCCGTGCTGGCGGCGCGGGCCGAGCTGATGGGACTTCCGGTCGGGCAACGTCGAGAGGTAACCGACCCGGCGGTGCTCAGCGCGGCCGGCATGACCTGGGAGGCGCTCGCCGGCTGGCGGCAGTCCGCCATGGACGCCGCGGCCTGGGAGGCGATCATCCCGACCATGGGCTACCTGGCGTTGCTGCGGAATCTGCGCAACTTCGACCGGGCCGGGGTCAGCGACGCCGTGGCCGAAGCGGTGGCGGCGAAGCTCGCCGACCCGGGCGAGGTCGCGCGCTCGCGGGTACTGCCGATGCGCTTCCTGTCGGCGTACAACGCGACGCCGAGCTTGCGTTGGGCGTACCCGCTGGAGCAGGCGTTGCAGCATGCACTGGCGAACGTGCCCGCCCTGGACGCGCGGACGCTGATCCTGATCGACACGTCGTTCTCGATGAGCAGTGCGTTCAGCAAGGACGGCACGCTGTGCTGCTGGGACGCGGCCACCGTGTTCGGTCTCGCCCTTGCCGCTCGGGCGCGCAACCCGACAGTGGTGTCGTTCTCCGATGCCAGCCGGGTGTTTCCGGCAGTCGCGGGCGAGTCAGTGTTGACCGCGGTGCGTCGATTCAAGGACGGCGGCTACTTCTACGGTGGCGGAACCCGGACGGAGCAGGCTGTGCGGGATCACTACGACGGGCACGACCGGCTGGTCATCCTCACCGACGAGCAGGCGCACTGGCATGGCGAGGCAGACGTGACGGCGGCAGTGCCCGCGCGGGTGCCGGTCTACACCTGGAACCTGGCCGGGTACCGGGTCGGGCACATGCCGACGGAGGGCAACCGGCACACCTTCGGTGGCCTGTCCGACGCCGCGTTCGCGATGATCCCACTGATCGAGGTCGGATCCCGCGATCAGTGGCCGTTCTGATGCGCGTTGCGGCATCGGCCCGGCAGGCCGACGCCGCAACACCGGACCTCAGCCGTCGACCCAACCGTGGGCGCGGCTGAACTCGACGAACCGTTCCCTGATGTCGATGATCTGGGCACCGGTCAACGACGGCGAACAGCGCAGCAGCACTTCGGTTATGGCGCTGGTGAACTCGGCCGGTGCCAGCACGTCACACATCTCTTCGTCACCCTCGATGCGGACGCGGGGCCGGCGCTCGATGCCGTTCGTGGTCGCGTCCGACGATCCGATCGGCTCGATGATGCGCACCGAGGCGGCCTTCAGGCCGCGGTCGCCCTCCACCGCTTCGTATTCGACCGGCAGGCCCAGCCGCACCAGGTGGCGGTGCTCGCCGAAATCGTTCGCGTGGACGAAGATGTCCTCGCCGCCACCGGACGGGGCAATGAATCCGTAGCCGCGAACGTCGTCGAAACGGATGATTTTACCCACAGAAGCCACAACCAACTCCCACACCTACTCAACGCCAACAAACTCACACAACGCCTGTTGCAATTGTCGCAACAAACAGTAACCGGAGGGGGTGCCCGGCGCGGTCAGTCCTCCGATCGTCGCTTGACCGGCCCCTGCTCAGATGGGATCTGAGCGTAGTCAGCCACATCCTCGTTGTCGATGATGGCGTGGGTTGAGCCGACCCGGCGGGGCATCCGTTCTGCCTGTTCGTCACGGCACCGGTCTCGGCCTGATTGGCCCCTCCCGGCCCCGCCAGGGGCAGCTGTCACCTTGGCCGCCGGTATCGCCACTCCTGGGTGATTTGAAAGCGACAAACCCGCACATTCATGTCTGCTCGGGGAGGGTGCCAGGAGGTGGACGCCGACGGTCGGGGTCCTGATACGGGAGGGCAGCCCCATGTTCCGTCGGATCGGATCCGCCCTACGGGTTCCCGTCGTCCTGGTCGTCGCGTGCGGCCTGATGCTCTCCGCCGGCGGTTCGGCGGGGGTGGGCTCGACACCGGAGCGCAGCGCGTACCGAGGCGACGGCGGGCCGCCTGCCGGCCATCAGCCGGACCAGCGGGTCCGGGCGGTCATGGCGAGGATGACGCTGGCGGAGAAGGTGGGCCAGATGTTCGTCCTCCAGGTGTACGGCGACACCGCCACCACCACGAACCCCACCGACGTGGCTGCCAACCAGGCGCTCTACGGCAGCGACATCCGCAATGGCGCCCAACTGCTGCGGAAGTACCACCCCGGCGGCATCATCTACTTCACCGCCTCCAACAACCTGAACAATCCGCAGCAGGTCGCCCTGCTGTCCAACGGGTTGCAGAAGGCGGCACTGGCCGACAAGGGCGTACCGGTGCAGATCAGCACCGACCAGGAGGGCGGATTCGTCACCCGGATTCCGCCACCGTCGGCGATCTCTCCGGGCAACATGGCGATCGGCGCGACGTTCGACCGCGGGCTGTCGTACTCGACGGCCGCCGCGACCAGCCGGCAGCTGCGCGCGATGGGCATCAACATGGACCACGCACCGGTGGTCGACGTCAACACCAACCCCCGCAACACCGCCGACGGGACCCGCTCGTTCGGCGACCGGACCAGGCCGGTCTCCGCCTTCGGCGCGGCGGCCGTGACCGGATATCAGCAGAGCGGTCGGGTCGCCGCCACGGCCAAACACTTCCCCGGGCTGGGCAGCGCGGAGGCCAACCCGGACACCGGGATCGCCGTCGTCGACGAGAGCCGGGAGGAGATTCTGCGTACGGACATCCCGCCGTTCCGGGCCGCGATCGAGGCCGGCGTGAAATCGATCATGCCGACGGCGGTGATCGTGCCGGCGTTGGATCCCACCCGCACGCCGGCTCTGCTCTCCAAGCCCATCATCACCGGACTGCTGCGCGACAAGCTCAAGTACGACGGGGTGGTCATCACCGACGCGTTGCGGGCCTCGGCGCTGGCGAGCATCCCGCAGGAGCAGGTGATCCTCGATGCCGTCAACGCCGGCAACGACGAGTTGCTCCTGCCCACGGATCCGCCCGCCGCCATCGCCACAGTGCTCGACGCGGTACGCGACGGCACGATCAGCCGCCACCGCATCGACCAGTCGGTGTACCGGATCCTGCGGATGAAGGCTGAACTGGGGCTCTTCGACGACCCCTTCACCACGAGCGAGGCCGTCGACTCGTTCGTCGGCACCGCCGCCGACCAGCAGACCATGTCCGTTGCCGCGCACCGGTCGATGACACTGTTGCGCAACCGGAACCAGGTGCTGCCGTTGGCGGCGCAGTCGGGCCAACACCTGCTGGTCACCGGCTGGGGCGTCAACGCCGTCCCCGGGCTGGCCAGCCAACTGTCCAGCAAGGGGCTGGTGGCCACGCCGATGTGGACCGGATCGCCGGACAGCCAGACCATCAAGCAGGTGGTGGCGGCGGCCAGGGCCAGTGACGTCACCGTGGTGATCACCAACAACGCCTGGAACGACGTGACCCAGCAGAACCTGGTCAAGGCGCTGCTGGCGACGAAGAAGCCGATCGTGACGGTCGCCGTCGGCGGCCCGTACGACATCGCGTACTTCCCGTCCGCCCCCACCTACCTCGCGGCCTACGGCTACCGCGACGTCTCCCTCGCCGCGATAGCCGACACCATCGTCGGTGCGGAACCCACCGGCCGCCTGCCGGTCACCATCCGCACCCCCGACGGCACGAAGGTCCTCTTCCGGTACGGATCGGGCATCGGTTACCGCACCGACGCGCCCTAGTCGTCCTCCTGGTCGGTCGGCTCGTCGTTCCACCGCCACCACGCCGCGTCGCCGCTGATATGGAGGATGAACTCGGGCGCCTCGTCCCCCTCGGGGTACCGCAGCGTGACGGCGTTGCGGACCGCCCCGTACGCGCGGTCCCAGCTCTCCGCGTCGCTGCCGCCATCGAGCAGCCGCAGTTGCTCGGCGAAGAGCGGTCGGAACTCCGCGAGCCCGTCCCGGGGTTGGACACGCGCGTCCAGCCAGGGGAAATTGCCGCCGGTCACCACCAGATCAGCGATCGTCTGGCCGTCGTCGCGCCGGTGCAGCGTCCACACCACGCTGTGATCATCTTCCACGACCGACGACAATAGCCGTCGGCCGATCGAGGGCGGCGGCTCGGTCGGCCCGATTATCCGATGTGGACAACCGTGGTGGGAGCCCGGCAGCACGGCAACCCGCGGACCGGGGAGGCGAGGTGGCATGATCGGGGGAATGGCCAGCAAAGATGCCTCGGCGCAGCACCTGCGCGACCTCGCCCGGCTGCGCCGGGTCCGGGACCGGATCGATCGGGAGTACGCGCAGCCGCTCAACGTCGAGGCGCTCGCCCGGGACGCGAACATGTCCGCCGGACACCTCAGCCGTCAGTTCCGGATCGCGTACGGTGAGTCACCGTACGCGTACCTGATGACCCGGCGCATCGAGCGGGCGATGGCGCTGCTGCGTCGGGGCGATCTCAGCGTCACCGATGTCTGTTTCGCGGTCGGCTGTGCCTCGCTCGGCACCTTCACCACCCGCTTCACCGAGTTGGTGGGGGTGTCGCCCGGTGCCTACCGGCGCCAGGTGACAGCAGCGACGGCGGGCCTGCCGTCGTGCGTCACGAAGCAGGTGACCAGACCGATCAGGAATCGAGAAGTCCAGGTCAGGCGCTCGCTACTAGCCTGACCGACATGGACCTCATCATCGCGAACACCTTCCTGGCGCAGAACGACCCGGACGCCGCGCTGGCCTTCTACCGCGACACTCTCGGGTTCGAGGTGCGCAACGACGTGGGTTACGCCGGCATGCGGTGGATCACCGTCGGCCCACCCGGCCAGCCCGGGACGTCTATCGTCCTGCACCCGCCGGCCGCCGACCCCGGTGTCACCGACGAGGAGCGTCGGGTGATCGCGGAGATGATGGCCAAGGGCACCTACGGCATGATCGTCCTGGCGACCGAGGATCTGGACGACGCTTTCGAGCGGCTCCAGGCCAGCTCGGCCGAGATCGTCCAGGAGCCGACCGAGCAGCCGTACGGGGTCCGCGACTTTGCCGTCCGGGATGCCGCCGGCAACATGGTCCGTATCCAGGAGCTGCGCTGAGATGCATGCTGCCGACAGCCATGACCTGATCCGGGTCCGGGGCGCGCGGGAGAACAATCTCAAGGACGTGAGCGTCGAGATCCCGAAGCGACGGCTCACGGTGTTCACGGGCGTCTCCGGTTCGGGCAAGAGTTCGCTGGTGTTCGGCACCATCGCCGCCGAGTCACAGCGGATGATCAACGAGACCTACAGCGCCTTCATCCAGGGCTTCATGCCGACGCTGGCCCGGCCCGAGGTGGATCTGCTCGACGGGCTGACCACCGCGATCATCGTGGATCAGGAGCGGATGGGCGCCAACGTCCGGTCCACGGTCGGCACCGTCACCGATGCCAACGCGATGCTGCGGATCCTGTTCAGCCGGCTGGGGCAGCCGCAGATCGGCTCGCCCCAGGCGTTCTCCTTCAACGTCGCCTCGATCAGCGGCGCGGGCGCGGTGACCATCGAGCGCGGCGGACGCACCACGAAGGAGCGGCGTAGCTTCCAGGTCACCGGCGGCATGTGCCCGCGCTGCGAGGGCATGGGCCGGGTGAGCGATTTCGACCTGTCCGCGCTCTACGACGACAGCAAGTCGCTCAACGAGGGCGCGATCACCATCCCCGGCTACAGCACCCAGGGGTGGTATGGCCGCATCTTCCGTGGCTGCGGCTACTTCGATCCGGACAAACCAATCCGGAAGTTCACCAAGCGCGAGCTGGACGACCTGCTGTACCGGGAACCGACCAAAATCAAGGTCGAGGGGATCAACCTGACGTACGCGGGACTGATCCCGACGATCCAGAAGTCGTTCCTGTCCAAGGACCGCGAGGCGATGCAGCCACACATCCGCGCCTTCGTCGACCGCGCGGTCATCTTCACCACCTGCCCCGACTGCGGTGGCACCCGGCTCAGCGCGCCGGCCCGGTCCTCGAAGATCAAGGGGATCAACATCGCCGACTGCTGCGCGATGCAGATCAGCGACCTCGCCGACTGGGTACGGGCGCTCGACGAACCGTCGGTCGCGCCGTTGCTGGCGGCGTTGGGGGAGACCCTGGACTCGTTCGTCGAGATCGGGCTCGGCTATCTCAGCCTCGATCGGCCGTCGGGCACGCTCTCCGGCGGCGAGGCGCAGCGCACCAAGATGATCCGCCATCTCTCCTCCTCGCTCACCGACGTGACATACGTCTTCGACGAGCCGACGATCGGGCTGCACCCGCACGACATCCAGCGGATGAACAACCTGCTGCTGCGGCTGCGGGACAAGGGCAACACGGTGCTCGTGGTGGAACACAAACCGGAGACCATCGTCATCGCCGACCACGTCGTGGACCTGGGCCCCGGCGCGGGTACGGCGGGCGGCACCGTCTGCTTCGAGGGCAGCGTCGAGGGGCTGCGGGCCAGCGACACGCTCACCGGTCGCCATCTCGACGACCGGGCCACCCTGAAGGAGAAGGTACGCACCCCGTCAGGGGTGCTCCCGATCCGCGGCGCGGACACCCACAACCTGCGTGACGTCGACGTCGACATCCCGCTCGGCGTACTGGTCGTGGTGACCGGGGTGGCCGGCTCGGGCAAGAGTTCCCTGATCCACGGCTCGGTGTCGGGGCGGGACGGGGTGATCTCGATCGACCAGGGTGCGATCCGTGGCTCGCGGCGGAGCAACCCGGCGACGTACACCGGGCTGCTCGACCCGATCCGGAAGGCGTTCGCGAAGGCCAACGGCGTGAAGCCGGCGCTGTTCAGCGCCAACTCCGAGGGGGCGTGCCCCACCTGCAACGGCGCCGGTGTCATCTACACCGACCTGGCGATGATGGCAGGGGTCGCCACCGTCTGCGAGCAGTGCGAGGGGCGGCGGTTCCAGGCCGAGGTGCTGGCGTACACCCTCGGCGGTCGCGACATCAGCGAGGTGCTCGCGATGTCGGTGGCCGAGGCGGGGGAGTTCTTCGGGACCGGTGAGGCCCGGGCGCCGGCCGCGCACACCATCCTCACCCGGCTCGCCGACGTCGGGCTCGGGTACCTCACCCTCGGCCAACCGTTGACCACCCTCTCCGGCGGCGAGCGGCAGCGGCTCAAGCTGGCCACCCACATGACCGACAAGGGCGGGGTCTACATCCTCGACGAGCCGACCACGGGGCTGCACCTCGCCGACGTCGCGCATCTGCTCGGTCTGCTCGACCGGCTGGTCGACGCCGGCAAGTCGGTGATCGTCATCGAGCATCACCAGGCGGTCATGGCGCACGCCGACTGGATCATCGACCTCGGCCCGGGGGCCGGCCACGACGGTGGCCGGATCGTCTTCGAAGGCACTCCGGCCGACCTGGTCGCCGCCCGGTCCACACTCACCGGCCAGCACCTCGCCGAGTACGCGGGACCCTGAGCAGGGACCTTGGTACGAAAGCGCTCCGGAGAGGGCGCTTTCGTACCAAGGTCTAACCAGGGGCGGAGGTCACGGGCAGGCGGCCCACGCCAGGTGGTACATGGTCGTGATGCTGCCGTCGGTGGAGTCCATCGTCAGGAAGCTGGTGCCGGTCGAGGTGCCCCGACTGAGGCGCAACTCCGTGTTGATGTTGAGGTTGCGCAGCTCACCGCAGGGATGCCAGACCGCGGAGGCGATCGGCACCTCGTCGGTCACCAGCCAGTTGTCGTCCAGCGGGGCCGGGATCCGGTGGTTCGTGGTGGTGGTCTGGGTCATGCCCTGGAAGTAGTAGCTGGACAGCTGGTTGGCGGTGACGCCCCGGTTGAGCAGCCCATACCCGCGGTAGTCGACCTTGACGATCGCGAAGGTGTAGCCGTTCGGCACGTGCACCAGGACGTTGAGCTGGCAGTTCTTGCGCCCCTCGGTGACCGGCACCCCGGGGCCGGTCTGGACCAGGTAGTCGCTGTAGATGGTGGTGAAGGCCTTGTTGTCGGGGGAGACCGCGACGTCGGCGGTGCCGGGTCGGCAGCCCGAGCCGGCCATTGCCACCAGGTCGATCACGACCTGGTCCGGCGGTGGGTTGTTCATGATGGGGCTGGCCGATGCCGGTGCGCCCGCCGTCAACGACGAGGCGAGCAGCGCGAGGACTACGCCACCCCGGATGAGCATTTTTCGCATGGAACTCCCTTCAGTTCGATGCGGGGGTCGATGGTGGGCCACCAATGTAATTAGCCGCATAGATCGACGTCAAACGATTCCTGATCCATTGGCCTTTCGGGCAAGGCGAGCTGAACTCGCATCCAGCTCTCTCCCGGATCGCTCTCCTGCGAGAACGGTCATAGTGGAAGCTTCGGGCGGAGTGCCTCAATCCTGGCCGGCGCCTCGGGTGAATTGTCGGGAAATGCGGTCAATCCGATCTTGAATCACCACGCTGAGCAGGCGCTTTCCGTGTTATGGGAAGGTAAACAATCGATCACAATCAATGCTTGCTTGGGTGGCTGCCGCGCCGCTAACATTCGTCGCAAGCTATGCCGAGCATCCTCTTCCGGTGTTGGTGGCGGTGCCGTCCAGGCCGCCGGGAACGTGCGCATCCGGGTGGTCGTCGATGTTGCCTGTTCGATTGCGGTTGAGGTCACCACGTATTGAGGGGAATCGTATGAGAGAACGAGTTGCCGTCGCGAGAAAGGGCATTGTCGTCGTGCTCGGCGCGGTGCTCGCATTCGCCCTGCCCGCGCCGGTGCAGGCCAGCCCGGCCGACGCGCTCAGCGCGGTCCCCGAGGGCAACGTCACGGTCGACGTGGTGGCCGCGAACGGCTCCGGCTGTGCGCCTGGTACGGCTCGGGTCGTCGCCAACTCCGACAAGACCGGATTCCGGATCCGCTACGGCGACTTCGTCGCCGAGGCGGGCGGCGGCGCCGACGCGACAGCCCGCCGGAAGAACTGTCAGCTCGGCGTGGTGGTGACCGTGCCGGCCGGCTGGACCTTCGCGGTGGCTGCTGTCGACTACCGCGGCCGGGCCCGGGTCGCCGCGGGCGCGACCGGCCTGCAACGTACCAATTACTACTGGCAGGGGTCGTCGGCCGACAGCCGTACCGAGGTGACGTTCGCGGGCCCGTACAACGGCTTCTGGAGCACCCAGGACGTCGCCCACGCGCTTGTCTACCTGCCCTGTGAACAGCAGCGGGTGCTCAACATCAACACCGAGCTGCGGGTGGACGCGGGCAGCTCCGGCACCCGCAGCAGCATGTCGATGACGGCCACCGAGGGCGACGTGGACACCCTGTTCAACCTGAACTGGACCAGGTGCTGATCCGCTGACGCCACGCGCGACGAGGTCATGGAGGGTTCCCCGGTGCGGGGAACCCTCCATCGTCATGGGTGGTGGCGTGCCCACGGCTGCCCGAATCGGGATGCCGTGCCGTAGCATCGGTCTGTTTCTTTCTCAGGGCGGTGCGGAGGACCGCGTGGACGATGTGACCCTCCGGGCCCTGAACCTCCTCGAGGAGGCTCAGGCCGGCGCGGCGGCCCGGGTGCTGGCCGCCGCCGAGTCGGCGCTTCGCGAACCCACCGGGGAGATCCGCGACGGTCCGGCCGCGATGCACTTTGCCCGAGTCGTGGCGTTGACCCGGCTGGGTGAGCTGCCCGCAGCCATCGTCGCCGCCGATCTGATGCTGGCCGCTGCGGACCGCGAGCACAGCTCCGGTTGGCGCTCCTGCGCGCTGTCGCTGCGGGCCACCAGAAGGTTGCGCCTCGGTGACCAGGATATCGCCGAGTACGACATCGAGGCGGTGCTGCGCGATCTGGTGAGCGCGGAGACGGCCCTGCTGGCCGACGAGCCGGATCCGGTGATCCGGGGCAATGCCCACACCGGCATCGCCATCGGCTACGCCCAGTTGCGCCTCTACGAGCTGGCCGTGCCGCAGTTCCAGGCGGCGTACGAAGCGACCTGCCGGGCGGCGTACCCGGACAACGGCAACCGCGCGATGTGGCTGTGCAACCTGGCGGAGCTCAACCTCATCTGGGCGCTTGAGCTCTATCAGATCGGTCAGGTGGCCGAGGCGGAGAAGCACACCACACTCGCCGAGGAGTACGCGGTGCGCGCGGCGGCGGAGGCGTCCGGACCCCGGGCGCAGGTGTGGCGGCTGTCGGCGCTGCTGTACGCGGCCTGCTCCCGCGCCGACCGTCAGGACCCGGCCGGCGCGGCGATCGACATTCCTCGGTACATCGCGCTGCTGCAGGCCCACGGACTTCAGGAACAGCATCAGGAGCTGTTGCTGTGTCGTCCCTTCCACGCCGTCGCGTTGCGCCGTTCGGGCCGGCTGGACGAGGCGCTGCGGGTGATCCGCAAGGCTGTCGGCTCGCTGGCGCCCGACACCGACTGGCTGATCTCGGCGGCCCTCCACCGGACGCACGCGGTGCTGCTGTCGGTCAGCGGGTCAGTGGATGCCGTGCCCGGTCTCACCTACGGCGACGCGCTCGCGGAACTGCTGTGGCGGCAGCGGCAGCGTTGGCTGCACACGGCGATGACGATGCAGTCGTACGACGTCCTGCGCTGGCAGCACGAGCAGGCCGAACGGGCGGCGCAGACCGACCCGCTCACCGGAGTGGCCAATCGTCGCGGGCTCGACACCGCCCTGCGGACCCTCACCGCGTCCGGCACCGACCAGCCGATGGCGGTGTTGGCGGTGGACATCGACCGGTTCAAGCAGATAAACGACTCGCTGGGGCATGCCACCGGCGACGACGTGCTGCGGACTGTCGCGCAACTGCTCACCGGCAACGTCCGCGCGGGCGATGTGGTGGCCCGGCTGGGCGGGGACGAGTTCGTCGCAGTGCTGCCCGGCGCCGACACTGTCGCGGCCACCGAGGTCGCGCGGCGGATCGTGGCCGCCGTCGCCGGCCTGACCGGCTGGCCGGTGACGGTGAGCGTCGGGGTCTCCAGTGGCCCGGCGTACGCGATCGAAGAGGCCCTCACCCGCGCCGACGGCGCCATGTACGCCGCCAAACGCGCGGGCGGTGGCCGGGCGAACGCCGCCGCCGTCTGACCCGGGTCACCCCTGGCGCGCCGCCCGCTGGCACGGACGCGGCGCGCCGACCGCTGTGACGTCGGCCATCTTGACAGTCCGTCGACCGGCTCACCGGTCCGGTAGCTGTGGTTTCCCACGCCAGTTCCGCCCACGGCCATTGACCTGTCCATTCATCGGATACGGCAGAAATGAGCTGCATGCAGTTCTGCCGGAACTTCTGCCGGTCGATTTCCGGCTGTTAAAGCGTCGGCGTTTTTCGCGACACAATGATGTAACCACGGGCGTTTCCTCAACTCGCTAACGTCGCTTGCGTCCGGCGGTCGCCGGGTAGTGACCTGGGAGAGGGAGCATGCGCAGAAAATTGATTCGGCAATTTATTGTCGGAGTGGCGGCGGGACTGATGCTGATTCCGCTCGCCCCGCCGCCCGCCTCGGCCGAGGTGGTCGAAGGTGTGCAGTGGGTGCCCTGCGAGCAGGATGCCAGCGCCCTGTGCGGCACCCTGGAAGTGCCTGTGGACTGGGCCGATCCGGACGGGCCGACGATCGACCTGGCGCTGGCCAAGCGGCCGGCCACCGACCCGGAGGCGCGGCGCGGATCGCTTGTCGTCAACCCGGGCGGGCCGGGCGGATCGGGTGTCGACTCGGCGTTGTGGGCGTGGTACAGCGACGACCTTCGTCGCCATTTCGACATCGTCGGATTCGATCCCCGTGGCGTCGCCCGTAGTGCGCCGGTCAGGTGTGCTCTGGACAAGATTCTGGGCCTGCCCACCGGTGCGATCACAACGGCCGCCGCATTCGACGAAATGGTCGCCGCGAGTCGGGCGCTGGCCGACGACTGCCGGACGCACAGTGGCCCGGTATTCGACCACGTGGACACGCTTCAGGTGATCCAGGACATCGACGCCATCCGGGCCGCGGTCGGCGACGCCAAGCTGAATTTCTTCGGCATGTCGTACGGCACCCTGATGGCCCAGCAGTACGCGGAGCGGTATCCGGACCGGGTGGGCGCGATCGTCGCGGACAGCACGATGGACCACAGCCAGGACGCCCGCGGTTTCGCCGTCACCCAGGCGGCCACCGGGCAGGACACCTTCAACGAGTTCGTCGCCGGCTGTGCCCGGCTCTCCGAGTGCGCCCTGTACGGCCGCGACATCCGGCAGTTCTGGCACCGGTTGCTGGGGCGTGCCGAGCGCGGTGAACTGCCGGATCCGGACGACCCGAGCTACAAGATCACTCCGCGGGATCTGGTCAACTTCGTCCTGGGCAACCTGAACTACCAGCCGTACTGGCTCGCCATCGCCAGCGAGTTGGAGCGGTTGGCCGCCGGCCGCCCCTCCGGCACGTCCGCAGCCGCAGCCCGACGGTCGGCCGACGACGAGCCCACAGTTGTCGACTTCGCGTACCAGGCGGTGCTCTGCCAGGACTGGAACCTCAAGCCCCGTGACTTCGCCGAGTGGCAGTCGATCCTCGCCGACGCTCAGCTGGCGGCGCCGGACCTGCCGGACCCGCCGCGGGCGGCGACCGGCGCGATCTGCCTGGGCTGGCCGACCCCGGTGCGCAATCCGCAGCGCCCGATCACCCCGACCAACGAGACCAAGCTGCTCTTCGTCAACTCCCTGCACGACCCGGCCACCGGCTACAACTGGGCGCTGGGTGCCGCCGCGCAGTTCGGCACACACGCCGAGCTGCTGACGTACGAGGGCTGGGGGCACATCGTCTACGGCCGGGTGGCCTGCGCCGACGAGGCGATCGACAGGTACCTGATCGACGGCGTCGTACCGGCGGCAGGCACCCGCTGCGCCGCGGCCCCGCCGCCAGGCACCACCGGCGAGCAGGTCCGTGGCCGGTCCGCCGGCCCCGAGGCCGGACCCGCGCCGGAGGAGGGAGCGGCCCCGGAGATGGTGCCGTTGCGCGCGGAACCGGGGCTGCCGACCTGGCTGCGCTGAGCTGACACCTGGTGGCCGGGACCTCGATCGGGTCCCGGCCACCACTCGGCTCCCCGGTGAACCGCGAGAAACGGCGGGCGGTGCGTGCGGCACCGGCGGCAACAGCCATGATGACCTGGTGAGAATCCTGTCCATCCAGTCCTCGGTCGCCTACGGTCACGTCGGCAACTCGGCGGCGGTTTTCCCCCTGCAACGCCTCGGCCACGAGGTCTGGCCGGTGCTGACGGTCCACTTCTCCAACCACACGGGGTACGGCGCGTGGCGCGGCCCGCTGCTGGCCCCCGCCGACGTGGCCGAGGTGATCGCGGGCATCGCGGACCGTGGGGTCCTCGGCGACGCCGACGCGGTGCTCTCCGGCTACCAGGGTGATCCGGCGATGGGTGCGGTGATCCTCGACGCGGTCACCCTGGTGAAGACCGCCAATCCGGCGGCCGTCTACTGCTGCGACCCGGTGATGGGTGACGTCGGTCGGGGCATCTTCGTCCGGCCCGGCATTCCCGAGTACCTGCGGGACGTCGTCGTGCCGCGCGCGGACATCATCACCCCGAACCACTTCGAGCTGGACTTCCTCGCCGGCCGGACCACGAACTCGCTGGCCGAGGTGCTGGCGGCGGTCGACGTGGTGCGGGCGACCGGGCCACGGCACGTGCTTGTGACAAGCGTGCTGCACGAGGAGGTGCCGCCGGGATCGTTGGAGGTGGTGGCCGTCTCGGACGAGGGTGCCTGGGCGGTGACCACGCCGCTGCTGCCGATCAACCCGAACGGCGGCGGCGACGTCACCGCGGCGCTCTACCTGGCGCACCTGGCCACGAGCGGATCGCCGGCCCGGGCGCTGGAACGCACCGTCGCCGCCGTCTTCACCGTCCTGGAGGCGACCCTGGCGGCGGGCACCCGGGAGATCCAGTTGATCGCCGCCCAGGACGCGATCGCCGATCCGCCGATCCGCTTCGCCGCCCGCCGGCTGCGCTGACGACGCTGCCCGGCCCGCACAGTGCGGCCCGGGCGCGATGGTGGGCTGCGACTCCGGCTGCCAACCGGCGGCGATCAGGGCACGACGGAACTGAGCATGCGGCTTTGTCCGGGGTGTGGCGGGCTGGGATGAGCCACGCCACTGGCGTGCCCCCTGGGCGGCCTGTGGCTGGGTTACCTTGGTGCCCGTTGTCGTGCCGCACGGCAACGGGCCCGGCCTGAGGGGTCGGGCGTGACTGTCCACGGGGGATTCTCATGTCACGAAGCAGGTTCACCCTGCCCGCAGCACGGTCGGGGCACCTACCGCGTCGGCGGCGACTGTCGCTGGTGCCGGTGGTGCTGGCCCTGGCACTTGTCGGCGCTCTGCCGGCCGGGCCGGTCCGGCCCGATCTGCAACCGGTAGCCGTCGACGCGCTCGCCTTCTCGTCCTCCGATGTCGGGTTCGCCGAGGGACACAGCGTCGACGACGCCGATCTCGACCGGCGGCTGAACGAGATGGTGGCGTACGTTCCGGGGCGCTCGCCGCTGCTGCGGGTCGACCTGAACTGGTGGTACGTGCAGGACTGCCGCGACTGCCCGCTGCGGTGGGACCGGCTGGATCCGGTGCTGGCCGCCGCTCGTGCCCGGGACATCCGGGTGCTGCTGGTGCTCGCGTACGCGCCACCATGGGCGAACGGTGACCATCCGAACGACAAGTGGTTCCCGGTGCGGGACGCGGACTGGACGGCGATCGTGGCGGCCACCGCGCGGCACGTCGGCGACACTGTCGTGGCGTACGAGGTGTGGAACGAGCCGAACAACGGCGCGATCCCCGGCTACGACGGGTTCGGCAACTATGCCGGTGACCGGCGCGCCCGGTACTGGCAACTGGTCCGGTTGGCGGCGCAGACCATCAGGCCCATCTGCCCGAGCTGTGTGATCCTGGCGGGTGCCTCCGGCAACGGCACCCCGCAGACGGCCACCAGCAACCCGAACGAGTCGGGCGCCTGGCTCGACTGGGCGTACACCAACGGATACCGCGACTCCTTTGACGCGGTGGCGCACCACCCGTACCCGGCCTGGAACAGCGGCAAGGGACCGGCCGAGCCGGAGTGCGCGACCCGCTGGTGGAACCAGTTCGGGCCGCCGGGCCAGTCGCCGATCTGCGGCCAGCTCGCCAACCTGCGATCGATCATGGTGCGGCACGGCGACGCCGCCAAGAAGATCTGGGGCACCGAGTACGGCTACCCCACCTCGGGAGCGACGGCCCTGCCCATCACGACCGTCCGTGACCACCTGGCGCAGGGTGTCGGGATGTGGCGGTCGCTGAGCTACACCGGCCCGCTCTTCCTCTACTCCTATCGGGACGCCTGCGTCACGGCCACCGACCCGGAGTGTGCGTTCGGCGTGGTCCGGCGGGACTTCACCCCGAAGGCGGGACTGCACGCCGACCTGAGCCGCGTGCTGGCCGACACCTGGCAGCCGGCGCTGCGCAGCGGGGAGTCGATCCGCCGATGGGCGGCGGTGCGCTCGACCGACGACCGGTTCGAGACCTGGTTGCAGGAGGACGGCAACCTGGTGCTCTACCGGCGGCACGGCGCCGCGCTCTGGGCGACGCAGACCCGGGACGGGGTGTCCCTGGTCAACCAGGCCGACGGCAATCTCGTGCTGCGCCGGGCCAACGGCACCACCGCCTGGTCCACCGGCACCGCCGGCCAAGGACCGGCCACGTTGTGGATGCAGGAGGACGGCAACCTGGTGCTCTACCGGGACCGGGACGGTAGACCGATCTGGGCCAGCGGGACGGTCTGATCGCGGGCCTCAAATCTTTTTCCGGTCGGTTGTCGAATCCGGCGGGGCCTGTTCGACGTTCTGGTGAGAGCACGAGCGATGAAGGAGAGCAAGGATGCGTCAGCTGATCGTCACCGAGTTCATGTCCCTCGACGGTGTCATCGACTCGCCGGGCGGCGGCGATCACCCGCACGCCGGCTGGACGTTCAAGGACATCGAGATGGACGAGGCCGCGTACGAGATCAAGGGCCGCGAGCAGGAGGAGGCCGGCGCACTGCTGATCGGCCGGGTCAGCTACGACGAGTTCGCGCCGGTCTGGCCGAAGATGGAGGAGTTCGCCGAGTACAACGCGATGCCGAAGTACGTCGTCTCCACGACGCTCACCGACCCGCAGTGGCACAACACCACCGTGCTGCGCTCGCTGGACGAGGTCGCCGCGCTCAAGCGCGGTGACGGCGCCCCGCTCCTGGTGCACGGCAGCGCCAACCTCGCGCAGAACCTCGCCGCGGCCGGCCTCGTCGACCGCTACCACCTGCTGATCTTCCCGATCCTGCTGGGTGGTGGGAAGCGGCTGTTCGCGCCGCAGGACGCCGAGAAGCAGAAGCTGAAGCTGGTCGAGCACGCCACGTACGGCAACGGCGTGCAGATGGCGGTGTACGACGTCGTGCGCTGACTCGTGAGCCGTGTCCGCCCTGGCCTGCACCGGGCCAGGGCGGGCAGGATGGGCACGTGGACGTCGAACCGGTCGATGCGGCACCGGCGCAGTCGTTCCGGCGTACGGTGCTGCGGCAGCGCTGGGAGGATCTGGTCTTCCTGCACTGGCCGGTGGAGCCGGCGGCGGTGGCCCGGCTGCTGCCGGCCGGGACCCGTCCGGACACCTTCGACGGGCTGAGTTACGTCGGGCTGATCGGCTTCCGGATGGTCGGCCTGGGGTTGGGCGGCGGGCCGGGGATCCCGTACCTCGGCAGTTTCTGGGAGACGAACGTCCGGCTCTACTCGCCCGGCGTGCCCGTTCGGTTCGGTCCACTGAGTCGGTCCGGCAGCGCACACCCGTAGCGCGCAGCCTGGTACAAAGGCATCTGATTGCGTCGATCTTCGGTCACAGCGTTCGCCGGCAGCCGCCGCGAAGGGTTATTCAACCGATCCATGACGGGCGTCAGAATTTCTTGACATCTCGATCTCTGTCCCGAAGCATGACCAAGAACACAGCGGCGTGCCCTCACGCAGCGGTACCACACCTGCCGGTCCGAGGCACCGCCAGCTTTGACGCATCGACCACCTCTGCCCAGGAAGGGCCTCGTCAATGAAGAAGGTCATGGCTCTCGGGCTGGTCGCCGCCACCGCGATCGCCCTCACCGGATGCACCGACTCCGACGCGTCCCCGTCCGACCAGACCGACGGCGAGCTACGCCAGGTCCGGGTCGCGGCGCTGCCCATCACCGAGACCGCCGCACTGTGGGGCGGCATCAAGGCGGGGCTCTTCGAAAAGCACGGACTCCAGGTCGAGGTGCTGCCCGCCCAGGGTGGTGCCCAGGCCATCCCGGCCCTGCTCAACGGCGACATCGACTTCGCGATCGGCCAGCCGTTCGGTCCGTTCCGGGCCGACCTCCAGGACCTCGGCGTCGTGGTGATCGGTAACTACGCCTCGTCCTATGCCGAGGGTGACGACATCAACGCCGTGGTGGCGTCGGCGAAGTCCGGCATCAAGCGGCCCGCCGAGTTGGCGGGCAAGCGGGTGTCGGTGAACAGCCTGGGCGCGGCGGGCGACGTCACGATCATGGCCGCGGTGGAGAAGGACGGCGGCGACCCGTCTTCCATCAAGTTCGTCGAGGTCGCCTTCCCCGACGTGCCGGCCCAACTGGAAGCCGGCAACATCGACGCCGCCTGGGTGCCGGAGCCCTTCGTCACGCAGCTCAAGAGCCGTGGTGACACCTTCATCGTCGCGCCCTACCAGGCGGTCGTCCCCGGCCTGACCACCCTCACCACCTTCACCACGACCAAGAAGGCGGAGTCCGACGCCAAGCTGGTGGACGACTTCACGGCGGCCATGAAGGAGACGCTGACCTGGGCGCAGGACTCCGCCAACGAGGCGGCCGTCCGGCAGGCCATCAAGGACAACCTGGAGCTTCCGGAACCGGTCGCGGACTCGGTGAAGCTGCCGGCCTTCGGCTGGGAGTTGGACCGGGCGAGCATGCAGGCGCTCGCCGAGTTGGCGCAGAAGTACAAGGTGCTCGACAACCAGCCCAACTTCGATCGCCTCATCCAGCAGCGGTAACCGGCGCGCGTACGCCCTCCCTGGTGTCCGACATCGGGGAGGGCGTTTCCGCCGATCGAGCACGGGAGTGATATGCGCGTCTCCTCCACCCGGCGCCTGCGTACCTTGCGCAAGGGGCTGCTGGGCGTCGTCGGCCTCGCCGGTTTCCTCGTCGTCTGGCAGCTGATTCCGACCTTCGACCTGATCAACCCGCAGTACCTGCCGTACGTGACGGACGTGGCCGCGCGGTTGGCCGAGGAATCCCGGGACCTCGCCTTCTGGCGGCGGCTCGGGGCCACCATGACGTCCTGGGGGATCGGCCTGGCGGTGGCGACCTTCGCCGCCCTGGTGCTGGGCACCATCGTCGGTCTGGTGCCCGTGCTGCGGCGCGCCACCCACACCACTGTCGAGTTCCTGCGACCGATTCCGTCGGTCGCCCTCATCCCCCTCGCCGTGCTGATGTTCGGCATCCAGCGGGAGGCGGCGCTGGTCATCATCATCTACGCCTCCTTCTGGCAGGTGTTCGTGCAGGTGATCTACGGTGTCGCCGACGTCGACTCGGTCGCCCGCGACACCGCCCGCAGCTTCGGCCTCACCCACCGCGAGCGGCTGTCGCACCTGGTGCTGCCGACCGCCCTGCCGTACGTCATGACGGGCCTGCGGCTGGCCGCGGCGGTGGCGCTGATCCTCGCCATCACCGCGGAGATGGTGATCGGCAATCCCGGCCTCGGCAGCCTGATCGAACTGTCCCGCTCGGCCGGTGACTCGGTCGGCCTGTACGCCTTCGTGGTGGTCACCGGCCTGCTCGGACTGCTGGTGAACCTCGTCTTCCGCTTCATCGAACGCCGCTCGCTCTCCTGGCACCAGTCCATCCGCGGGGAGGAGGCCCGATGACCACGCAGACCAGCAGCATCACCACCACGCGACGGGGCGGTGGCGCCGGCGGCCGCATCCTCGCGAGCTTCCTCTACGCCCTGGGCCTGCCGTTCCTGCTCCTGGTCGTCTGGGCGGTCGCGGCGACCAGGTCGACGAACCGCTTCTTCCCCGAACCGCTCACCATCTTCGACGCCTTCACCGAGACCTGGATCGGACCGGCCTTCGTCGAGGACGTGCTGCCCAGCCTCTACCGGCTCGGCCTCGGCATCGGTGCGTCGATAGTCATCGGCGTCGCCCTCGGCACGGTCATCGGTCTGCTCCAGTGGCTGCGCGAACTGCTCGAACCGCTGCTGGAGTTCTTTCGGGCCATCCCCCCGCCGGTGCTGATCCCCGTGGTGATGCTGCTGCTCGGCATCACCGACACGATGAAGGTCGTCGTCATCATCTCCGGCGCGGTCTGGCCGATCCTGCTCAACACCATCGAGGGTGTCCGGGCCACCGACAGCGTGATGACCGAGACCGCGCGCTCGTTCCAGGTGACCTGGTGGGAGCGGCTGCGCTTCCTGGTGCTGCCGGCGGCCAGCCCGCGCATCATGGCCGGCGTCCGGCAGGGCCTCTCGGTCGCCCTCATCCTGATGGTCATCTCCGAGATGTTCGCCTCGTCCTCCGGCCTCGGCTACCGGATCGCCTACTTCCAACGGAACTACCAGGTCGCCGAGATGTGGAGCGGAGTTCTCCTGCTCGGCCTGGTCGGTGTCTTCCTCGCGCTGGTGTTCGGCCTGGTCGAACGACGCGTGCTGCGCTGGTACCACGGACTCAGGGAGGTTTCCCGTGCCTGATCGGAGCACTCTGCTGCGGGTCGAGCACCTGCGCAAGGTCTACGAATCCGCGAACGGTGACGTCGAGGCGATAGGCGACATCAGCTTCACCATGCACGCCGGTGAACTCGTCTGCATCGTGGGGCCCTCGGGCTGTGGCAAGACCACGCTGCTGAAGTGCCTCGCCGGCCTGCTGCGCCCGACCGACGGCCTGGTCGAGATGGACGGCTCGCCGGTGACCGGTCCGAGCCCGGCCATGGCGGTGGTCTTCCAGGAGTACGGTCGCAGCCTCTACCCGTGGCTGACCGTACGGGGCAACGTCGAGTTGCCGCTGCGGCACAAGAAGCTCACCCGCGCCGAGCGGGAGAAACTGGTCACCGACGCCCTGGAGGCGGTGGGTCTGGCCCATGCCGGGCGCAGCCACCCGTGGCAGCTCTCCGGCGGCATGCAGCAGCGGGTGGCGATCGCGCGGGCCATCGCGTACCAACCCGAAGTTATGATCATGGACGAGCCGTTCGCCGCCGTCGACGCCCAGACCCGCGCGGACCTGGAGGACCTCGTTCGCGAGCTGCATGTGACGCGCAACATGTCCATCGTCTTCGTCACGCACGACATCGACGAATCGGTCTATTTGGGGGAGCGTGTCCTAGTATTGTCGAAGTCACCGACCTGGGTGCAGGAGGATCTCGCGATCGACCTCCCGTCGGAGCGCGACCAGATCACCACCCGGGCTCTGCCTCGCTTCACGGAACTGCGGACCCACGTCTACGACCAGATCCAACGTGCCAAGCGTGGGGAGACGGTCGCCGCGCCACCCGGGCGGTGATCCATCGCCGAAGGGGAGGACCGTGCGGAGCCGTCAGCCCAAGCAGCTGTTGCTCGCGTTCTTCGGTGAGCACGTCGTCGACTCCGCCGGTGTCCTGATCCGGGCGAGTGCGCTGATCAGCGTGCTGGAGGGTGCCGGCGTGGCCGCCCCGGCCACCCGGGCCACCCTCGACCGGCTGGTGCACAGCGGCGTGCTGGCGCGCAGCCGCAGCGGCCGGGAGATCCTGTTCGCCCTGACCGAGCACGGATCGGCGGTGCTGCGCGAGGCGACCGACCGGGTCCGTGGGCCGCGGCCGTTCGACCCGCAGGGCACGGGCTGGACCCTTGTCACCTTCTCGATCCCCGAGCACCAGCGGATGCTGCGGCACCGGTTGCGCTCGACCCTGACCTGGGAGGGCTTCGCACCACTGCGGGACGGCCTGTGGTTGGCCCCGGGCGAGGTCGACCTCGCCGGGTCGCTGGAACCGTTACGGCAGGATCTGCCCGCCCACGCGGTGGTCGCCTTCCACGCGCGGGAACTCGCCGGGTTCCCGATCGCCGAGAGTGTCCGCGCCGCCTGGGACATCGAGGCGATCCGGCGGGAACATCTCGCCTTCATCGAGATCTGGGACGACCCCGCCGCGGCGTCGCTGGCGCCGAGCGCCCTCACCGTGCAGACGATGCTGGTGGCGGACTGGCTGGCGCTGCTGCGCGCCGATCCCCGCTTGCCCGGCGAGTTCATGGACGCGCAGTGGCCGGCCACCCGGTCGACGGAGGTCTACCGGCGGATGCACGAGCGGCTGGCCGAGGAGTCGGCCGCGGAGTTCGCCGCGCTGGTCACGCCGGCTCGGCGCCGAAGCGGGTACGGAGGTCACCCTTCCGCACCTTTCCCGACGCGGTCCGCGGCAGCTCGTCCACGATGACGACGTTCTTCGGCAGCTTGTAACGGGCGACCTTCCCGTCGAGATGCCTGCGTACGGTGTCGGTGTCGACGGCCGCGCCGGCCCGGACGGTCAGCACCGCCCACGGCACCTCGCCCCAGCGGGCGTCCGGGACGCCGATGACCGCCACCCCGGTCACCCCGTCGATCTCGCCGAGCAGGCGTTCGAGTTCGGCGGGGTAGATGTTCTCCCCACCGGAGATGATCATGTCTTTGAGTCGGCCGGAGATGTAGAGGTAACCCTCGTCGTCGAGGTGGCCGAGGTCGCCCGAGCGGAACCAGCCGTCCGTCGTGAACGCCGATGCCGTCTCCGCCGGCAGCCCGTGGTAGCCCGGGAAGACGTTCGGCCCGCAGATCTCGATCTCGCCGACGGTGCCGGCCGGCACCGTGGTGCCGTCGGAACCGGCGATCCGCACGTCGGTGAAGAAGTGCGGCAGGCCCACGCTGCCCTGCTTGCGGCGGGTCATCGCGGCCGGCAGGGCGGTCGCGCCCGGTGCCGTCTCGGTCATGCCGTAACCCTGGGAGAAGGACAGCCCCCGCTCCTCGTACGCGTTGAGCACCGGCACCGGCACGGCCGAGCCGCCGCAGGTGAGCTTGGCCAGGGTGGAGAGGTCGGTGCCGGCCCAGTTCGGATGCTCCGCCATGAGTTGGTAGGTGGTCGGCACCCCGCTGAGCATGGTGACACCGTGCCGTTCGATCTGCGCCAGCGCCCGCCCCGGCTCGAACCCCTTCTCCAGCACCATCGTGGCGCCCTTGAGGATGACCGGCAGCGCCCCCATGCCGAGGGAGGCGACGTGGAACAGCGGCGAGATCATCAGCGCCACGTCGGTGGAGACGACGTCGTAGTCGACGATGCAGTTGAGCGCGACCCAGGTGAGGTTCCCATGGGTCAGCACCGCACCCTTGGCCTTCCCGGTGGTGCCCGAGGTGTAGATGATCGCGGCCGGGTCGTCGAGGGTGATCTCGACGTCGACCGGGGCGGCGGGAGCCGGACCGCAGAGCCGGGCGAGCCCGGGGCGTTCCGGCGTCCCGTCGCCGGTGGTGAGCACGTACGCCGGGCCGGCCGTACCCACCGCGGCGGCCACCCGGTCGGTGAACTCGGGATCGTGCACCAGCACCCGCGCCGCGCAGTCGGTGAGCACGTGCGCGATCTCGGGCGGGGCGAGCCGGGTGTTGACCGGGACGAAGACGGCACCCAGCCGGGCGGCCCCGAACATCACCAGCAGGAACTCGGGACTGTTCTCGCCGAGGTAGGCCACCGTGTCACCCTTGCCGACCCCACGCTCGTGCAGCAGGGCCGAGACGCGATCCGCACCGTCGGCCAACTGGGCGTACGTGATGGTCACCTCGCCCTGGACGAGCGCGGCCTTGGCGGGGGACTTCAGCCGGCGCTTCGCCAACCAGGCGCCGATTCCGTGCGGGTGCATCGTCACTCTCCCGAGGGGGCGGTGGAGGTGCCAACGACGAGGGTGCTCAGGCGTGGAAGCGGTACAGTCCGCGGGCGACGACGGCGGGCTTGGTCCCGCCCTCGATCTCGATGGTCTGGTCCACGGCGATCTGGTAGCCGCCGCGCACCTCGACCACCTCGGCGATGGTGGCCCGCATGCGGACCCGCGATCCGACGGTCACCGGAGCGGGAAAACGCACCTTGTCCAGCCCATAGTTCACCTTCGTCGACACGCCCTTGACCTCCAGCAGCTCCGTCCAGAAGGGAACGGCGAGGGAGAGGGTGAGGAAACCGTGGGCGATCGGCGCGCCGAACGGGCCGTCCTTCGCCCGCTCGGGGTCGACGTGGATCCACTGCTGGTCGTCGGTGGCGTCGGCGAAGAGCTGCACCTGCTCCTGGGTGACCGTGCGGTACTCGGTGTAGCCGAGGTCGGTGCCGGCGAGGTCGGGAAGCTGGTCGTAGGCGATTGTCGTCGTCATGGGGTTCCTCCCGTGGTCGTCAGTCGGATGCGCCGGTGTCCGCCAGCCCCAGCAGTCGGGCGGCGTTGTCCTTCAGGATGCCCGGAAGCACCTCGGGCTTGAGGTCTGTGGTCTCCACGTCGCGCAGCCAGCGCTCCGGGGTGAGCAGCGGGAAATCGGTGCCGAAGAGCACCCGACGCTTCAGTATCGAGTTGGCGTGACGCACCAGCGCGGCGGGAAAATACTTCGGGCTCCACCCGGACAGGTCGATCCAGGTGTTCAGCTTGTGCGTCGCCACCGACAGCGCCTCGTCCTGCCACGGCACGGAGGGGTGCGCCATGATGATCTGAAGCTGCGGGAACTCGGCCGCGATCGGATCGAGCAGCATCGGGTTCGACAGCCCCAGCCGGAAGCCGTAGCCCCCCGGCATGCCGGCGCCGATACCTGTCTGTCCGGTGTGGAACAGCGCCGGTACGCCCGCCGCTGCGAGCAGGGCCCAGAGCGGCGCGTACTCCTCGCGGCTCGGGTCGAAACCCTGCACGGTGGGGTGGAACTTGAAGCCGCGCACCCCCTCGTCCTCGATGAGCCGGGTGGCGAGTTCGAGCGCCGCCTCCCCGGTACGCGGGTCGACCGACCCGAACGGGATGAGCACGTCGGCGTGCTCGGACGCGGCCCGGGCGAGGTCGACGCTGGACAGCGGCGGGTGCGCCAACTGGGTACGGGCGTCCACAGTGAAGACCACCGCCGCCATTCGGCGCTCGCGGTAATACTGTGCGACCGCGTCGATCGCCGGGCGCGGCCCGTCCGTGCGGAAATACTTCGACACCGCCGCCACCAGGGGGTCGGGCAGTGACTGGTGGCCGTGGTCGTCGACCTCGATGTGCACATGCATGTCGATGGCCGTGACGGCGTCGAGGTCGATGGCGGGTTCGTACATGATCGGCAACCTTCGTCGGCTCAGGAGGCGGCGGCCTTGAACTCCTCGGGCAGCTCCGGGAAGCGTTCCCCGACGCTCTGCACCGCGCCGGCGAACTGGGTAGGCCACGCCTCGACAAGCGCGTCGTAGCTCCAGCCGCCCTCGTGGTAGGCGGTCACCGCCGCCTCCGGGTGGGTCCAGAGCTGGAGCCGGTCGCCGCCGATCCCGATCACCTGCCCGGTGATGCCGGCGGCCGCGTCGGAGCCGAGGAACGCGATCAGACCGGCCACGTCGTCGGCGGTGCCGAAGCCCAGCTCGTGCCGGAAGAACGCGGGCATCGGCTCGCCGTTCTCGTCGGCACGGACGGCGGCGGCGAAGTAGGGGACGGTGGCGGTCATGGCGGTCGCCGCCACCGGCACCACGGTGTTGGCGGTGATGCCGGCGCGTTTGAGTTCGAGTGCCCAGGTGCGCACCATGCCGACGATGCCCGCCTTGGCCGCCGCGTAGTTGGTCTGGCCGAAGGTGCCGCGCTGGCCGGTGGGGGAGCCGATGCAGATGATCCGCCCACCCTCGCCGGCCGCCCGCAGGTGCCGCACCGTCTCGCGCACCGTGGTGAAGGTGCCGCGCAGGTGGACGTTGATGACGGTGTCGAAATCCTCGTCGGTCATCTTCCACAACACGGTGTCGCGTAGCACGCCGGCGTTGGTCACCAGGATGTCGAGCCGTCCGAAGCTGTCGACAGCCGTACTGACGAGCTGCTGCGCGGTCTCGGTGGGACCGACCGGGGCGACCATCGCGACGGCCTGCCCGCCGGACGCCTGTATCGCCGCGACGGCCTCGGCCGTGGCCGCGGCGTCGACGTCGTTCACCACGACGGAGGCACCCCGCCGGGCGAGTTCCTGGGCGTACGCGAGGCCGAGACCCCGACCCGCTCCGGTGACGATGGCGACCTTGCCGTCCAAGGACATGGATACTCCTTCGTGTCTCCTCCGATCTGAGCATTAACCGTTGATAAAGTCAATTATTTGTCATCCTTGGTACCATCGGCGCCATGTCCCCTGCGGAGAAGACCCGGCCGACCGGACGCGGCAGTCTGCGGGACAGCGTGCTCGGCGAGGACCTGATCTTCCTGCTCGCCCGCGCCAACGCGCTCGCTCTTGCGGCGGCGAACACCGCCCTGGCGCAGCACGGCCTCAAGGCCCGGTCCTATTCGGTGCTGGCGCTGGCCGCCGACGGAGTCAGGCCCACCCAGCGGGAGCTGGCCGAGTTCCTCCGCCTCGACCCGAGCCAGGTCGTTGCCCTCGTCGACGGCCTGGAGGAGCGTCAGCTCATCGAGCGCCAGACCGACCCCGCCGACCGGCGGGCCAACGTCCTCGTCGCCACCGAGGCGGGACGCGACCTGTTCGCCCAGGCACAGGAGTCCGCGCGTGACGTGGAGCTGGGCCTGCTCGCCACCGTGCCGCCGAAGGAGCACGAGCGGCTGGCCGAACTGCTGCGGCTGCTGGCCTTCCCCGACTGAGACCCGGCCGGCCTGCCCCGGACCGGCCTGCGGGCGTCGGAACCTCCTGTTCGTGACCCGGCCGGACCGGGCAGCGCCGCGGAGCAGGCTGCCCGGCCCGGCCGGCGGGACTGAGCTAGAAGCGGATCCAGGTGCGGGTCAGCGGCACCTGGCCGACGCCCGGCCGGGACCAGTCACAGACACCGCTGGGGAAGACCGCCCGCAGGCGCTGCCACTGGCCATCAGTGAAGGTGACCCGGTACTGCGTCCGCTTCAGCGGCTGGAGCTGGCACTTGAGCACCCCCGACGTGGTCGGTCCACCGGCCACCACCCGTGGGTTGCGGTGGTAAGGGAAGACCTGGTTGCAGCGGGCGGCCGAATGCAGCGTCAGCTTCTCCACGATCCGCTGGCCCTCGGGCGTGACACAGCTGTCGACCACGCCCCGGGGCCGGGACAACCGGGTCAGCGTGACCGGGTCCAGGTGCGGGCGGGCCGCCGCCAGCCGAGCCCGATCGGTCAACCAGGCGTCCATCTCCGCCAGCGCCCACACCTGGGTCGCCGTGGTGGCGGCCCCGGACGGGCTGGTGACGCTGGCGTGGTTGTCGGCGTGGCCGTTGGCCCGCAGCAGGCGTTCCCGCATCGTCCAGGAGCGGAACCGGTCGTGGAAGTCGCCGGTGGGGTCGGTGTAGTTGCGGGTCTCGATGATCGGCGTCCAGCGCAGCCCGCCGTCGAACTGGTTGATTCGGCCGGTCGCGTACGCCACCCGGATCGCGTCGACGTTCGCCGAGGTGCGGTGCGGCGTCCGGTTGCCCTCGACGTCCAGGCCGCCGATGCCCTCGTTGAGCCGGACGAACTGCTCCGGCGTGAGGACACCCGACCGGAGTGTCTCCAGGCCGTACTGCACGCCGACGGTGTCCGGGATGATCGGCCGGCCCGCGCCGTTGCGGTCGACGCCGTACACGTTGGAGACGAAGTCCGCCATCGCGCAGCGGATGCCGTCCGGGTTGGTGACCGGGTGGTAGCGCCGTGCCGCCGGGACGTGGTTCGGGCACGCGGTGGGCCAGTCGACGCTGTCGAAGAACTGGTAACCGGTGCAGGTGTCGGGGCTGCCGAAGCCGGTCACGGCCTGCCGCTGGGCGGTGGAGAGCCCGGCGGCGGTGGCCGCCTGGGAGACGAACCGACACTCGTGCCCGGTGATGGTGGTGGAGCGTTCGTCGGGGTAGCCGACGTGCCCGATCACCCCGTCGAGGATGCCGGGGTAGGCGTTCGAGATCAGCAACTGCTGCATGGTGCCGGCCGAGGGACCCCACCCCATGGTGAGATCCGGTACGCCGTACGTCTCGCTGAAGTGTTCCTTGACCATCATCGCGGTCTCGGCCGACGTGACGTCGTTGCAGTTGTGCGCGTACACGTTGAAGGTGGCGCTGGCGACCGCGTAGCCCCGACTGAGCAGCGTGTGGTCGAGCACCCCGCCGGTGCTGGTGGCCTGGGTGTATCCGATGCCGCAGGCACCACCGAAGGTGTAGACCAGCCGGTTGTTCCAGCCGGGGGTCGCCGTCCAGGGGTCCGGTGCCGGTGTGCCCGGCCGGTGCAGCAGCGCGATCTCGTACACCGCCCGGTTGACGGTGCCGCGTTCGATCCGTACGACGTACGGCACGGTTCGGCCGGCCGTGGTGGTGGTGCTGGCCACGTCCTTCGGCAGCGGGCCGGCGGGCAGGTCGACGAAGTTGCCGGCGGTGTTGCGGTAGCGGTAGGCCACCTGCGGCCCGGCCACGTGACAGTTCTCGTCGACTGGGCCGAGGTGCCAGGGCGGGCCGGATGCGGTGCAGAAGAGCGGGATGTGCGGGCCGGAGAAGACCGGGCCGGCGGCGGGGTGGTTGACGAGCGTCAGCGTGGCGGTGGGTCGGCCCAGGCCCGGCCCGGTGGCGCGAACCTCCAGCCGGTTGCGGCCCAGCGCGAGCCGGTCCACCAGGCCGACCAGGGTCCGCTTGTCACCGCTCGGGCGGAACCGGTCGGTGACGTCACGGCCGTCGACGCGGATCCGCACCTGCTGTGCGGCGACGGTGCGGGGCACGCCCACCCGCACCAGGGCGTTGCCGCCGCTGACGGTGTCCGCGCGGCCCGAGACGACCGCGACGTCGAAGTCACGGTCGGCGCCCTTGCCGGGAGTTGCCGCGGCGGGCGCGGTGGACCCGCCGATCAGTGCAGTCGCGACGAACGCGGCAAGCGCCATCCGCACGGATCGCTTGCCGGTGCTCACATTTAATCGATGGAAGTGCATGGGGGAACCCCTTTCAGCCGGGAACGGGCGGCTGGACCTCCTGGTCAATCAGGTCCCGGAAACGTAATGCAGAATTCGCCCACGAGTCAACGATATTGCAATGTATCGACCTCAGGCGCATACTGCGGCCGGCACCGTTGACCATGAAGTCGATGCCACGCCCTGCGGGGGCGACCACTCGTGGTCAACCAGTCGGGGCGTGCACCAGGTGCTCGAAGCGCTTCTGGGCCAGGGGAGCCAGGGCTTCGGAGATGGTGAGGAACATCGCGCGGGCTTCGGGGCGGGGGAAGGAGGG
>NZ_POTX01000059.1 GCF_003236305.1 Micromonospora endophytica | reverse complement strand
GAGGGAGGGAGGGGGTGTTCGCCAAATGGCCTGTCGTCGGCGGTGGGGCCTGGCTAGCGTTCAGTCATGCCGACCGATGACTCCTGGAAGCAGCTCGCCCAGATCAACGAGATGGTGCGGTACGCGGACGCGAAAGCAGGTCTGGTCCTCACCCTCAACGGCCTGCTGATCGGCCTCATCGCCGTCCGGGTGCAGAGCGAGGGTTTTCTGCACACCCATCCGTTGCCGGCCGCCGCGCTCATCCTCGCGGTGAGCTTCCTGGCACTCAGTGTCGGCTTCGACCTCGCCGCCGTGATGCCCCGGCTGGTGCGGACGAACGGGCGGCATCCCTCGCTGCTGCACTTCGAACACGTCGGCGGCCGCTTCGCCCGACACCAGGACGAGTACGTCGAGGAACTCACCGCGGTGCTGCGGGACACCGACCGGCTGGACCGGGAGCTGGGCGCGCAGGTGTGGGCGAACAGTGTGGTGGCCCGGCGCAAGTACGCCTGCGTACGGTGGAGTCTGCGGTTTCTCGCCGGGGCGCTGGTGGCCACCCTGCTGGCGGCGATGGCCGCCGTGCTCGGCGGCTGAGGTGGTGACCGCAGCCGACCGGGTCGACGCGGCACAGCTCGGCACCCGGTCCATACTGGGCTCGGGAGGCCAGGGCACGGTATGGGCGCTCGACGACCCGACCACTGTCTACAAGGAGTACGCCGGCGAGGCGCTCGGCAGCCTCGACGTGGCGGCCCTTGAGGCGATGGTGGCGTTCCCCGCCGGCCTACCCGACTGGCAGGCGGCCTCGCTGCGTGCTCGCGCGGCCTGGCCCACCGCGATCGTGCAGCGGGACGGGCGGGTCACCGGTCTGCTGATGCCGCGCGTCCCGCAGCCCTTCCACACCCGGATCTGGCTGACCAGGGATTACCAGGAACGGCTGGCGCAAGTGCAGCTGCTGCTCAACGACCAGCCGTATCTGGCGGCCCGGCGACTCGCGGTGGACGACCGGCTGCGGCTGGAGCTGCTGTACGACGTCGCGCAGACCATGGCGCAGTGGCACGAGCTGGGGGTGGTGGTCGGCGACCTCTCCCCCAACAACCTGCTGTTCAGCACCACCAGCCGACCACGCTGCTATTTCATCGACTGCGACGCGATGCGGGTGGGTGGCCGCAGCGTCCTGCCGCAGATCGAGACCCCGGACTGGCAGACACCGTCGGCGGGTGAGCCGACAGGCACCACGCACACCGATGCCTACAAGTTCGCGTTGCTCTGCATCCGGCTCTTCGCCGGTGACCAGGGCGCCCGGGATGCCGCCGTGCTGCGCGCTGTCGATCCGGCGCTGTACGCGTTGGCCACGCAGGCCGTCACCGTCGCGCCCGCGGACCGGCCCGGCCTGGCGCGCTGGCGGGAGACGCTGGCGGAGGCGTTGATCGCTCCCGGGCGGTCCACCGCCGCCCTCCGGTCACCGGCGGCACCGACGCCGACGCCCGCCGCCTCGCCGCCTGGGCCGGCCGCGTCGCCGAGCGGGCCGTCGACGGCACCGGCGGGACACCCGCGGCCGGTCGCGGTGACCAGGCCGGCCCGGTCGGTGCGGCGGCTGGTGCCGCTGGTGCTCGTCGCCGTGCTGCTGCTCTGCGCGGCACCTACCGTCTCGTCGTCGGTGGGCACCTGGTGGCGTGGCACGGTCGGCGCCGAGACTCCGACGAACGTCAGCATGTCCCCGGCCGAGCAGGCGGCCCAGGTCGCCGAGCTGCTCGCCGTCTCCGGTCGCGACCGCAAACGGGTGGTGTCGGCGATCGAGAACACCATCTTCTGCCGGAACACGTCTGCGGCAGCCGACACCCTCGGCCGTGCCGCCGACGGTCGGCAGGCGGCGCTGGACCGCGCGGAGGCGTTGCGTACCGACCAGTTGCCGAACGGGGCCGAACTCAAGGAGCAGATGATCCTCGCCTTCCGCCACTCCCGGGCCGCCGACGAGGCGTATCAACGGTGGGCGTCGCGCGTCTCGGCGGACGGCTGCCGGTCACCGGCGATGCGCGGCAAGGACCGCACCCGTGGTGACTCCGAGTCACGCGCGGCCGGGGCCGCAAAACGGCGGGTCGCGAAGCTGTGGAACCCGATCGCGGAAAGTCACGGTCATCCGACCGTCTCACACCTCACCATCTGACTCCGCACCGACCAGCTCACGCAGATCGGTGAGGGAACGCACCAGCATGCTGCGCCGGCCGGTGACCACGAGTCTCCGGGTGCGCCACTGTTCGAGCACCCGGCCCAGGGTCCGCTGCGAGGTCAGCACCAGGCCGGCGAGGTCCTCCTGGGACAGCGGCAGCTCGATCAGGACCCCGTCGTCGGCCCGGCTGCCGTACCGTCGGCCGAGGTGCACCAGCAGATCCGCGAGCCGCTGCTCGGGGGTGCGCGAGCCGACGGCGGCACGATAGCGGTCCGCCTCACGCAGCCGTCCCGACACCGTCCGGTGCAGGATCTCGGCGGCGTCCGGGTGGGACCGCAGAAACGCCCGGAACGGTTCCGCGGCCAGGATCAACGCTTCGACCCGGGTCAACGCGGAAAGGGTCGCCGAACGACGGCCGCCGTCCACGCCGGCCTGCTCACCGACGAGGTCCCCGGCGTTGCGGATGCCGAGAATAGCCTGGTAGCCACGCACACCATTGGTGGAGACCTTGACGCATCCGTCGAGCAGCACCACGGCGAAGTCGGTGAGTTCGCGCTCCCGGACGATGATCTCCTCCGGCGCGAAGTCCCGACGCCTGCCGAGCCGCAGCAATTCCGCCCGATGCTGATCGGTGAGCGCGTACCAGAATGGTGCTTTGGGGTGACCGGAGCCCATGACATCGCCCCCTTCCGGCCAGCGATGCCATTGTAGGTACGCCGGCGAAAGGGAATCAGCAGGGCGAGCTCTTTGCGGCCTGTGGGCGGAGGATCCGATAGCCGTACGTGTCGGAATAGGACAGTCGAAGGGTGAGCTGCCATCGGGTGCAGGTCTCGTCGGGATCGCGCTTCGGCCCATACCCGGCCGCCTGCCGGCTGACGAACGTCAGCTTCGCCAGCGTTCTGCCGCCGGAGCGGGACACCGCGCGCAGGGTGGCATCGCTGTCCGTCGTGGTGGTCAGCGCGTCGATATAGCCGGCCCGGTGCTCCGGGTCGGTGGGGTCGACCACTCCGGCCGGGTCGTAGCTCGCCAGGGCGGTGTCCCAGTCCCTGCCGTTGATCGCCTCGAACCAGCGGGCCAGCATCACCGCGATGTCGCGACCGTGTGGATGGTCGGCCACCCGGTCGTACCGGACGATGCCGACTGTCGGCGTCGCGCGGGGCAGCGCCGGGGTCGCCTGGTCGACACCGTTGTCGTACACCGTCTGCGGGCCGGCGCCCGACTCGGCGGCGTCGTCCGACCCGCCGGAACCAGCGATGACGACCCCGCCGCAGATCATCAGCAGCACCAGCACGGTGAGGGTGACCGCCCACGGGCGTACCCAGCCGCTCGGCGTGGCCTGCGGCGACGACGCCGGGGGTGGGGCCGGCCCGGCGCCGGCCGCCGCGCGACCGCCGCCGGGCACCGCCGCCGGCACGGCGTTGGCGGCGGTCGGGGCGGCGGCGACCGGCCGCCCCTCGGCGGCCCGCAACGCCGGCAGCCACTGCGCCGGCCGGGGTCGCGACCACGGGTCGCGGCTCAGGCTCCGGCGGGCCAGGCCGGCCAGCTCCGGCAAGACGGCGGCGAGCACGTCCGGGTCCCGGGCCACCTGGTCACCGGCGAAGAGCCGGACGGCGACCAGGCCGAACTTGTACGCGTCGGAGCGTACGGTGGCCAACTCCTCTCCGGCGGGCACCTCCCAGTCCGGGGTCTCGGTCTGCGTGAGGACCGAGCGGCCGTCGAGCCGCATCGCGTCACAGTCGATGAAGAAGCAGCGTGGCTCGGCACCGAGCTGGAACAGCAGGTTGTTGGGCGACAGATCACCGACCACGATGGTGAGTGCGTGGAACCGGTCCAGCGTCTCGGCCAGCGCCGCCAACAACATCAACCGTTGCCGGTCGTCGATGGCAATCGACACCCGGGCCAGGTAGCTGGCGTCGTTGAGCAGAAACTGGAAGCTGGCCGGCTTGACCTGGCTCGGGCCCTTCACCCCGGGTAGCTGGTGGGTGAAGTCGGGCGGGATCCGGCGCATCAGGAAACCCCGGACCCGGCCCGCCTCGCACACCGTACGGGCAGGCCAGGCCGTCTGCTCACAGAGCCAGCGGCCGGTCTCGGCCGACAGGCTCGGCACGAACTCCACCATGCGCCGCAACTGGTCGACGTCGAGTCCGGGCAGCACGGCGGCGTCGTACTCCTTGTAGGCCACCGGCCATTGCCGGTTGATCCGGATCGTGTCGTTGACGCTCCAGACCCGGCCCTGGCCGCCCTTGCCGATCTCCGTCAGCGGTTCCAGTTTGCCGCGGTCGAAGCAGGACCCCGGCCCATCGTCGGTCAGCACGACGATGCCGGCCGGGTCCAGAGTGCCAGCAGGGTCCGGTCGTCGTCGAAGGTGTCCCGCGAGAAGTCGAGGCAGCGGGCCAGTTCGAGGGGCGGCGGCGGCACCGAGAGCTTCTGGCCGAAGTAACGGCCGACCTCACCCGACCCGTCGCCGAGCGGATCGCCGAACCCGTCCGTACCCACCAGCAGCACGTCGGTCGGGGCGAGGAACTCCTCGCACGGAACGACCTGCGGCGTGCGCGGCAGGGCCGTCACCTCATTGCTGGAGATCACCTGACCGGCCCGGTTCTTGGTGTCGAGCAGCCGCCGGTAGCCGTCGTGACGCAGCAGCCAGGCGCTGCTGTCACCGACCTGGATCAGGGAGAGCAGGTCACCGTCGGACGTCGGCTGCACCATGCCGGCCACCAGGGTGCAGGCCAGCGCCTCCTCGGCCCGGGCCGGATCGGGCGCGGGCAGGTGGAACAGGCTCCGGGCCTGCTCGGCGAGTTGCCAGGCACACCGGCGTACGACGTCGTTCCAGTCGACCGCGCCGGCCGGGTCGTTCAGGGCCTCGACGATGCTGCTGACGGCGGCCCGGCAGGCCGCCGTCGCCCCGATGTGGGAGAACTCGGCGGCCGAGACCCCGTCCGAGACCGCGAAGACCACCGTTTCCGTGGGCTCGTGCAGCACCACCGCCGCGTCGTCCTGACGCGGCCGGCCCGCATGTCGGTGGCTGTAGCCACGGATCGAGGCCAGCCGGACGGTGAAGCGGTCCGTGGACCAGCCGTCGGCCAGGAAGTCCGGGCGGTAGGAGGCGCCGCTGGGCGGGACGGGCTCGAACCGGTGCACCGGCCGGCCGATGACGTCGGCACCCCACGGCGGCGGCGAGAGGCGTCGCTGTGGTTTCCGGCGCGGCGGGTCCGGCGGCGACACGTACGGGTCCAGCGGAATGTCGATCGACATCGGATCCTCGTTCGCGGTGCGCTGTCGACCGATCAGCCCGTTCACCGAGTTCTTGAGCCACCCCTTGTCAGACGACATCGATCGCCATCCGGAACCCCTCGGGCTGCTGCACCACCAGCTCCGGCTGGGCCGAGCCGAGCGACCGCCCGGACTCCACGATGCTCTTCGTCAGTGCCGTGCAGAACTGCGCGATCGCCGCGCCGAGATCCACCCCGGCCTTGGCCACGAAGCCGTACTCGGGTCGGGTGGCCACCTCGACGATGGTCTCGGGCCGTACGTCGCCGATGCCACAGGCGATGATGTTGGGCGAGCCCAGCGTGACGTTACGGTCGATGAGCTGCCCGTACACGTCGCGCCACTCGTCTGTCGGCTGCCCGTCACTGAGGAAGAACACCGCGGGTCGGTGCACCGACCACCCCTCGGCCTTGAGCGCCTTGACGTCCTGCGGGATGCGCTGCTGGAGGGCGGAGAAGGCGGACCGGTAGCTGGTGCTCCCGCGCGCGGTGAGGGCCGGCAGTTCGTTCGCCTGGCGCAGGTCCGCCAGGGAGAGGCGCTCCTGCACGTTGTCGGCGAACCCGAGGATGGAGAAGCGCACCTTCGCCGCCGCCATCGGTTCGCCGAGCAGCGCCTCGTGCAGCGAGGCCAGTCCGCGGTTCAACTCACGAATGTGCCGACTCATCGAGCCTGACTCGTCGGCCAGGACGTACACCGGCAGCAGATTTCCTCTATTTCCAGACATGCTGGCCTTGCTTTCTCCGGAACCGGTCCGGGTTGGCGGGGATGGTCAGACGACCTCGTGGGCGAGCCGGAAACCGGCCGGCGGGTCGATGGCGAGTTCCGGCCGCCCGTCGAGCAGCGACCGGCCGGTGGCGATGATGTTGCGAGCCAGCGCCTGCCAGTACGACTCGATCGCCCGGTGCGGGTCGAGGTGGGGCGGGGCGAGGTGGCCGGACTGCTCGTGGGTGGCGAGTTCCGAGATCAGGCGGGCCGGTGCGGTGCCGAAGCCGCAGGCGACGATGTTCGGTGCGTACCGGTGCGTGCTCGGGTCGACGAGTCGCCGGTACGGCATCGTCCACTGCGCCCCGTTGCCGGGGTCGCTTCCGGCCAGCAGGTGCACCACGGGCCGCAGCACCGTGTAGCCCTGCCCCTTGAGCGCCTCGGCGTCCGGTCCGATCCGGTCCAGCAGCGCCTCGAAGACGTTCGCGTAACTGACCGGCCCCCGGGCGGTGAACCAGGGCGACTGGCTGCCCTGGTCCACCGCCTTCAGGGGCAGCCGGGTGGCGACCTGGTCGGCGAAGCCGAGCATGGAGAGCATCACCGGCGACGCCTCTTTGGCTTCCCGTAGCTGCTGGTACAACCGGTGCGCGCCGTCGCTGAGGTCGTTGACGTAGGGCCCCATCTCGGTGGACTCGTCGACCAGGACGTAGATCGGTTGGACCCCGTCGACCGGGCGCCACACCCGGGACCGCGGGTCCTGTTCCAGCAGGGTCGCCGGCGGCGGGCCGCTCCCGGGATCGGGTGGCGGGTCGGCCTGACCACCCAGCGCGGGGTTCTGCGACCAGATCGGGGGGCGGGCACCCGGCGGGGTGCTGGCGGGCAGCCCACCGATTTGGCTGACCAGTCCCGGCACCAGCAGCTCGAGCTGGTCGGGGCGGACGACCTTCTTGTCCACCAGGAACCGGAAGAACTCCGCGCTGTGCTGGTTGTGCGCGTCCTGCCGCTGCGCCACCGCGTGCTCGTGTGCCGCCAGCAGGCCCATCGCCCGCTCGGTGTCCTGCGGGTGGCGCGCCAGGTGCAGCAACACGATCTGCCGGGCGGACAGCTCGCCCGAGCCGATCGCCGCCAGCTCGCGTTGCTCGGCGGCGATCCGGCTGCGTTGCGCCAACTGTTCCAGCTCGTCGCGATGCACGGCAGCCTGCACGTTCAGCCCGTGTCGCGCCTGCTCGGCCTGCTGCGTGTGCTGCATCTCGGCCATGGTGTCGACGTGCTTGGCGAACTTCGACTCGGGCCGCAGCCGCGGCGAAAGATCGAAGATGGTGATGCCCTCGGGCAGCATCCACCCGCCGCCGAACGCCGTGACCACCGCCCGCTCGGCCTCGGCGGCCTGGGTGATGTCGTAGCGGACGGTGATCTCGGCCAACCGTCGCCGCAGGTGGCCGTAGACGACTGGCAACGCGTCGCGCACGTTGCGCCGGACCACCGCCGCCGGGTCGTGCACCCGGAACCCCACATCGAGGACGGCGTCGAAGGACCAGTGGTTGCCGCGTGCCGGCAACGGGTTGCTGTGCAACGCGACGGTCCGGCGGTGGTCGCTGATGTCCACGTCGTAGCGGTACCGGTAGGAGGTGGTCAGCTGTTCCCACCGGCCCAGCGGACGCCCGTCGTCGACCACCGCCACCTTGCGGTCCGCGCTGACGTAGACGGACGCCTCGTAGGGCGCGGCGAGCGTGCTGCGGCTGCGCAGCCCGCGTTCGACCGGTTCGATGCGGAGGATCAGCGGCAGTGACGCAGTCATGACAGATCGTTCCTCGCGTCCAACGCGGCCTCGACCGCGTACGCCGTCTGGGGGGTGGGGTAGAGGTTGTCCGGGGCCCGCCAGTCGGTGCTGAGCCGCCGGACCGTCTGCTCGGCCCAGGCGCCCCGCGCCGCGATGTCGACAAGCAGGCCGCAGAAGGGGGTACGCACCGGGGCACTCGCCTCGGCCAGCCGGGCCCAGGCGACGAGCGCGCGTTCGACCAGACGGTTGAACGCGCCGCTGAGCAGCACCTCGGACCACATGCCGACAAGCGCCGGCCGCAGCTGACGTCGCTGGTCGGCGAGTTCGAGCAGCGTCGGCCAGGTGATCGATCGGCGGGCCCCGTCCGTCGGTGTCGAGACCGTCTTCTCCGTGGTCAGCGACAGCGCGAGCCGCAGGAAGATGAACTGTCCGACGAGCGTGCGGCGGCGGTCGTGCAGCCAACTGGACACCCGCTCGATCACCATCGGGACGTTTCGCTGCTCGTCCTGCATGATCAGGTCGGTCAGTCCGTCGGCGATGCCGACAGCGATGTCGCGGTGGTCGATGGTGGCGAGCCGGTCCAGCGCCATGAGTGCCTCCTGCGCGCCGTGCGGACCGAGGCTCACACCGTGCACCCGGGCTGCGGTGGCCTGCCCGGTCGGTGACGCGCTGTTGGTGTAGAGACCGTTGACCACCGCTTTGACCAGCGGACGTGTCCGCTCGTCGGCGGCCGGCACCCGCAGCGCGTACGCCACCACCTCGCCGTTGCGCCAGTTGTGCGGCGCGATCGCCATCGGATGCAGCACCTGGGCGTAGACGAAGTCGAACGCGTGCCGGGACAGCACGCCCAACGCCGTGCCGGCCCAGGTGTGCACGTCCTCGTTGACGTCGCTGGCCAGATCCAGCAGCCAGTCGAGCAGCTCCCGGTGGATCTGGAACTCCCGCCACACGTGGTTGAGCACCTGGGCGGGATAGCCGTCGGCCGCGTACTGGATCGTGTCGACGGTCACCGGCCCCCAGGTGCCGCGTACGGTGGCCGGCCGGATCTCCGCGCGCAGCCGCCGCGCCAGTTCGCGGCGGCTGAACCGGAACGGGTCGTGCCACGGCCGCAGTGCCACCGGTTGGGCGCCGGCGAACCCGGCGGCCGGTCCGTCCAGGCGCGCGACCAGCCGATCCGCCGCCCGCACGACGCTCTCGTAGGACAGACCGTTGAGCACGGCGAGGGCGATGGCGAGACAGCGGCTGGGCAGGTCGGGCAGTTTGTCGAACCAGATGCCGAGGTCGCCGGTGTGCCGCTCGGTCATCCGTTGCCGGATCCGGTCCAGGTCCACCCCGTCGTCGGTGCGTTCCTGACTGATCACCACCGCCAGGTCGGCCGGCACCTTGAGGGAGACCTGCGGCCGACACAAATCCGTCACGTACGTGTTCAGGGCGGTCCCCGCCAGCAGCCCGGCGGCGAGTTCGGCGTCGCCGTCCAACCGCCAGGTGAGGTGGCTGACCAGGATGTCGCGATGCGGCTGCGCGCGCCCGAGCGGGACGACGTACTCCCGGACGTCCTCGTCCCGCAGCACCGACTCGGTGCTCAACGCGAGCACAAACCGCGCGTCGATCCGTTCCAGTGCCGCCTCGAGCTGCTGGAGCATCCAGCCTCGCACGTCGTCCCAACCGACCGGCTCGCAGAGCAGAAAGCCCGCGCCGCGGGGCAACGGCTGTTCACTACGGGCGTCCTGATCGAGCCAGCCGGCGAAGGCGCGCAGGTCGACGCTGCGGTCCAGGTTGTAGATCGGACGGTCCGACGGTGACTGGAGCAACCGGATCGCGGCGATCGTCTTGCCCTGACAGGGGTCGGCGCGCAGGATCACCAACCGCCTCGCCTCCAGCGCGGCGCGGGTGCTCTCCCACTCCTGCGGTGGCAGGAAGGCGTGCCGTACCGGCTCACTGAGCTGGGTGCTCAACCGTTGAAGCGGCGCCGGCTCACGGCCGCCGAGCATCATCACCAGCTTGTCGCCGCTGACCAGATCGCCGCCGATGAGCATCCGGGACGACTGCCGCAGCCGTTCGTGCCGGTGCCGGCCGTTCAGCACCTCGGGCTGTTGCAGGTCCTGGTCCTGTGCCTCCATCCGGGTGTGGTCGAACGAGAACGACTCGTCGCTCGGCACCTCCGTACCTGTCGGCTGTTGCGCACCCTCGTGCGCCGCCGGGGGCGGGCCGTCGGCCGGGCCCGGCCCCGCCGCCGGAGCCGGCGAGGCGGAACCGGCCGGACCGGCCGCCGGTGGTGTGGCGGACAGCGGCGCGGCCGCCCCGTCCACGGGTGGCGCGGACGCACTCATGTCGGTTCTCCACCGTGGACTGTCTTGTCGCCGCCGACGATGTCCTGGCCCACCGTGACGTTGCCGTGGAAGGCGAGGTGATTGCCGGCCGCCGGGCGACCCGACGCCCCGGCCTGCGGTTCCTGCGACGCCGACGCGGACTGCTGCGGCGGCTGCGGCGGCGGCGTGGTCGCGGCCGGCGGGGTGATTCCCGGCGGGTACGGATAGTCCGGCACATGGATCCACGCCTGCTCGCGCAGCTCCTTGGCCTCGATCGGCACCGCACCGAAGGAGGCGGGATCGATCTGCCGGTAACCGTGCCTGATCACTGCCCGGTAGATCTCGTCGGAGACGATGAGGGCCATCTGCGCGCGGGTCGCGGCCCGCAGGGCATCCCGCAGCGGCTGGGCGTCGACAAGCCTGCTGGCGGTGTTGAGCGCCTCGCCGACCCAGCCGTCCGCGTCCTGTTGACAGTTGCCCTGATGCAGGGCGACCCGCATGCGGATCTCGTGCTCGACCGTGTAGATCCGGGCCTTCTCCCGCAGCGCCGCGTCCAGGGCACGGACGAACGGCCCGGCCAGCACCACCGAGTTGGCGGTCGTCGGCACGAGCATGAGGATGCCGTCGCCGCGGTCCAGCCGGACCACGCTCTCCCAGTCCAGGTGGGTGTCCTGGAAGGCGGTACGGACCACCTCGTACATGGCTTTGCGCAGGGACTCCTGCACCGGCACGGTGCGCTTGCCGAATCCTTCTATGTCGACGACCAGAATGAAGTGGAACGTCGGGTAGGGCATGTTCACAGCCTCCGGAAAAGGGGTGAGCCGTCAGATAGGACTGTGCGAACGGAACGCCCGCCCGTGAAGGTCATTTGGCAGGTACCGCTGCGTGACCGCTCAGGGCGTGGTGCGGGCATGGTGCGGACTTGGTGCGGCGAGGCACGCACCAAGTCGGAAAAAAGATGACGAACGCCTCGATTACCGGCGTCCGTTGCTCACCTTAGGTGCAACCACTGTCACAATCCAGCCGCCGGCACGCGCCACCCTCACTTACGGCTGCACGACCATGACGCCGTACACGATCGGCGGGACACCGCGTCGACCGATCAGCGCACCGACCCACCGACCGGCGACCCACCTCCGACGGTGGTGCAGTTCAATGTCGAATCTGAGGTCGACATCTCTGTCCACTCGGGATGAAAAGCCGGAAGCTCGGCAGGCGGAAGCAATAGTCATGGGCAGCGTGATTTCACTGTGAAATCAAGATTTCACAGTGAAATCACGGCTGTTCGACAAGTGGCCCTGCTGACCGTCAACGGCCCACGCCAGGCATACTCACTCCGGCATGCTCAGGCCGGCAGCGGCGGCGCCCCGCTCGTTGACGATGTCGGTGATCCGCTTGCGGGCGTCGGCGAACTGGGCGCGTTGCTCGGCCGGCCGGGTCTGGTCGTTGGTCGCGGTGGTCAGGTCGACCACCCGGGCCGCCGGGTGGTACTGCATCCAGGTCGGCAGGACACTCACCGCGGTGACCTCCCACCGGCCGGACGAGGTAAGGGTGAAGGTGAACTCGGGCACCACCGCGTCCTGGGTGTTCTCCGGCGAGCCGTCCCCGAAGCGGGTGGTCAGGTTGCCCATCCCGTACGCGACCCATTTCCCGTCGATCTTCTCGAAGGGCTGCACCACGTGCACGTGGTGGCCGACGATCAGGTCGATGTCGGGTGAGGCGAGCAGCCGGCGGGCGAGGTCGATCTGTTCGGCGTTCGGCTCGGACTGGTACTCCGTACCCCAGTGCAGGGACAGGATGTTGATCTCCGCGCCCACCGTGCGGGCCCGGCGGGCCTCGGCGAGGATGGCCTGCTCGTCGAGCATGTTCGCCGCCCACGGTCGGCCCTGCGGCAGGGGAATGCCGTTGAAGCTCACCGTGTACGACAGGTGACCGACCTTCACCCCGTTCACCTGCAGCACGTTCGGCAGTTGCGCCTCGACCTGGTTACGGGCGGTGCCGGTGTGCCGCACGCCGACCCGGTCCAGGTTGTCCAGGGTGCGGGCGATGCCCTCGACCCCGGTGTCGAGGGAATGGTTGGAGGCGGTGGAGCAGGTGTCGAAGCCGGCCCACGCGGCGGCGTCGGCCAGTTGCGGCGGCACGCTGAAGTACGGCCACCCGGTGAACGGCCCCTGCGGCGGGGCCAGCGGCGTCTCCATGTGGCAGATGGCCAGGTCGGCGGCGCTGACCCGGGGACGTACGGCGGCAAGCACCTGGGTGAAGTCGTGGCCGGTGCGGCCGGCCTGCCGCGCGTCGGCGGCGGCCTGCTCGCTGAGGTCGGGATGCACCAGCAGGTCGCCGGCGGCCACCACGGTGAGGGTCTGGGGGCCGGCTTTCGCCTCCGGCGACCGCTGGGGGGCCGGCTTCGTCAGCGGGCCACAGCCCCCGGCCAGCGCGATGGTCAGCAGCATCCCGCCGACACCCAGGCGTTTCGCGAGCCTCTTTCGCCTTCCTCTCATGAGCCGATTTTTCGCGTCACCTGAAGGAGTGCTCCCGCAACAGCGCGATGTCGCCCGAACGGGTGACGGCAACGCCCTCCCGCGAGCACGGCGGACCGGACGTGGGTCGGTTGGCCGGCCCGGCGAACATGAGCCCGAACTGTCTGAAAGGCGTCACTTCCCGGGTTGGGAGCCCGCCTGGCCACCGTGCTACGGATTGGGTACCAAACAGCGACTGACCAGGCATTTTGCGAAGAGTAGGGCACCTCTTCCGCCTACTGCGAGCACAGTCCACAGGTATCGCTGAATCCGCGGGCAAGGAGGCAGCGTCATGACCGTCAACTGGTATCTCAACCAGGCTCTTACCAACTTCCGCAAGGCCGTCGACTCGGCGTATCCGAAGCGGGACAAACGGTCGGACGGCACCATCGGAGATGCCGCCCATCAGGGAACCACAAGCGACCACAATCCCGACCCCGACGGCTCCGTCGACGCCTGGGACATGGATGTCGAGGTCAACGGAGTCGGGCAGCCCTACCGCGAGGACGTCGAGCGGCTGAAGAAGGTCTTCGAGGAGCACGAGTCCTCGCAGTACTGGATTCATGACCGCCAGATCGCCAACCGGAGCTACGGCTGGACCCGCCGGATCTACACCGGCAGCAGCCCGCACGCCGAGCACGTGCACTGGAACACCCGAGAGAGCCACGAACGTTCCACCATGCCATGGATCATCCCTGGCGCGACGCAAGGAGTGCCGCTCATGTTCTGCAAGCTCAATGACAACAACGACGCCGTGGAGGCGTTGCAGCGCCAACTGACGACCCTCGGTTTCTACAAGGGAGAGATCGACAAGCAATACGGCCCGGAGACCGCGGCCGCCCTGCTGGCCTGCCGCCGGAGCATGGGCAGCGTGGTCGCCAGCGGCGACACCTACAGCCCGGCGGCGTACGAGCAGGTGCAGCGGGCGTACGCGGAGCGGTTCGCCGGCAAACAGGGTGCTGTGGGGCCGCCCGGCCCCCCCGGTCCCGCCGGTGCACCGGGGAACTGGACACCCGAGGCGGTGTTGCGGCTGATAGCGGACACCCTGGACAAGGCCGCCTGAGCCCGTCCCGATCGGCGAGGAGGAAGCATGGAACCCACACCGGTCCCGCCCTCGCCGGACGCCCGGACCCTGCGCCGCCTGCGGCTGGGCGTCGGCGGGCTCGGCATCACCCTGCCGATCGTCCTCCCGGTCGGCCACGCCCTGGCCACCGATCGATTGCACCTGCTCAACTCGATGAGCAGCTACTACCACAGCGAGATGCGGGACGTCTTCGTCGGCAGCCTGTGCGCGATCGGGGTGTTCCTGATCAACTACCGGTACCGCCGTCTCGACGACGTGCTGAGCACGACGGCGGGTGGGCTCGCGGTGGTGGTGGCGTTGGTGCCGACCACCACCGACGCCCCACCCCATGCCCTGGCCGACGGGGCGTTGCCCCTCGGCCGGGTGCACGGGGTGGCGGCGGGTCTGCTCTTCGCGATCCTCGCGCTGTTCTGCCTCTGGCGGTTCCCGGTCAACGGCCCGCCGCCCCCCGGCACCCGGGCACGCAACGTCGTCTACCGCACCTGCGGATTCGTCATTCTCGCGGCGATCGTGCTCGCCGTGGCGAGCAGCGCCCTCGCCGAGCCCGCCCGCGACACGTTCCGGCCGGTCTTCTGGTGCGAGGCGGTGGCCGTCTTCGCCTTCGGGGTGGCCTGGCTGGTCAAGGGTGAGGCGATGTTCCACCAGTCCCCCGAGCCGGTCGGTGCGCCGGTGCCGCGCGCGGCACCGGCCGACCGACCCGCCGCCTCCACCCCCTGACGAGGCCGGTGGCCGGGGCCGCCGCAACGCGACGCCCCCGGCCACCGGTGTCTCACTCGAACAGCGACAGGGTCAGGGTCGAGGTGTACTCACCCGCGGCGACGTCCGCCGGCGTACGCAGGAACAGGTCGGCGTTCACCGAGTACGCGCCGCCCGCGACGGCACCCGAGTCGAAGGTCGACACCAGCAGTTCCTGGTCGACCAGACCGACGTTGTTGCCCGGCTGGGTCGCCTCGTCGAGGACTGTCACCACCTCCTCGCCCTCGGCCACCAGACCGGTGTCACCACCGTCCAGCAACGCCGGCTTCCAGCCCAGGTGCCCGGCGCCGATCGGGGCCTGGCCGGCGCTGCCGACGAAGTCGGTCGCGCTGCCCAGCACCGCCCAGGCGGCGTCGGCCGGCACCTCGTCGGCGGTCCGGGTGTCGGTCACCGTCACCGTCGGCAGGGTGCCGACGAACTGGCGGACCAGCAGCGTCGACCCGTCCTCGGCCAACGCCACCGAGTCAGCCGCGATCGACAGCGCCAGCACCCCCGGTTCCTTGATCTCCTCGATGTCGACGGTCACCGACACGTCGGCGCTGTCGCCCGGCTCGGCCGCCGCCGGCGAGGCCAGCACCGCCGATCCGGCCAGCATGGCGCCTGCGGCACCGGCCGCGAGAAGCCGCTTACGACTCCATGTGTTCATGCGATCTCTCCGTTGTCGCTGGCAGTTACAGGGCTGGACGGGGGTCGGCGCAGTTGACGCCCGCGTACTCCTTGGTCACCACGGTCGTCACCGCCTCGCCGTTGAGCGAACCGGTCGCGCGGACCGTCGCCGAGCCGGCCGATACCGCACTCGCACGGGTGTTGAACTGCTGGAAGGCATTCCCGCCCGGCGCCACGTTGGCGAAGGACTTGTTGCCGTACGCGCTCTCCAGGGCGATGCTCACCGCTGCGGTGTGGTCGTTGAACGCCTGCACCCCGACGTACGCCTTGCCCGCCACGCACCGCACCTGCACGGTGGTCGTCAGCGGCAGTTCCTTCGGGTCGTACGCCTTCTTCTTCTGGTAGTTGTCGCCGGTGCCGTCGGGCTGGTAGCCGCCCTCGACGTTGCCGGCGGCGTCCACCGAGAACCAGTGCAGGGTGGTGCCGGCGGGAAGGGTGAGCGTCTCGCCGCCCTCCCGGATACCCGCCGAACCGTAGAGGGTCGACTCGAAGGTCGGCCGGGTGCCGTCGACGGTGTAGAAGACCGCGGCCGGCTCGCTGGTGGAGAAGGTCACGTCGACCATGCCGGCGGTGGCGCTCCCCTCGACCTTCGCCGAGCTGGTCGGCGCGACCTCGTCGGTGTCGTAGTCCCGGGCCACCCGCAGCATCTCGACCAGACCGTTGGAGTATTCCAACGTCTCCTCCCGGGCCGAGGCCCAGGTCGGCTGGAACGAGGTGCCGACCTCGAAGTTCCAGGCGTAGATGCCGTACTTGTACCAGAGCATGTCACCGGAGTTGCCGGCCGCAGAGTAGAGCACGTCGGCGATCGGGCCGGTACGCGCCGGGGTCACCGCCAGGTTGCGGTGCCGCTTGATGGCGGTCAGGATCCGCGACGAGGCACCCCAGAACAGCGACTCCTCGGCCACCGTGGGCCGCGGCGCGGAGATCCGGCCCGGGGTCGCGTACGCGCCGGGCGACCACATGAAGTAGTTACCCGAGGAGTGCAGGTTCATCGAGAACTTGATGTTGCCCCGGGAGGCCAGCCAGTCGACGTTCTTGTTCTCCGGCTCCGACAGCTCGCTGGGCCCGGCGTACGTGTCGCTGGTGCAGCTGGCCGAGGCGCCCGAGTAGCCGTCGAAGAGGCTGTACTCGGTGTAGTTGCGGTTGTTGTCCACACCCCACGAGTTGCGGGCCAGGAAGTCCGCGTTGCCCGTCGTCGGGCAGTGGTTGGTCATGTTCCTGCGCTGCGAGGCGAAGTCGTAGAACGAGTAGTGCCCGCCATCCGGGTTGATCGACGGGGCGATCCAGATGTCCAGGTTGTCCACCAGCTCGCGGGTGTTGGCGTCGATGGCGTAGTTGCGCAGCAGCCGCTCGGCCGTCTCGATGGTCACCAACGGTGGGACCCACTCACGCGCGTGTTCCTGAGCGTATGCGAGCACACCGAGCTTGGAGCCGTCGCGGTGCTTGCCGATCCGGATCGCGTACACGGTGTGCGGTTCGCGGGAGACCGACGCCGGTGCGGCGAGGCCGTCGGTGAGTGGGGTCCGCGCCGCCGGCGCGACCACGCCCGCACCCGCGTTACCCCGATAGGTGTACGCCTTCAGCAGCGTTCCCGCCTGCTCGTTGAGGGCGGCGACGACCTCGGCGGCGGTGCTGGTGACCGCGCCGGAGGCGTCGGTGGCCAGGCTGACCCGGACGTCGTTGCCGGTGACGGCGACGGTCAGGGGCGACGCGGCCGCACCGGGGTTGGCCAGTTCGACAGCGAGGTTGTTACCGCCCTCGTGGCCCCAGGCCAGCGAGTCGACGCCGACCCGGCTGGCGTTGGCGGTGCCGAGCACGGCCTGCGCCTTACGCCGGTAGCCGTTCGTCTTGTACGGCAGCTCGACGATCTCGGAGAGACTCGGGTACTGCTCGGCCAGCGTCTTGATCCGGGCGTACAGCTCGGTGGGGGTCAGGTAGCTGGTGACGAAGTCCTTCTGGTAGCCCGGGCCCTCGGGCGAGTCGCCCTCGATCGGCAGCCACTCCTTCACCTCGGCCACCGCGACACCGCCGGTGGGGCTGGTGATCTGCACGTACTCCGGCTTGCTGGTCACGGTCGCCGCGCCCCGGTGGTACATGTAGGCCCCGCCGTCGACGAAGCGGGTGATGTTCTGCGTACCCCCGGAGCCGATCTCGGTGCCCGGCCCGCTGTCCCGCTGCACGGTGAGTGCGGTGGTGGCGGTCTGGCCCTGCGCCCACTTCGCCTCCACCGACAGCACCTGAGTGGTGCCGTTGGTGTAGTAGTCAGCGCGGATGATCTTGACGTCGGAGGCGACCGACCGGGCCGCCTTCCCCGCCCCGGCACTGAACTCCTGGTTTTCGGCCAGGTGGGCGGCGATCGTCGCCTCACGCTCGGCGATCCGGGCCGCCGAGTCGGCCGGAGTGTGCAGCACCTTGCCGAAGGTGAAACCGGCGGCGGTGAGCGTGGCCACCTCGTTTCCGGTCACCACGGCGTGCACCACGATGCCGTCCTCGGTGCGGTCGACGTGGTGGTCGAGGTCGACGCCGGTGGCCACCAGCGCGTCCAACTCGTCGGTGTCGGCCAGCAGCACCTCGATGACATTCGCCTGTTCGTCGGCGAGTCGGCCGAGGTCGGGGGTGATGAATGCGGACGCGGGTTCGGGTGCCGCGGCCTGCGGCACGACCGCCACGGCTGGCGGGCCGGTCAGCAACAACACGGCGGTGCCGGTGGCCACTGCGGCGGACACGGGTAGTCGGTAGCGCCACCGGGAACGGGTACGGGTATCGGACATGAGGCTTGTGGCCCCTTTTCTCGGTGTGCGGCATGGACGAGGAGTTCGCGCTCGCGTCTCGGCTGCCCTCAGCCCCGTGAACAGCCACGACGAAGCGCCCGGCGCGGACGCTGCCCGCAGCACCGATTACGCAGCGTCATCCACCGGCACATAGGAGTGATCAGGTTGCGAACATCCTTCGCCCGTCCGAGGTGGCCTGTCAATCGTCCCAAGGACTGGACAGGTGAGCCTGCACACCTCTTCCCAAGCGACCACGGAAGTGCGTTTGACCTGCGGGCAGACTGGAGAGAAGAGCCAGAGGCTCGAAACGAGGGGGGATCACGCGTGTCCGAGAACGCCGACCGGCCAAGCCATGTCACCGACCGTCCGGACGAGGTCACCGATCCGCTGCTGTGGCGGCTCGCCCTGGACGTCGCCGACGCCCACGCACCGGCCGAGGAGGGCGGTTGCGTCCACCTGATCTGCGCCGGAGCGCAGTGGCCCTGCGGGCCGTGGGAGCAGGCTCAACGCGCACTCAACCTGGCCCAGGGCGGGCCGGCCGACGAGACGAACGCACCGCAGGGACCGCAGCGGGGTGGCTGGGCAGCCGCGACCGCCCTGCCCACCTGGGGGCCCGAACGACGCAGTTCGGCCGCGGCCTGACCGGGCGTCGCGGCCAGCGGTGGCTGTCAATGTAGTGTTGACGGGTGGTTGACCCGCTGGCCCGCCTCGCCGACATTCCGTCCGCCCGCGAGCGGCTGGACGAGACCGAACTCGATCTGATCGACCGGGCCCGGCAGGCCGGCGCGACCTGGACCCAGGTCGCCGAGGTGCTGGGGTTGGGCAGCCGGCAGGCCGCCGAGCAGCGCCGCCAGCGGCTCGCCGCGGCCCGACGTACCCGCCGCAGGGCCGCCGACCGGCAGTGGCCGACCGAGGTGGCGACGATGCGGGGTCTGCTCGCCGGTCTCCAACAGTGGATCGACGCCGACCGCCGCTGGGATCGCCGCTTCCCCCGGGCCGCGCTGACCCGGCGCACCACCGCGCTCGCGCTGGCGGCCGAACCCGGTGGCCTGTACGACCTGGCCCGGCACATCACCGTCGACCTCGCCCGGTGCGGACCGGAACTGCCGCAGCCGGTGTACGGCCTCGCCCGGGACCTCGCCGCCGCGCTGTCAACGCGTCGTTGACAGCAGTCGATCGGTATTGCCTCCCCTCGACTCAGGACTGAGGCTATGAGTCACTTCGACTCAATCCTGGGGGCGGCTCGTGCGGCGCAACGCGGTTCTGTTCGTGGCGGTCTCGCTGCTGTCCGGCTTCGGTGGCACCGCCATGGCCCTGGTCACCGGCCTCTGGATCTTCGACCTCACGGGCTCCCCCAGCCTCGCCGCCCTCGCCGCCACCTGCGTGTACGTCCCCACCCTCGCCGGCCCGTGGCTCGGCGGCCTCGTCGACCGGCTGCCCCGGCGATTGGTCATCATCGCCGCCAACCTGACCCTGGCCACCGTCCTGCCCACCCTGCTGACGGTCCGCGGACCCGAGCAGGTGTGGCTCCTCTACGTCGTGTCCACTGTCTACGGCGTGGCGTACGTGTTGATCGACGCCGGCGAGAGCGCGTTGCTGCCCGCCGCCATCTCCCCCGCCGAACTCGGCCAGGTCAACGGCTGGCGGTCCAGCGCCCAGGAGGGCGCCAAGCTCGTCGCACCGCTGCTCGGTGCCAGCCTGTACGCCTGGCAGGGCGGCCCGGTCGTCGCGCTGCTCGCCGCCGGCCTGCCGGCTCTGGCCGCCGCGCTCTACGCCGCGCTGCGGCTGACCCGTACGCCCTCCACCGCCGCGCCCCGCGCCCGGGGTATCCGCAGCGGCCTCGCCGTGCTGTTCGGGTCGCCGGCCATCCGGCTGCCGGTGGTGCTGGCCACAGTGGCGATCGGCATCTCCGGCTTCGCCACCGCCGCCGGGTACGCCGTCGTCACCGACCTCCTCGGCCTGCCGATCACGTTCCTCGGCGTACTGGTGAGCGCCCAGGGTGTCGGGTCACTCGCCGGCGGCGTGGTCGTCGGCCGGCTGATCGCCCGGTACGACCCGACCACCGTGGCCGTGGCCGGCGCGGCGTTGTTCGGCGTGAGCTGCCTGGCCCGGTGCCTGCCGTGGTGGCCGGTGGTGGTGTTCGCCTCGGTGATCGCCGGTGTGGGCCTGCCCTGGGCCCTCGTCGCGGCCGTCACCGCCCTGCAGACGCACACCCCGGACGCGTTGCTCGGTCGGGTCTCCGCCACCGCCAACACGCTCATGTTCGGCCCGATCGCGGCGGCGAACCCACTCGGTTCGGCCGCCGTGCTGCTGGGCGCTCGACCACCGCTGCTCCTCGCCGCCACCGCCTGCCTGGCCGCGGCGGCCCTGACCTGGCGTACGGCGGCGCAGGGGTGGGGCGTTAGGAGGGGTCCCCTGCTATCCACGAGGCGTTAGCAGGGGACCCCTCCTTACATCTCAGAGGGTGCGGGTGAGGCGGTCGGCGAGGATCCGGGCGAACCGCGACGGGTCGCCCAGGTCGCCGCCCTCGGCGAGCAGCGCCATGCCGTAGAGCAGTTCGGCGGTCTCCGCCAGGGACGGGTCTGCGTCGCCCTGCTCGTGGGCCTTGCGCAGACCCGTGACGAGCGGGTGCGTCGGGTTCAGCTCCAGGATCCGCTTGACCTTCGGCACCTCGTGCCCCATCGCCCGGTACATCTTCTCCAGAGTCGGGGTGATGTCGTGGGCGTCGCCGACCACGCAGGCCGGTGAGGTGGTCAACCGCGACGACAGGCGCACCTCCTTGACCGAGTCGCCCAGCACACCACCCATCCAGCCGAGCAGGTCGGCGTACTCGGTGCGCTGCTGTTCCCGCTCGGCCTCGGCCTCCTTGCGCTCCTCCTCGGTGTCCAGGTCGACCTGGCCCTTGGCGACCGAACGCAGGGTCTTGCCGTCGTAGCTGCCCACCTGCTCCACCCACACCTCGTCGACCGGGTCGGTGAGCAGCAGCACCTCGTAGCCCTTGGCCCGGAACGCCTCCATGTGCGGGGAGTTCTCGATGGTGGCCCGGTTCTCGCCGGTGGCGTAGTAGATGTCGGTCTGGCCGTCCTTCATCCGGCCGACGTAACCGGCCAGGTCGGTCAGCTCGGCCGGGTCCTGGGTGGACGCCACCGACAGGATCTCCAGGAGGGTGTCCCGGTTGTCGATGTCGTCGATCAGACCTTCCTTGACCGCGGCGCCGAACTCGGACCAGAAGGTGCGGTACCGCTCCGGCTGCCCGGTCTTGAGCTCCTTGACGGTGGCCAGAACCTTCTTCACCAACCGTCGGCGCACGGCCTGGATCTGCCGGTCCTGCTGGAGGATCTCCCGGCTGATGTTCAGCGACAGGTCGTGCGCGTCCACCACACCCTTGATGAAGCGCAGGTAGTTGGGCATCAGCGCGTCGCAGTCGTCCATGATGAACACGCGCTTGACGTAGAGCTGCACGCCTCGGCGTCCCTGCGGGGAGAACAGGTCGATCGGGGCGTGCGACGGGATGAACAGCAGCGCCTCGTACTCGAAGGTCCCCTCCCCCCGCATGTGGATGGTCTCCAGGGGGTCGGTCCAGTCGTGGCTGATGTGCTTGTAGAACTCGTGGTACTCGGTCGGCTCCACCTCGCCGCGCGGGCGGGCCCAGAGCGCCTTCATCGAGTTGAGCGTCACCGTCTCGGTGGTGGCCTCGGCGTCACCCTCGCCGGGCCGCTCGACGGTCATCCGGATCGGGTGGGCGATGAAGTCGGAGTACCGCTTCACGATCTCGCGGATCGTCCACTCGGCGGTGTAGTCGTGCAGGTTGTCCTCGGCGTCGGCCGGCTTGAGGTGCAGGGTCACCGCCGTGCCCTGGGGCGCGTCGTCGACCGAGGCGATGGTGTAGGTGCCCGCGCCGGTGGACTCCCAGCGGGTGCCGCCGCTCTCACCGGCCCGGCGGGTGACCAGCTCGACCCGGTCGGCGACCATGAACGCGGCGTAGAAACCCACCCCGAACTGGCCGATCAGCTCCTGCGACGCCCCGGCGTCCTTGGCCTCGCGCAGTTGACGCAGCAACTCGGCGGTGCCCGACTTGGCGATGGTGCCGATGACGGAGACGACCTCGTCGCGGCTCATCCCGATCCCGTTGTCCCGCACGGTGAGGGTGCGGGCGTCCCGGTCGACCTCGATGGCGATGTGCAGGTCGTCGGTGTCGACCACGAGGTCCTTGTCGACGAGTGCCGTCAGGCGCAGCTTGTCCAGCGCGTCCGAGGCGTTCGAGATCAACTCGCGGAGGAAGACGTCCTTCTTCGAGTAGATCGAGTGGACCATCAGCTGGAGCAACTGGCGCGCCTCAGCCTGGAATTCCAACGTCTCGGTCCGGTCGTTCACACCAGGTCCCCTCTCTCCCCGTCAGCCGATGACGATCCAGGAGAAGGATACGATCCGTCGCCGCCCGGGTGCGTCGGGTGGCTCACCCGCGCCGGAACCTGTCGTGCCCGCCGTCGCATCCGACACCGGCCCGCTCCCCGGACGGGGAACGGGCCGGTGGTCGCGCCGGTCACCCGACGCGGGTCGCGACGATCAACGGCGACGGCCGTACGTGCCGGCGACGATCGAGACACCGATCGCGGCGAAGGCCACCTGGATGAACAACTCGATCCAGTCGATGCCGGCGGTGTCGTCCACGCCGAGCAGCGCGGCCACGAGCGTGCCGAGGATCGCGGCGACGATACCGATCAGGATGGTCAGCAGGAACGGGATGCGCTGCCGGCCCGGCACGACCAGCCGGCCGAGCGCCCCGATGACCAGACCGATGAGGATGGCGGTGAAGAAGCCGGTGATTTCCATGCGAGCTGTCCCTCCGAGCGTGTACGTCGGCAGAACTGGTGCCCGGGTCGGTGGTCGCGGCAAACTCCAACCCCCCGGCCGCAGGCGCTTTGTGCGGCGATCGTCACATTTCCGAGGCAGTTTCGTCATGGACACCGGGCCCGTCCACGGACATCTGCCGGCCCGCCGGCTGCCGGGCGTGGCCGGGACTCACCGCGGGCTGATCAACACCGCGTAGTCGGCCGCGGTGAGCGGTTCCGTCGACAGCGACAGATCCGCCCGGGGGACGCTCAGCGCGGCACCGTCGCGCAGGAAGACCACAGTCGAGACGTCGGGGCGGGCGGTGAGCGTACACACGATCTGCCCGTACGCGAGCGGTTCGTCGAGGCGGCCGCTCTCCGGCTCGGCCGGCGCGACAGTGACCCGGGCCTGGTCGTCGACGAGCTGCACCACGGCGTTGCTGAGCGCGCCGGGCAGGGCGCTGGTCAGGCCGTCGTCGCGCTCGGCGGGGGTCGGCCCGGCGAGCAGACCCCGCAGTTGCGCGTCGACCGCGGGGGCCTGGTCGACCCGGCGGATCACCGGCACCAGCCGGTCGTCGCGGGAGAAGTAGAGGACCTCGGTCGCGGAACCGGTCTCGGCCGTTGTGGGGGTGGCGGTCGCCTGCTGCGGGAACGGACCCGGCGGCGGGGTCACCGCCCGGGGCAGGTCCTCGGCCGGTACCCCGCACGCGGCGATCAGTCCGGCCAGGCCGGCGACGAGTGTGGCCCGTAGCCCGAGGACCAGACGGGCTCGCAGGCAGGCGAGCGGCCTACCGCGCGCCGGGTGCGGTGCCGTCATGACAGGCTCCCGGGCAACGTGACCCGGAACCGGGCCCCGCCCTCGGGGCGGTCACTTACCGAAGCCTCGCCGCCGTGCCCGGCAGCGTGCTGCGCGACGAGCGCCAGCCCGAGGCCGGTGCCGTCCCCACCACCGCGGTAGTTGGCCGCCCGCCCCCGGACGAACCGATCGAAGATCGCATTCCGGTCCTCCACCGGCACCCCCGGGCCCTCGTCGTCCACCTCGATCACGCCGGTGTCGCCGTCCCGGTGCAGCCGCACGGCCACCGGGCCGGCACCGTAGCGTTCGGCGTTGTCGAGCAGGTTCGCCAGCACCTGGGCGACCCGACGCCGATCCACCCGCCAGGTCGCCGGGGTGTCCGCCGCCAGCTCCACCATCGACTCCGGCAGGTCCCGGTCCCGGCAGGCCTGCCGGGCCAGCTCGACCAGCTCGACCGGTTCCCGATCCACCGGCTGGTCGCTGCGCGCCAGATCCAACAGGTCGTTGACGAGCCGCTGAAAGCGGTCGATCTCGTCGGCCACCAGCCGAGCCGCGGTCGCGGTCCGTTCGTCCTGGTTGTCCCGTCGCCGGGCCAGCACGCTCGCCGCGGCGGCGAGCGTCTGCAACGGCGACCGCAGCTCGTGGCTGACGTCGGCGGCGAAGCGCCGGTCCCGGTCGATGCGCTGCGCCAGTTCGTCGACCATCCGGTTGAAGGAGGTGGAGAGGCGGGTCAGGTCCGGGTCGGTGTCCGGGGCGAGGCGGGTGGTGAAGTCACCGGCGGCGATCCGTTCGGCGGCGTCGGCGACGGCCGTCAGCGGGCGCAGTCCGTGCCGGGTGGCGTACCAGCCGAGCGCCGCCCCCGATCCGGCCACCATGATCGCCACTGCGGTCAGCGCCAACGCGAGCACCTGGAAGGTCTGCTCCAACTCGCGCAGCGACGCGATCTCGTAGAAGGACGCCGACTCCGACAGCGGGACACCGACAAGCATGAACGGCTGGTCGTCGACCCGGATCCGCTGCACCGCCGGCTCCCCCGCCGTGACCAGGTCCCGCAGTCGGGCCGGGATGGCGGTGGTGATGCCGCTGTCGGCGGCGCGGCCATACCACTCGCCGTTGAGCAGCAGGATCGCCCGCCGGCTGGTGCCGGTGTCGAGCGCCCGCAGCGCTTCGGCCGCGTCCGGGCTGTCGGTGTCCAGGCCGGCGCGGATCACCGCCGCGTCGTAGTACGCGGCCCGCAGCACTGTGCGTTCCCGCTCGTCGAGCAGCGTCCGGCGGGTCAGCTCGTACGACACCAGGGCCATCGAGGCCGACAGCGACAGGGCCCCCACCGCGAACGCGGCGGTGACCCGGGCCCGCAGTCCGAGGCGTCTCATCGTTGCAGCTTGTAACCCAGCCCGCGCAGGGTCACCAGGTGCTGGGGATTGGCCGGATCCAGCTCGATCTTCTGGCGCAGGCGGCCCACGTGCACATCCACCAGCCGCTCGTCGCCGGTGTCGTACCCCCACACCCGGCTGAGCAACTGCTGGCGGGAGAGCACCCGCCCGGCGTGCTCGGCCAGCTCGCAGAGCAGCCGGAACTCGGTGCGGGTCACCGAGACCGGCTCGCCGCCCCGGCGCACCTCCCCGGCCTCGGGGCTGACCTCCAGCTCGCCGAAGGCGAGCACCGGCACCGCGGTCTCCACCGTGCCCACCGTGCGGGCCCGTCGGCGCAGGGCCCGCAACCGGGCGGTCAGCTCCTTGATCGCCACCGGCTTGACCACGTAGTCGTCGGCGCCGGCCTCCAGGGCGGCGACGATGTCGTGGGTGTCGTCGCGGGCGCTGACCACCACGATGGGTACGTCGTCGTCGCGGCGTAGCTGACGGATGGCCTCGAAGCCGTCGATGCCGGGCAGCATCAGGTCGACCAGGACGTAGTCGGCGGGATCACGCCGCTGGGTGCGCAGGCCCTCCTCGGCGGTCGCCGCGCCCCGGGCGTCGTACCCCTCGTCCTCCAGGGCGAGCAGCAACGCCAACCGGATCCGGTCGTCGTCCTCGATCACCAGTACCGCTGTCATACCGGCATCATCTCCAAGGCCACGCCGACCAGCCAACCGCGCCCGGCTTGCGGGTGTTTTGTCACGCAACTGTCATACGTCCGCGCGGTGCCCGCCAACCCCGATCGGCAGGGTGAGAGCCGACCTCACCGGAGAGGAGGACACCGAGGTGACCACGTCACGCCGCCCCGAGTGCACCGTTCCGTTCGTGGAGGTGTCCATCACCGAGTTCGACCTGGCCTGCCTGCCGGAGACGGGCGCGGTCTTCGACCGCCTGCTGGCGCTGCGGCCCGCCCGGGTGGTGGTCGATCTCTCCGGCTGCCGGCACATCGACGCCGCCGCGATCGGCCTCCTGCTCGACGTGCACCGGCAACTCGTGCGTACCGGCGGCGTCCTGGCGCTGCGAGAGCCGAACCCGCGCATCGCCCGCATCCTCCAGGCCGCCCACCTGGACCAGATCCTGCCGGTGCACGCCGGCGACGCACCGTCGGCAGCCGGCGAGGCGGCACCACCACCGGCCGTGGCCGAGGGGCCGTCGTCCGGTGGTCCGGCGCGGCCGGATGCCGCACCACGACAGCCCGCGTACGGCCGGGCTACCGTCACCGTACGCAGCTGACCAGCACCAACCGTCCGAGAGCACGAGGAGCAGCATGACCGTCGCCGGGATCGCCGCGGCGCTCGCCGTCGGCCTCGCCGTCGGCGCGCTCGGCCGACTCGTCCTACCCGGCCGACCTGGCGTGCCGCTCTGGCTCACCATGACCATCGGGGCGGTGGCCGCGCTGCTCGGCGCCATCAGCGCCTGGCTGGTCGGGGTGCGCGGGCTGAGCCTGCTGGGCCTGGTCGTGCAGGCCGGCCTCGCGGCGGTAGGCGTGGTCATCGTGGTCGCCACCGCCGGCAAGGAACACTCCGACTCCCGCTGACCGTCCGCACGGCGACGGCGCCCTCCGCCCGACGCCCCGAGCCCGTGACCCGGCCGACGGCCGCGGCACCGGAGAGGAAGCAGGATGACCGTCGTACCGGACGACAACCTGATGACCCTGATCTGCGACGCGTGCGGCGACACCACCACCGGCACCGCGTGTGTGCTGCCCGACGCCGAGGTCGTCTGGACGCTCGTCTCCGATCACGGTTGGAGCGGTTCCCCGTTCGCCACCGGCCCGCACCGCTGCCCGCGGTGCAGCGCCCTGCCGCCGGGCACGAATCCGCTCGGCGAGCCCGAAGCCGAGCACCTCGGCGACGTGACGGTGCTCGTCGACCGCGACGATCTCGTCCCGGACGCCGACGACGCGCTGCGTGCCGCGCTGCGCGAGGCGGTCGAGGTGGACGGAACCGTCGTGGTGGATCTGGCCAAAGTCTCGGTCATCGACTCGGTGGGGCTGGGCCTGCTCGTCCGCGCCCACCGTGAGGTACGCGAACGCGACGCACGGCTCTGCCTGGCCGCGCCGTCGCGGTTCATCCGTACCGTGCTGCACACGATGCGGCTCGACGGCGTCTTCCCGATCTTCGAGACCCTGGAGCACGCCCTCGCCCAGTTGCGCGAGGACGTGCCCCAGGACCGCATCGAGGTCGTACGGGTCGACGTCACACCGGCCGAGGCGGCCCGGCACCGGGTCGGCGGGCACAAAGCCGCGGGCGCTCCCCGCCGGCGTACCCCCCGCGTCCCGGCCTGACCCCGCGATCCAGCCTGACCCCCGTGTGCCAGGCTGGATCCACCAGGGCCCGCGTGCCCACCGCGGCGAGCGCGGCGCGGCTCGGCCGACGCGCCCGGCAGCCCTCGCGGTTCAGTTGCCCATCGCGCCGAAGACCGGGGCACCGGCGGCGTGGTAGGTCAGCATCGTCACGCCGGCGGCGGTGCTGCGGTGGTCCACCAGGCGCAGGCCGGCGGGGGGCACGCCGTCGACGAAGAGCCGGCGTCCGGTGCCCAGCACCACCGGGAAAATCATCAGGTGGTACGCGTCGATCAGTCCCTCCCGGATGAGGGACGCGGCGAGCCGCCCGCACCCGTGCACCTGCAGTTCCCGTCCCGGCTGGCGCTTGAGCGCGCCGACCGCCGTCGCCAGGTCACCGTCGAGACGCCGTGACCCCGCCCAGGTCAGCTCGTCGTCGCGGTTGGTGGCCACGTACTTGGGCAGCCGGTTGAGGGCGGCGCCGATCGGGTCGGCGGGATCGGCGTATGGCCACCAGGCGGCGAAGATGTCGTACGTGTTCCGGCCCAGCAGGAACGCGTCGGCCCGGCCGAAGATCTCGGTCACGTAACCGCCGAGCCCCTCGTCGAAGTGTGGCGGCACCCAACCACCCGACTCGAAGCCGCCGCTGCGGTCCTCGTCCGGCCCACCGGGCCCCTGCATCACGCCGTCCAGGGTCAGGAACGTGGTGAGCGTGAGTCGCATGATCCTCTGCCTCCTCGTGGACGGCACCGTGCCGCCCCCACCTTGGCGACGACCGGCCCGCCCGCACGTCGACAC
>NZ_POTX01000058.1 GCF_003236305.1 Micromonospora endophytica | reverse complement strand
GGTACGCACTGCTCGACAACGGCGGCTACCAGCCCCCCGCCCCACCGGCGCCACCGGCATCCCCGGCGGTGACGGGCCGCCCGGGGCGGATCGAGTGGCGGGCGCAGGGCACCGAGAACGACCTTGAACGGGCCGCTGCCGTGCTCCGCCGGGACCTGGGCACCCCCCGGGTCATCGCCTTCGCCAATCCCAAGGGCGGGGTGCACAAGACCACCGCCACCGTGCTGGCCGCCGCCACCGTCGGCAGCGTACGCGGCCGGGGCGTGCTGGCCTGGGACGACAACGAGCTGCGTGGCACCCTCGGGCTGCGCGCCGGCAGCGCCAGGCACGCCCGTACGATCCGGCACCTGGTCGCCGATCTCGTCCAGATAGAGATCCGGGAGGGCCCGGAGCTGCTGGAAATTCTCGACGACTACCTGCGGCACGCCTCCGACGGCTCGTACGACGTGCTGGCCGGTGAGGAGAGCCCGCGGTTCGCCCAGCGGCTGGACCAGTTCACCGTCAAGCGGGTGCTGGAGCTGCTCCGGCGCACCCACGACGTGATCTGTGTGGACACCGGCAACAACGTGGAGAGCCCGAACTGGCGCACCGTCATGCAGGCCGCCGATCAGCTGGTGGTCACCACCGTGCCGCGCGAGGACGCCGCGTTCAGCGCGGACTGGATGCTCGACCTGCTGCACGAGGAAGGCATGGGTGAGCTTGCCGACAACGCCGTCACGCTGATTTCCTGCCCGACGCCGGGCCGCCTGCCGATCCAGGCCGACCTGGAACGGCACTTCGCCACCCGGACCCGGGCGGTGGCGGTGGTCCCGTACGACCCGGCCCTGGAGACCGGCTCCTCGATCGAATATCACCAGCTCCAGGCCGAGACCCGGCAGGCATGGCTGCGGGCGGCGTCGGTGATGCTGGAGCCGTTCGGCGGCTGAGGCGGTGACACCTGTCCGCCGGAGGTGGCGACACCGTGCACGGCGCGCGCCGGCAACTGGGAGGATCATCGGGTGAGCCCGGACACCCCAGCCGTCGAACCGCCCCCGCCGGCATCGCCGGCCGATCCGCCGCCGGCCGCCGCCGCACCCCGCGTCGCCCGGACAGTGGCGGTGACGCTGCTGGTGCTGACCCTGCTCGGCGCCCCGCTGGGGCTGCTCTGGGCGACTCTCGCCCCGGCCACCCCGGTGGTCAAGACCCCCGACGGCGCGGTCTACGGCCAGCCGCAGCCGGAGCAGCCGGTGGCCGCCGACGGATGGTTCAGCCTGCTCGGGTTGGGCTTCGGGGTGCTCGCCGCCCTCGCCGTGTGGTTCGTGCTGAGCCGCCGCCGGGGGCCGGTCGGTCTGGTCACTGTGGTGGCCGGCGCCTTCGCCGCCTCGGTGGTGGCCTGGCAGGTCGGGCGTCGGATCGGGCTGGGCGCCTTCGAGCGGACCCTGGCGACCGCCCCGGACGGGACCGCCTTCACCAAACCGGCCGACCTGCGGGCCGGCGGGATAGAGCTGTTGTTCGGGGTGCTGCCGGTGCCGTACGGCAATCTGCTGTTGCCTGCGTTCGGCGCCGCGGCGGCGTACACCCTGCTGGCCGGCTGGTCCCCGTGGCCGTCGCTGCGCCCGGAGCCGGAGCCTGACGCGCCCTGGCTCGGCCCGCCCCCCGGCACTGCGGTGTTTCCCGACGGTGCGGACCAGTCCGACGGCGGGCGGCCCGGCACCGCCTGGCCAGGGCCGGTCAGTTCGGGGCCGGCGGCGCCGTGGCCAGCTCCGTCAGCGGCACCGGAACCGCCCGCACCCGGCGCAACAGAGCCGCCTCGCGGTTGAGCAGGCGCAGCTCGGCGCGGAGCCGGGTCGCTGTGTCGTCGATGGCGAGCAGCCGCTGCCGGTCCGCCACGGTCAGCGCGGCCGTCGCGGCGACCAGGTGGGAGAGCACCGTCGGATCCTCCGGCAGCTGCTCGGTCAACTGGTCGGCCTCGTCCCGGATCAGGCCGAGGTACTGCCGGAACACGGCGATCACCCGCGCCGCGAGCTGGCTGGCCGTCTCGTCCGGGCCGCTCGGCTCGGGCAGCCAGCGCACCTGCGCGGTGAGGTACGGCGCGGAATGCTCGTCGACCTCCGTCACCTGGAACCGCCGCCGCCCCACGGTGACGATGTCGAAGCCCCCGTCGGCCAACTCGGTGACCTGCCGCAGCTCGGCGGTGCAGCCCACCTCGTGCAGCGTCACCTCCCCGGTGCCGCCGGCGGCACGGCCGGCGTCCGGCGCCACCTCCCAGCCGCTGCGGATCGCCACCACCCCGAACTCGCGTGGTGCGCCCTCGGGCAGTTCGAGCAGGTGCCGGACCAGGGCGCGGTAGCGCTCCTCGAAGATGTGCAGCGGCAGCACCAGCCCGGGAAAGAGCACCGTGGCGAGCGGGAACACCGGCAGCCGTGCGGTCACGTGAACGAGGGTAACCGCACCCGTCGCGCCCGGCGTGTCCCGCCTCACCGTCCCGGCCAGCGGGCGTCACGGGTCGGCCCGGCGTGCGTCCGCCTAGACTCGCAGGCGTGTTGAACCGCATCGACCTGCGCGGTGGCGCGTCCGACCCACGCCACCTGCTGCCTCGCGCCCAGCTCGACGTCTCCGTGGCCGTCGAGCAGATCCGTCCCATCGTGACGGCGGTCCGCGAGCATGGTTATTCGGCGGTCCGCGAGGCCAGTCAGCGGTTCGACGGGGTGGCCCCGGAGGTGTTGCGGGTGCCCGCCGAGGCGATCGCCGCCGCGGAGGGCACGCTGGATCCGCAGGTCCGCGCCGCCCTGCTGGAGTCGATCTCCCGGACCCGGAAGGTGCACGCCGACCAGCGGCGTGCCGACCACACCACCCAGGTCGTGCCGGGCGGCACGGTCACCGAGCGCTGGGTCCCGGTCGACCGGGTCGGCCTCTACGTGCCCGGTGGGCTGGCGATGTACCCGTCGACAGTGGTGATGAACGTGGTGCCCGCCCAGGCGGCCGGGGTCCGGTCGCTGGTGGTGGCCAGCCCACCGCAGCAGGACAACGGTGGCCTGCCCGACGCGCGGGTGCTGGCCGCCTGCGCGCTGCTCGGCGTCGACGAGGTCTACGCCGTCGGTGGCGCCCAGGCCGTGGCCATGCTGGCGTACGGCTGCGCGGTCGACGCCGAGGGCAGCGCGCACTGCCACCCGGTCGACATGATCACCGGGCCGGGCAACATCTGGGTCACCGCCGCCAAGCGGCTGCTGCGCGGCGTGGTCGGCATCGACGCCGAGGCCGGCCCGACCGAGATCGCCATCCTGGCCGACGACACCGCCGACCCGGTGCACGTGGCCGCCGACCTGATCAGCCAGGCCGAGCACGACCCGCTCGCGGCAAGCGTGCTGGTCACCCCGTCGGTGGCGCTTGCCGACGCGGTGGACCGCGAACTGGCCCGGCAGGTGCCGGTCACCAAGCACGCCGACCGGGTCGGCACCGCCCTGGGCGGCGAGCAGAGCGGGGTGGTGCTCGTCGACGACCTGGCCGCCGGGTTGCGGGTGGTCGACGCGTACGCCGCGGAGCATCTGGAGATCCAGACCGTCGACGCCCGCGAGTGGGCGCTGCGGGTACGTAACGCCGGGGCGATCTTCGTGGGCCCGTACTCGCCGGTGTCGCTTGGTGACTACTGCGCCGGTTCCAACCACGTGCTGCCCACCGGTGGCTGCGCGCGGCACTCGTCCGGCCTCTCCGTGCAGTCCTTCCTGCGCGGCATCCACCTGGTGGAGTACACCGAGGCGGCACTGCGCGAGGTGGCCCCGCACGTGGTCACCCTGGCCGACGTGGAGGATCTGCCGGCGCACGGCCGGGCGGTCACCGCCCGCTTCCCGGGAGTGACCCCATGACCGGTCTGGACGACCTGCCGCTCCGCGACGACCTGCGCGGCCGGTCGCCGTACGGCGCGCCGCAGCTCGAGGTGCCGGTGCGGCTGAACACCAACGAGAATTCCTACCCGGTGCCGGAGCCGGTGGTCGAGGCGATCAGCAAGGCCCTCGCGGCCGAGCTGCGTGACCTCAACCGCTATCCGGACCGCGACGCCGTGGCGCTCCGCGCCGACCTGGCCGGCTATCTCGGTCACGGACTCACCGGCGAGCAGGTGTGGGCGGCCAACGGCTCCAACGAGATCCAGCAGCAGCTGCTCCAGGCGTTCGGTGGTCCCGGGCGCACCGCGCTCGGCTTCACCCCGGCGTACTCCATGCATCCGCTGCTGGCGTTGGGCACCGGCACCCGCTGGGTGCCCGCCCCGCGTGGGGTCGACTTCGGCCTGACCGCGGACGAGGCGGTGGCCCAGGTCCGCGCCCACCGCCCCGATGTGATCTTCCTCTGCTCGCCGAACAACCCCACCGGGACCGCGCTCGACCCGGCCGTGATCACCGCAGTGCTCGACGCCGCCCCCGGGATGGTGATCGTCGACGAGGCGTACGCCGAGTTCGCCCGACCCGGCACGGTCAGCGCCCTGGCGGTGCTGCCCGGTCACCCGCGGCTGGTGGTGACCCGGACGATGAGCAAGGCGTTCGGCTTCGCCGGTGGGCGGCTGGGCTACCTGGCGGCCGACCCGGCGGTGGTGGCGGCGGTGCAACTGGTCCGCCTGCCGTACCATCTCTCCGCGCTCACCCAGGCCGCCGCCCGGGCGGCGCTGGCGCACCGCGACACCCTGCTCGGCACGGTCTCCGCCGTCATGGCGCAGCGCGACCGGATCGTCACCCAGCTGCGCGGACGCGGCCTGCGGGTGGCCGACAGCGACGCCAACTTCGTACTCTTCGAGGTCGGCGGCGACCAGTCCGTCGCCTGGCGGGCGCTGCTCGACCAGGGGGTGCTGGTCCGCGACGTCGGCCTGCCCGGCTGGCTGCGGGTGACGGCGGGCACCGTTGCCGAGACCGACGCCTTCCTGGCCGCCATGGACAAGATCTCGGGCGAGGGCCCGTCCGCCCCGCCGTCGCAACCGAAAGGCACACGATGAGCCGGACCGCCCGGGTGGAGCGGATCACCAAGGAGACGAAGGTCCTGGTCGAGATCGACCTCGACGGCAGTGGCGCGGCCGAGATCAGCACCGGGGTCGGCTTCTACGACCACATGCTGCACCAGATCGCCCGGCACGGCGGCTTCGACCTCACCGTGCGGACGGTCGGCGACCTGGAGATCGACGCCCACCACACGATGGAGGACACCGCGCTGGCCCTCGGCGCCGCGTTCGACCAGGCGCTCGGCGACAAGGCCGGCATCCGCCGCTACGGCTCGGCCACCGTGCCGATGGACGAGGTGCTGGTCCGGGCCGCCGTCGACCTGTCCGGCCGGCCGTACGTGGTGCACGACGAACCGGTGCTGGCCCCGTACATCGGGCCGGTCTACCCGACCAGCATGACCCGGCACATCTGGGAGTCCTTCGGTCAGTCGGCCCGGATCACCCTGCACGTGGACGTGCTGCGGGCGGCCCGTCCGGGTGGCCACCCGGACGCGCACCACGTGGTGGAGGCGCAGTTCAAGGCGGTCTCCCGGGCGTTGCGGGAGGCCACCGCCGTGGACCCGCGCTCGGCCGGCGTGGTCCCCAGCACCAAGGGCGCCCTCTGATGGGCGGGGTGCTGCCGACGCTGTTGCTGATCTTCGCCGGGGTCCTGGTGGGCGGGACGTTCTCCCTGCACCGGCAGGGCGCGCCGCGCGGCGCGGTGGTGGTCACCGGGCTGCTGGCGGTGCTGGCCACCATCGCCGGAGTGCTCTGGCTGCTGCCGACGGGGGACGGATCGTGACCGAACGCGTCGCCGACCGCCGTCGGGTCGTGGTGCTCGACTACGGCTCGGGCAACCTGCGTTCGGCGGAGCGGGCGCTGGCCGCCGCCGGTGCCGACGTGCGGGTCACCGACGACCTGACCGCCGCCGCCGACGCCGACGGTCTGGTGGTGCCCGGGGTGGGGGCCTTCGCGGCCTGCATGGCCGGCATCGAGGCGCTCGGCGCCGGTCCGGTGATCGCCGAGCGGGTCGCCGCCGGCCGCCCGGTGCTGGGCATCTGCGTCGGCATGCAGATCCTCTTCGAGTCCGGTGACGAGCACGGGGTCGTCACCAAGGGACTGGGCCTGCTGCCGGGCAGCGTCACCCGGCTCGCCGCCGCCCGGTTGCCGCACATGGGCTGGAACACCGTGCACCCGCCGGTGGGCTCGGTGCTCTTCGCCGGCCTGCCGGCCGACAGCCGCTTCTACTTCGTCCACTCGTACGCGGTCGGGGACGCCGCCGTGCTCGCCGCGGCCGGTGCCCGGGTGACCACCGCCCACCACGAGAGCGACTTCGTGGCCGCGGTGGAACGGGGACCGTTGTCGGCCGCCCAGTTCCATCCGGAGAAGTCCGCCGACACCGGTGCCGCGTTGCTGCGCAACTGGCTGGCCACGGTGCCCGCCGGTGGCTGAGCCGGTGGGCGGTGCGGTGCCGTCGGGCCGAACGCGTCGGAGATCGGGGTGAGCCGGGAACGGGCCCTGCGTCGCGCCGCCCGCGAGGCGGAGGCGGCGCGGCGTCAGGCGGTCCGGCAACGCACGGTGGCCCGGCGGCAGCGACGCCGGGCGCTGGCCCGCCGGTTGGTGCCCACGGTGCGCCGCGGTCGGACCGGGCGGCTGCTCCGGTACTCCCGGGGTGAGCGGGCCACCATCGTGGCGTTGAGCCTGGTGGCGGTCATCCTGATCTGGCTGCTCGTGCCCGACCTGGCGCTGCGCCTAATGTTGATCATTCTGTTCCTGCTCGTACTGCCGGTGATCGTGGTGATCGCCCTGGACCGCCGTTCCTGAACCAGGAGGACAAGACCTTGAGTCTCACCCTGTTGCCCGCCGTGGACGTCGCCGACGGCCAGGCCGTCCGGCTCGTGCAGGGCGCCGCCGGTAGCGAGACCACCTATGGCGACCCGCTGGAGGCCGCCCTGGCGTGGCAGCATGACGGCGCCGAGTGGATCCACCTGGTCGACCTGGACGCCGCGTTCGGCCGGGGCTCCAACGCCGAACTGCTCGCCGAAGTGGTGCGCCGGCTCGACGTGCAGGTGGAACTCTCCGGCGGCATCCGCGACGACGCCTCGCTGCGCGCCGCGCTGGCCACCGGCGCGACCCGGGTGAACATCGGCACCGCCGCACTGGAGGACCCGCAGTGGTGTGACCGGGTCTGCGGCGAGTACGGCGACCGGGTCGCGATCGGGCTGGACGTACGTGGACGCACCCTGGCCGCGCGGGGCTGGACCCGTGACGGCGGTGACCTGTACGAGGTGCTGGAGCGGCTGGACAAGGCCGGTGCCTCCCGCTACGTCGTCACCGACATCACCAAGGACGGCACCATGCGCGGGCCCAACCTGGACCTGCTGCGCGAGGTGTGCGCCCGCACCGACGCCCCGGTGATCGCCTCCGGCGGCGTCTCGACCCTTGACGACCTGCGGGCGCTGGCCACGCTGGAACCGGTCGGGGTGGAGGGCGTGATCGCGGGCAAGGCGCTCTACGCCGGCGCCTTCACCGTCGCCCAAGCCCTGCACACCCTCGCCGAGGCGGGGCGATAGGCTCGGATCATGACGGTGGCGGTGCGGGTGATCCCCTGTCTCGACGTGGACGCCGGTCGGGTGGTCAAGGGGGTCAACTTCCTCGACCTGCGCGACGCCGGTGACCCGGTCGAGCTGGCGGCGGCGTACGACCGGGCGGGCGCGGACGAGTTGACCTTTCTCGACGTCACCGCCTCCTCCAGTGACCGGGCCACCATGCTCGACGTGGTCCGCCGTACTGCGGAGTCGGTCTTCATCCCGCTCACCGTCGGCGGGGGTGTGCGTGCCGTGGCCGACGTGGACACGCTGCTGCGCGCCGGCGCCGACAAGGTGGGGGTGAACACGGCGGCCATCGCCCGGCCCGAGCTGATCGCGGAGATCGCCGACCGGTTCGGCCGGCAGGTCCTGGTGCTCTCCCTGGACGTACGGCGGGCGGCAGCCGGCACCACAGCCAGTGGTTTCGAGGTCACCACCCACGGCGGCCGGCGCGGCACCGGGCTGGACGCGGTGTGGTGGGCGCGGCGTGGCGCGGAGTTGGGCGCCGGAGAGATCCTGCTCAACTCGATGGACGCCGACGGCACCAAGGCCGGGTTCGACCTGGAACTGATCGGCGCGGTGCGCCGGGTGGTGGATGTGCCGGTGGTGGCCAGTGGCGGCGCGGGTGCGGTGGCGCACTTTCCGCCGGCGATCGGCGCGGGTGCCGACGCCGTGCTGGCGGCAAGCGTCTTCCATTTCGGCGAGTTGACAGTCGCCGAGGTCAAGGAGGCGCTGCGCGGCGCGGGTCACCCCGTCCGCTGAGCCGCAGCTCACCCAGCGGTCAGCTCCGGCCGGAGTGGCCTTCGGGCGAGCGGCGGGGCATCGGGACGGACCGGACGAGATATTCCTGTACGGCGGCGGCGTGCTCGGCCTCGTCGAGGTGCCAGTCGGCGGTGCCGGGCGCGTACCGGCGGGTGAGCACCCCCTGGACGGTGTCGACAGTGGTGGCGAGCCCGGCGCTGGGGCGGGACCGCCAGAGCCGCTCGCCGTCGGCGGTGATCCGGAACCAGCCGTCGGTGACGTCGATCAGCCCGGCGCCGAGCAGTCGCCGGATGGCCTCCTCGATGTCCTCCCGCTCGGGGATGGTCCGGTCGAGGTGGTCGGCGGTGGAGAGCACGTCGGCGAGACGTACGCCCTCAGGACGGCGGGTGGTCGGGGACCGGCGGTGTCGGCCGGCACCGCTGGCGATCACCAACGAAACGAAGATCCATGCGTCGGTACGACGCCACGCTCTCTCCCCCATGCGGAGATTCTGCCGGGCGACCCGGCGTCAGGAAAACACCAACCACCCCATCTCGACGACATGTGATCGGGTGAATGCGTGTGGCTGACGGGATGCGGTCGGTGCTGACCCGATCGGGGGATGGCGGTCGCGCTGGGTGGTGGTCAGCCGGTCGGTGCCGGGGTGACCGGTTCCGGGGTGGGTCGGGCCGGCTCCGGCACGTCGAAGAGGGGCAGGAAGAGTTGGGCCAGCGGCCCGATGGCCAGCGCGTAGGCGATGGTGCCGGCGCCTACCGTCCCGCCGAGCAGCGCGCCCACGGCCAACACGCCGAGTTCGATGACGGTGCGGACCAGGCGCAGTGACCGGCCCGGCCGGCGGGCCACGAACCCGGTCATCAGGCCGTCGCGGGGGCCGGGCCCGAGTCGGGCGCCGAGATAGAGGGCGGTGGCGGCACCGTTGCCCACGATGCCGGCGATCAGCAGGGTGACCCGGAGGGCGAGCGACTCCACCGGCGGCATCAGGATCAGGGTCGCGTCGAGGGCCAGACCGACCACCACGACGTTGGCCACGGTGCCGACGCCGGGACGCTGCCGCAGCGGGAGCCAGGCCAGCAGCACCAGCAGCCCCACCGCGATGACGACGGTGCCCATGCTCAGCCGGGTCAGCTGGGACAGCCCCTGGTGGAACACGTCCCAGGGGTTCAGGCCGAGCTCCGAGCGGACCATCAACGCCATGCTGAAGCCGTAGAGGCAGAGCCCGAAGAAGAGTTGGGTCAGTCGGCGGGTCGGCCGGTGTCGAAGGTTGCCAATCAATGCCACACATGCCACTCTAGGGTCCAATTGGCGGGAGCACAGAGCCAATATCGGGGGAGTGGCCATGACAAGCCAGGTGCGCGGGGTCCAATTGGCGAGACTGCTCGGGCAGTGGCATGCCCTGCCGGGCCGTCGACGCAGCCCTGACTACGCGGCGTTGGCCGGTGCCGTCCGCGGCCTGCTCGCCGACGGCCGGCTGCCGTTGGGCGTACGTTTGCCAGCCGAGCGGGACCTGGCCGAGGCGCTGCGGATCAGCCGCACCACGGTCACCGCCGCGTACCGCGAACTGCGCGACAGTGGGCACCTGGCCAGCCGGCGGGGCGCGGGCAGCTGGACGATGCTGCCGGGGACGCACCGGGTGGCACCCAACGGGCTGTGGATCCCGCTCGACGACCGGGAGATGCTCGACCTCGGGGTGGCGGCCCTGGCCGCGCCGCCGGAGCTGCTGCCGGCGGCCCGGGCGGCGGCCGAGGACCTGCCCCGGCATCTCGGCGGCGCGGGCTATCACCCGATCGGCATCATCGAGTTGCGGGAGGCGGTCGCCCAGGCGTACACCGCGCGCGGCCTGCCCACCTCACCCGACCAGATCATGGTCACCAACGGCACCCAGCACGCTCTGGACCTGGTGCTGCGGCTGGGGCTCGCGCCGGGCGGCAGCGTGCTCGTCGAGTCGCCGAGCTACCCCAACGCGCTCGCCGCCCTGGCCGCCCGGCGGGCCCGGATCACCACCTACGGCCTGGCCGCCGACCCCAGTGGCTGGGACGCCGACCTGCTGCTCGGCTCGCTGCGCCAGGTGCGGCCACGGCTGGCGTACCTGATTCCCGACTTCCAGAACCCGACAGGTCACCTGATGCCGGCCGAGCTGCGGGAACGGCTGGTGGCCACCGCGCACAGCGTCGGCACCGATCTGGTGATCGACGAATCGTTCGTGGACCTGCCGCTGGACGGCACCGCGCTGCCGCCACCGACCGCCAGTTTCGACCGCCACTGTCGGGTGGTCAGCATCGGCGGGATGAGCAAGCCGTACTGGGGTGGGTTGCGGATCGGGTGGATCCGCGCCTCCGCGCCCCAGGTGCAGCGACTGGCTGCGGCCCGGGTGGGGGTGGACATGGCCAGCCCGGTGCTGGACCAGTTGGTCGCCGTGCACCTGCTGGCCGCCGCGCCGGGCATCGTGGCGGCCCGGCGTACGCAGCTCGCCGCGCAACGGGACGCCCTGCTCGGCGCACTGGCCGAGCGGCTGCCGGAGTGGCGGGTCACCGTGCCGCGTGGTGGGGTGACGCTCTGGGCCGAGCTGGACGGTCCGATCTCCAGCGCGCTGGCCCGAGCGGCCGAGGAGGTCGGCGTACGGCTGGCGCCGGGTCCCCGGTTCGGTCTGGACGGCACCCTGGAGCGTTTCCTGCGGCTGCCGTTCACCCTGCCCGCCGCCGATCTGGTCGAGGCGGTCAACCGGATCGCCGCGGTCCGCTACGACCTGGACCGCGCCGGGGTGCCCCGGTGGCGCGAGCCCAGCGTCATCGCCTGAACCGGAGGCGGCGGCACCGGATCCGGCTGATCCGCCGCTGCCGTCTGCCGGTGCCGGGCAGACTGCCGGGGTGGAGACCAACAGCGGCTTGCGACAGTCGCGTGGCGTGCAACCCGGCGCTCCCGGGTCCCGCGCCACCCGCCTGGAGCTCTTCTACGACCTGGTCTTCGTCTTCGCCTTCATCCAGGTCACCACGCTCACCGCAGACAACCCCACCCCGCGTGGCCTGGTGCAGTGCCTGGTCGTACTGGGCCTGCTCTGGTGGGCGTGGACCGGCTTCGCGCTGATCGGCAACGTGGTCCGCACCGACCAGGGCATCCTGCCCTTCGTCGCGTTCGCCACCGTGGCCGGGGCGTTCGTCTTCGCCCTGGCCATGCCGCAGGCGTTCCGTAACGAGGCCGGCGGGCTGCCCGGCCCGCTGGTCTTCGCGGTCTGCTACTTCCTGGTCCGGGCCCTCCAGGTGGCGATTTTCGGCTGGCTGGCCAGCCGCGACCGCGACGTGCGTCGTCGCTTCCACTTCGTGGCCGCTCGCGGGCTGGTCGTCGCGACACTGATCCTGGCCGCCGCGCTGCTGCCCCAGCAACTGGCCGATGAGACGTGGGAGATCGGGCTGCGGCTGGTGCTGTGGATCGTCGCGCTCGTCGTGGAGTACGCCACCGCGCTGGCGCTGGGCGGCGAAGGGTGGGCGGTGCTCTCGGCCGGGCACTGGGCGGAGCGGCACGCCCAGATCGTGCTGGTGGCGCTCGGCGAGACGATCATCGCGCTCGGGCTGGGGGCCGGTTTCGTCATCGAGTTGCCGCTGCGCTGGCTGGTGATCATCTCGGCGATGTTCGGCGTGACGGTGGTGGCCGCGCTGTGGTGGGCGTATTTCGACACCCTGGCGCTCGCGCTGGAGCAGGCCCTGCACCGCACCCGGCAGCCGCAGGCCCGGGCCGTGCTGGCCCGTGACGCGTACACCTATCTGCATCTGCCGCTGATCGCCGGCCCGATCCTGTTCGCCCTGGGCCTCAAGCGGGTGCTCAGCGGATCCGCCGCGCCGGAGACACCGGCCGGCAACCTGCTGCCCGGGTTCGACCTGCTGGTGCTGCACGGCGGGGTCGCGCTCTATCTGCTGACGCTGGTGGCGCTCGGCTGGCGGGTGCTGCGGGTGCGGCGCTGGCCGACGGTCGTCGGCGTGGGCCTGCTGGTGCTGCTGGTCCCGGTCGCCGCCCAGGTGCCGGAGCTGCTCGCCCTGGGACACCTCACGGTGGTCGTGCTGGCGACGACAGCGGCCCAGACGCTCGTGGACGCGTCGCTGCGTCGCCAGGTGCGGGAGGTGGCGATGGCCGAGCAACTCGCCATCGAGGCGGAGCAGACCAACTGGCGCGGACGCCACCTGTGACGTCTCGGCCCCGCCCCGGGATCGGGAGCGGGGCCGGCGGTGACGCGGGCGTCACATCTCGGCGACCGTGCCGGCGTACATCTTGTCGATCTCGGCGGCGAAGTTGCTCTCCACTCCGCGGCGCTTGATCTTCAGCGACGGGGTGATCTCGCCGTCCTCGATGGTCAGGTCACGCGGCAGGATGGTGACCTTCTTGATGGTCTCCCAGCGGTTGAGCTTGCTGTTCAGCTGGGCGACGTACTCCTCGACCATGGCCTGCGCCTCGGGCGAGGCGACGATCTCGGCGTACGGGCGGCCCTCCAGCGGGGTGCCGGCGGCCCAACCGGCGATGGCGTCCGGGTCCAGGGTGACCAGCAGGGTGCAGAAGTTGCGGGCCTGGGCGACGACCACCGCCTGCGAGGTGTACGGGCAGATGGCCTTGAACATGCCCTCGATGTGCGACGGCGCGATGTACTTGCCGCCGGAGGTCTTGACCAGGTCCTTCTTCCGGTCGGTGATCCGCAGGTAGCCGTCGTCGTCCAGGCTGCCGATGTCACCGGTGCGCAAGAAGCCGTCCTCGGTGAACGCGGCGGCGGTCTCCTGCGGCAGGTTGTGGTAGCCGCGCATCACCGGTCGACCCTTGACCAGGATCTCCCCGTCGGTGTCGAGGCGGCACTCCAGGTCGCCCATGGCCCGGCCGACGGTGCCGATCCGGATCGCCCCGGGCGGGTTGACGAAGTTGCCGGCGCTGGACTCGGTGAGCCCGTACCCCTCGGAGATCGGCAGGTTCGCCGCGGCGAAGAAGGTGGCGATGTCGGGGCTGAGCGGAGCGGCGCCGGAGACCAGCACCCGGATCCGCCCGCCGAGACGGGCCTGGAGCTTGCTGAAGACCAGCTTCTCGGCCACCGTGTACTTCAGCTTCAACCCGCCCGGCACCGGCTTGCCGGCCTGCTCCAGCGCGACCTTCTCCTTGCCCACACCGACAGCCCAGGCGAAGATCTTCGCCTTGGCGCCACCGGCGTCCCGCGCGGTGGTCACCGACTTGTTGTAGACCTTCTCGAAGACCCGGGGCGCGCCGCACATCAGCGTCGGCCGGACCACCGAGAGCAGCTCGACCAGCTTGTCCACCCGGCCGTCGACGTAGGTGGGCATGCCGACGTGGGTGGTGCCGCAGAGCAGCGTCTTGCCGAACGAGTGGGACAGCGGCAACCAGAGGTACTGGAGGTCGTCCGCGCGGAGCAGCCCCATCGCCTCCTGCGCCACCCCCTCCCAGCACCAGCCGCCGTGCAGCAGCTCGACTCCCTTGGGCCGGCCGGTGGTGCCGGAGGTGTAGATCAGGGTGGCCAGATGCTCCGGGCCGATGCCGGTCACCAGCCGGTCGATCAGCTCCGGATCCTCGGCCAGCCGGCGGGCGCCCTGCTCCTCCAACTCGGCCAGGGTCAGCTGGGGTACCGCGGCGGCCGGATCGGCGGCGCCGTCGAAGAGGACCACGTGGGTCAGCGCGGGCAGCGCGGCCCCGGCGATCTTCGCCGCCTGGTCCGGGTTCTCCGCGAACAGCACCTTCGAGCCGGAGTCGGCGAGGATGTAGGTGGCGTCCTGCGGCTCCGTGGTCGGGTAGACCGTGGTGGTGGCGCCGCTGGCGCACATGATGCCGAAATCGGCGAGCACCCACTCCAGCCGGGTGCCGGCCAGAATCGCCACCGGATCCTCCTGACCGACGCCCAGGCCGTGCAGGCCGGCGGCGATCGCCTTGGCGCGCTGGGCGACCTGCGCCCAGGTCAGCCAGACCGGCGCGTCGTCCGGACCGGGGTGTGCGAAAGCGTGGCGGTCGGGGGTGGACGCCACGCGCTTGAGGAACATGTCAGGAATGGAACGGTACGGTACATCGAGAGCCATCGCTGTAGCCGCCTTCGGGGGTGGAGGCGTGACGGTCGTCACGTCGGTACGGTTACCGAAGGGTATTGCCTGGCTCGGGGCATCGGCTACCCCTGGAGATCATCAAAGGCTCCGGTCCGGCCGGTTCCGGGCCGGTCGGCTTGATGAGGTTTCGGACATTTTTCCCCACACCGCCGGATCAGCTTCACACGCCCAGCTTGGCATTGCGGAGCCGGTCCGCGAGCTCCGGTGGGCCGTCGAGCTCGACCCGGGCCACCCGCTGCCGCCCGGACAGGAACAGGACCAGTTCGCCCGGCGCACCGGTCAGGCGCAGCTGCTCGCCACCTCGCCCGGCGGCGACCTCGCCCTGCCCCGGCGCCTGCACCAGCACCCGAGCCGGGAAACGGCGCAGCGCCAGCCGGGCCAGCGTCGAGGACCGTCGCCACAACGTCCGGTCCAGGCCCGCGGGCAGATCCCGGGGCTCCCACCGCGCCTGGGCCCGGCGTACGTCCTCGTGATGGATGAAGAACTCCAGGGTGTTCGTCAGCTCGTCGGTGAGCGGGTTGCTCACCGGGCTCCACACCGGAGGACGCCGGAGCTGGTCGAGCAGCTCCGCCCAGTCGCCCGCGGCGATCTCACGTCGGATCCGCTCGCCGCGGTCACGCAGCGGCGCCAGCACGATGCCCGCCGCGGCATCCGGCCGCCGCTCCCGGAGCAGCAGGTGCGCCGCGAGGTCCCGGGTGTCCCACCCCTCGTTGACGGTGGGTGCCTCCGGCCCCAGCGTCGACATCAGCGCAACGAGCGCCGCGCGCTCCGATCGGGCATACCGTGGCATGCCACCGATCGTATGCCGTAACGGCAGGGCGTGACGTCGGACATATGGTCGCGGGTCGGCGGAATCGGCGGCCAACGGTAAGGATGAGGGAGGATGACGGCAGCTTACGGCGGGGGAGAGAGTGGCGAGCGGGACTAGTCGGGACGTGCTCGGGCGCGGGCTGGCCGTGTTGGGGCGGGCCATCCGGGAGCAGCCGCGCATCTTCGCGGTCGCGGTGACAGGCAGCGTGCTCTTCAGCCTGATGGTGGTGGCCAGCGCGTTCGTGGTCGGCCGAGTGGTCGGCGAGGTGGTGGTGCCGGCGGTCGCCAGCGGGTCGGTCGGCACGGGCGCGCTCACCCTGGCGGCCACGGCGCTCTTCGGCATCAGTGTGCTGCGGGTGGTGGGCATCTTTGGCCGCCGCCTCGGCGCGGGCTACATGCAGTACCGGCTCCAGGCCGACTACCGGCGGCGGGTCACCCGTCGCTACCTGGAGCTGCCGCTGTCCTGGCACCACCGGCACGCCACCGGCACCCTGCTGTCCAACGCGAACTCCGACGTGGAGGCGGCCTGGCATCCGGTCGCCCCGCTGCCCTTCGCCGTCGGCACGCTGGTGATGCTGGTCGGCGCGGTGGCGGCGCTCTTCGTCACCGACTGGGCGCTCGCCCTGGTCGGCCTGGCGGTGTTCCCGGCACTCTTCGCGCTCAACGTGGCCTACTCCCGCCGGATGGCACCGCGTCAGGCCCGCGCCCAACGGCTGCGGGCCGAGGTCAGCGGCATCGCCCACGAGAGCTTCGACGGCGCCCTGGTGATCAAGACGATGGGCCGGGAGGCCCAGGAGACCATCCGGTTCGGCGAGCGCGCCGGCCAGTTGCGCGACGCGCTGATCTCCGTCGGCCGGCTCCGTGGCATCTTCGACCCGATGCTGGAGACCCTGCCCAGCCTCGGCACCCTCGCCGTGCTCGTGGTGGGCGCGTACCGGCTGCGGCAGGGTGCCATCGACGTGGCGGAGCTGGTGAGCGTCGCTTTCCTCTTCACCGTGCTGGCCTTCCCGGTGCGGGCCATCGGCTGGGTGCTGGCCGAGCTGCCGCGCAGCGTCGCCGGCTGGGACCGGATCCGCAGGGTGCTCGACGCCACCGGCGAGATGCCGTACGGCGACACCCGCCTGGACGCCGCGTCGTCCGCGCCGGCCACACTCACCTTCACCGACGTCGGCTTCACGTACGAACCGGCCGAGGCGCACCTGCCCGGCGCACAGGTGCTCGGCGAGGTCTCCTTCACCGTGCCGGCCGGCCGGACGGTGGCGCTGGTCGGGGCGACCGGAGCCGGCAAGTCCACCGTCGCGGCGCTGGCGGTCCGGCTGATGGACCCCCACTCCGGCACCGTCCGCATCGACGGCGTGGACGTGCGGGAGTTGGCCGCGGACTCGCTCGCCGCCACCGCCGCGCTGGTGGCCCAGGTGCCGTTCATTTTCGACGACACCGTCCGGGCCAACGTCTCGTTGGACCGCCCGGGTGTCGACGACGAGGCCGTCTGGGCCGCGTTGCGGCTGGCCGAGGCGGACGGTTTCGTCGCCGCCCTCCCCGACGGGCTGGACACCATGGTCGGTGAGCGGGGCACCTCCCTCTCCGGTGGCCAGCGGCAACGACTCACCCTGGCCCGGGCGCTGGCCGGGCGGCCCCGGTTGCTGGTGCTCGACGACGCCACGAGCGCGGTCGACCCCCGGGTGGAGGCCGCCATCCTGGCCGGGCTGCGCGCGACGGAGACCGGCGGGCCGGGGGCGTCGATCCTGGTGGTGGCCTACCGCCGGGCCACCATCGCGCTCGCCGACGAGGTGATCTATCTGGAGCAGGGCCGGGTGGTGGCGCGCGGCACCCACAGCACCCTGCTGGCCACCGTGCCCGGCTACGCCGACCTGGTCACCGCCTACGAGCAGGCCGAGGTCGACCCCGACCGGCAGCCGACGTACGACGAGGTCACGCCCCTGACCTCCAGCACCCTGGAGGTGGACCAGTGAGCGCGAGGAACGCAGCGCAGCGGGAGGAGACGACCTGGCGGACGCTGCGGCGTGGCCTGGCGCTCTCCCCGGAGCTGCGGACCGGGCTGGCCGGCACACTGGGCCTGGCGCTCGTCTACATGATCGGCCGGGTGGCCGTGCCGGTGGCCGTGCAGCAGGGCATCGACCGCGGCATCGCCGGCGGGTTGAACTTCGAGGCGCTCTTCATTGTCGTGGCGATCACCGCCGGTGTGCTGGTGGTGACCACTGCCTGCGGCTATCTGATGATGCGCCGGCTGTTCACGGTCAGCGAGACCGCGCTGGCCGGGGTGCGGATCCGGGCCTTCCGGCACGTGCACGACCTGTCCATGCTGCACCAGCAGTCCGAGCGGCGCGGCTCGCTGGTCTCCCGGGTCACCAGCGATGTCGACCAGATCACCCAGTTCCTCCAGTGGGGTGGGGTGATCCTGCTGGTCAACCTCGGGCAGCTGGCAGTCACCACGGCGGTGATGCTTGCCTACTCCTGGCAGCTGACGCTGGTGGTCTACGCGGCCTTCGTACCGGCGGTCTTCGTGATCCGGCTGCTCCAGCGCCGGCTCGCCGCCGCGTACGGCGTGGTGCGGCAGCGCACCGGCGCGTTGCTGGGGGCGGTCGGCGAGAGCGTGGTCGGCGCGCCGGTGATCCGCGCGTACGGCGTGGCGGGACGGACCGCGCGGCGGCTCGACGAGGCGATCCACAGCCAGCAGCGAGCCCAGCAGAAGGCGATCCGGATCAGCATCCTGGGCAGCTCCGTCGGCGAGCTGGCTGCGGGGGCCGCGTTGGCCGGGGTGGTGGTGCTCGGGGTGTTTCTCGGTGCCGACCGGACGCTGAGCATCGGTGAGATCACCGCGTTCCTGTTCCTGGTGACGCTCTTCATCCAGCCGGTGCAGATCGCCACCGAGGTGCTCAACGAGGCGCAGAACGCGATCGCCGGCTGGCGGCGGGTGCTGGACGTGCTGGACGTGTCGCCGGACGTGGCGGACCCGGGCCCGCAGGGGCGTGAGCTGCCCGCCGGCCCGCTGGACATCCGCTTCGCGCATGTCGACTACGCCTATCCGGGCGGCTCGACGGTGCTGCACGAGGTCAACCTGGAGATCCCGGCGAAGAGCCGGGTGGCGGTGGTCGGTGAGACAGGTAGCGGCAAGACCACCTTCGCCAAGCTGCTCACCCGGCTGATGGATCCGACCGCCGGCGCGGTGCTGCTCTCCGGGGTGCCGCTGACCGAGGTCCGGTTCGACTCGTTGCGCTCCCGGGTGGTCATGGTGCCGCAGGACGGCTTCCTGTTCGACGCCACCGTCGCCGACAACGTCCGCTTCGCCCGGCCGGAGCTGACCGACGAGCAGCTCACCGCCGCCTTCACTGAGCTGGGGCTGGCCGACTGGCTGGCCGGGTTGCCGGCCGGGCTGGCCACCGGGGTGGGGGAACGCGGTGAGGCGTTGAGCGTGGGGGAGCGGCAGCTCGTCGCGCTGGCCCGGGCGTACGTGGCCGATCCCGACCTGCTGGTGCTGGACGAGGCGACGAGCGCGGTGGACCCGGCCACCGAGGTACGCCTGCAACGGACCCTGGACGCGGTGACCCGGGGCCGCACCACCCTCGCCATCGCACACCGGCTCTCCACCGCGCAGAGCGCCGACGAGGTGATCGTGGTGGACCGGGGCCGGATCGTCCAGCGCGGCCCGCACGAGGAACTGATCCGCGAGCCCGACTCCGTCTACGCCCTGCTCTACGCCTCCTGGCTGGAACAAACCCGCTGACGTGCAAGGAGGGGCCCCCTGTTAACGCCTGATGTAGTAAAGGGGCCCCTTCTTAACAAAAAGGCCCTGCGCCGTGACCCGTCATCCTCGTAGCGGGTGTCTCAGCTGCTGCGCCGACGCAGGGTGGCGGCGGCGAGCAGCAGCGCCAGCACCGCCGCGCCGGCGACGATCGCCACGTCGCGCCACATCGTCGCGGTCGGTTCGACGTGCGCGCCGACCTCCTGTAACGCTTCCACGGCGTACGTCAGGGGCAGCGCGTCGCTTATCGCCTGCAACCAGCCGGCCATCTGGTCGCGCGGCACGAAGAGCCCGCAGAGCAGCAGTTGCGGCGCGACCACGACCGGCATGAACTGCACGGCCTGAAACTCGGTGCGGGCGAAGGCGCTGCAGAGCAGGCCGAGCGCGACGGCGAGCACCGCGTTCAACGCCGCGATCATGATCACCAGACCGCTGCTGCCGGCGGTCTCCAGACCGAACACCCAGTACGCCACCGCCGAGGCGACACCTGCCTGCACCGCACCGGCCAGCCCGAAGGCGATGCCGTAGCCGAAGAGCAGGTCGGCCTTGGCCAGCGGTGTGGTGAGCAGTCGTTCCAGCGTGCCGCTGGTGCGCTCGCGGAGCATGGCGATGCTGGTGACCAGGAACATGACGGTGAAGGGGAAGAAACCGAGCATCACCAGTGCGACCTGGTCGAAGGTGGACGGCTGGCCGGGTGGGGTGGGCTGGTCGACGTACATGTAGTAGACCAGGGTGAGCAGCGCGGTGGGCACCACCAGCAGCAGGGTGATCGTCCGCCGGTCGTGGCGCAGCTGGCGCAGGATCCGGCCGACGGTGACGAGAAGAATCCGCAGGTTCATCAGGCACCCCCGCCGCCACCATCAGGACCGCCGCCACCGGCCTCGCCCGCTCTGATCAGCCGCAGGAACGCCTCGTCGAGGTCGTCGACGCCGGCGGCGGCCCGGATCGCGGCCGGGGTGTCGTCGGCGATCAGCCGGCCCTCGCGGATGAGCAGCAGCCGGTCGCAACGGGCCGCCTCGTCCATCACGTGGCTGGAGACCAGCAGGGTGGTGCCGGTCGCGGCAAGGGCGTGGAACTGGGCCCAGAGGTCGGCCCGTAGCACCGGATCCTGGCCGACTGTGGGCTCGTCGAGCACGATCAGCTCCGGTTCGCCGACGAGTGCGCAGGCCAGTGACGCGCGGCTGCGCTGGCCGCCGGAGAGCGTGGCGACGAGTTGCCCGGCCGCCGACGCCAGCCCGACGTCGCGTACCGCTTGGTCGGCCTCGGCCCGGCCGCGGCCCTGCAGCGCGGCGAAGTAGCGGACGTTCTCCCGGACGGTCAGGTCGGCGTAGACGCTCGGGGCCTGGGTGAGGTAGCCCACCCGGTGGCGTAACTGTGCCGAGCCGGCCGGCGCACCGAGCACCGTGACCGTGCCGGCCGTGATCACCTGGACCCCGACGATCGCGCGCATCAGTGTCGTCTTGCCGCTTCCGCTGGGCCCGAGCAGCCCGGTGACCGAGCCGCGGGGCACCCCGGCGTCGATCCCGTGCAGCACCCGTCGGCCGCCCCGGTCCACGACCAGGCCGCGGACGGCGATCGTCTCCTCCATCGCCCCTCCAGCATCTCGACAGTAGACGGGTCCGCGCCGGTGTGGAACGGGGTCGCGCGGATCCGCGGCGGCTGGGACGCTGTGCGGATGGACATCCGTACGCGGGAGCGGACCTTCGCGGTCAGCGAGGCGGCCGACCGGGTCGGTCTGAGCACGTACACCCTGCGGTGGTACGAACAGGAGGGGCTGGTCGCCCCGGTCGGACGCGACTCGGCCGGCCGGCGCCGCTACACCCAGCACGACGTGAACTGGTTGCTGCTGCTCACCCGGCTGCGTCGCACCGGCATGCCGATACGCGACATGCGCCGCTATGTCGAGCTGGCCCGGCAGGGCGAGAGCACCCTCGGCGCGCGGCGGGCGCTGTTCGAGGAGCACCGGGAGCGGGTGCTGCGGCAGATGGCCGAGTTGACCGAGGATCTCGAGGCGCTCGATTTCAAGATCGACCTCTACCGCCAGGCCGAGCTGGGTCACGCCTCATAGCGGAAAGCCGGACATCCCCGGAAGCGGTCACTAACGGGTCACATACCCATACCACGCCCACTGAGTTCCGGACCGGACACCAGGTCCGTCACCGGTCATTGCCACCGAATCGGGCGTACGGCACGATGGCGCAGTGGATCACGCTCAGTCACCGGACAGCGGTTTTTTCGACGACTGGGCCGCCCGGCTGCGGGCGTCCACCGACCGGCCCGTGGTGGGCATCCTGCTGCGCGGTAGCCACGCCCGCCGGGCCGCCACCGCCCACAGCGACGTCGACGTGGACGTGCTGGTCGGCGGAGCCCCGTACGCGGCCCGCCGGGCGTACCTCGCGGAGCACTCCGGTCGGCTGACCCACGTCTCGGTGGCCGCCCGCGACGTCCGCTCCTGGGTGACCCGGTTGGGTGAACCCGCCGACTGGGCATTCGGCCTGCCCGTGACGGCGCCGGTTCGGCTGATCTGGGCGGACCCGCACTGGCGGGACCGGATCGACCTGCCGGTGCTCTGCCAGCCGGCGGACGAACCCCGGCTGGAGGAGTTGATCGCCACCCTCGGCAAGGTGGCGTCGGCCCGTGACGCCGACGACCCGCTCGGGGCTCGCCTGGCCGCCGCCGACCTGGCCCGGCTCTGCCCCTCGGTGCTGCGGCTGGCGAACCCCTCGGTGCGGGTGGTGTCCCGCCGGTCGGCGTTCGCCGCCGCCCTCGACCTGCCGGTCGCGCCGGCCGGGTACCGCGAGGACATGCTGCGCTGCCTCGGGCTGCGACCCGGCTCGACCGATCAGGTGTGGGCGGCGGCGGCCCGCCTGGTGGCCGGCACCATTCCGCTGATCCGCCCGTACGCCGCCGAGGCGGCCCAGGTGGCCGGCCCGGACCTGGCCGACGCCCTGCTCGACGGCCGGTTGGAGAGGTACGTCACCCAGCTGGGCACGCCGTCGTCCGCCAGCCGGGAGCCCACTGGGGTGCCGGCGCCGCGTGCGCGACAATGGCTCACTGTGCCCGTACCTGACGCGCCGGTGACCGGCGCCCACCGCGAAACGCCGGAGCCCCCCGGCGGCGATCGGCCGTCCCGGCTCGATCCGGCGATCGCCGCCCGACTGCGGCGTACCCCGGACGGCCTGGTGGCCGCCGTGGTCCGCCAGCACGACAGCGGCGAGGTGCTGATGGTGGCCTGGATGGACGACGAGGCGTTGCACCGCACCCTGACCACCGGTCGGGCCACCTACTGGTCACGCAGCCGGCGTGAGTACTGGGTCAAGGGCGCGACCTCCGGCCACCACCAGTACGTCCGCTCGGTGGCGCTCGACTGCGACGGCGACGCCGTGCTGGTCAGCGTCGACCAGGTTGGTGCCGCATGTCACACCGGGCACCGCACCTGCTTCTTCACCGAACTCCCGGTGTCCTCCGGCGAGGTGGCGTCGTGATCACGCGACCGGAGGGGGCGCCGGCATGAGTGACGGCATGGTGAGCCCGGATCTGACCACCTTCACCGAGTTGGCCGCGCGCTGGCGGGTGGTGCCGGTGACCCGGCGGCTGCTCGCCGACGCGGAAACCCCGGTCGGGGTCTACCGCAAGCTGGCCGGTGGCCCCGGGACCTTCCTGCTGGAGTCGGCCGAGCAGGGCGTGGGCTCCTCCGGGGTGTCCTGGTCGCGGTATTCCTTCGTCGGCGTACGCAGCAGCGCCACCCTTGTCGAACGCGACGGCGTCGCGGCCTGGCTCGGTACGCCGCCGGCTGGGCTGCCGACCACCGGCGACCCGGTCGCGGTGCTGCGGGAGACGGTGGCGACGCTGGCCGGCCCGCCGGCTGATCCGGAGGCCGCGTTGCCCCCGCTGACCGGGGGCATGGTCGGTTACCTCGGGTACGACCTGATCCGCCGGTTCGAGCGGTTGCCCACCCTCACCGAGGACGACCTGCACCTGCCCGAGTTGGGCATGATGCTCGCCACCGACCTGGTGGTGCTGGACCACTTCGACGGTTCGGCGATCCTGGTCGCCAACGCGATCCTGCCGCCACCGCAGGAGCCGGGCCGGGCGGCCATGGTGACCGCCGCCTACCACCACGCGGTGGGCCGGCTGGACGCGATGACCACCGCCCTGTCCCGGCCCATCCCGCCGATGGTCGCCACGGTCCACCGGCGGTCCGCCGGTGAGGTGCGCAGTCGTACGCCGGACGGCGGCTACCCGAAGGCGGTGGAGGCGGCCAAGGAGGCGATCCGGGCCGGCGAGTGTTTCCAGATCGTGCTCGCCCAGCGCTTCGAGCGCGACACCGACGCCGACCCGCTGGACGTCTACCGGGTGCTGCGCACCACGAATCCCAGCCCCTACATGTACCTGCTGCGCTTCGACGGGTTCGACATCGTCGGCTCCTCGCCGGAGGCACACCTCAAGGTGACAGGTGAGGCCGACGGTGAACGGCGGGCGCTGCTGCACCCGATCGCCGGCACCCGCCCGCGCGGCGCGACGCCCGAGGCCGACGCCCGGCTCGCCGCCGAGCTGCTCGCCGACCCCAAGGAGCGGGCCGAGCACGTGATGCTCGTCGACCTGGGTCGTAACGACCTGGGCCGGGTCTGCCGACCGGGCACCGTCGAGGTGCCGGAGTTCGCCACCATCGAGCGGTACAGCCATGTGATGCACATCGTGTCGACGGTGGTCGGCACGCTGCGCGCGGACCGCACCGCCTTCGACGCGCTCGCCGCGACGTTTCCCGCGGGCACCCTGTCGGGGGCGCCGAAGGTCCGCGCCATGGAGATCATCGAAGAGCTGGAGCCGGTACGCCGCGGCCTGTACGGCGGCACCGTGGGCTACTTCGGCTTCGGCGGTGACCTCGACATGGCCATCGCGATCCGTACCGCGCTGATCCGGGCCGGTCGGGCGTACGTGCAGGCCGGCGCGGGCGTGGTGGCCGACTCCGACCCGGCCGCCGAGGACCAGGAGACCCGGAACAAGGCCGCCGCGGTGCTGGCGGCCATCGCCGCCGCCGAAACCCTCCGGCCGGCCCGGTGAGCGCGAGGAACGCAGCGCAGCGGAGTCCCGCAGTCGCGAACGAAAGGCCAGCTCGGTGAGCGCGAGGAACGCAGCGCAGCGGAGTCCCGCAGTCGCGAACGAAAGGCCGGCCCGGTGAGCGCGACGGCCGATCCGACTTCCACCCCGTCCGCCGGTGGCGGGCGGGCGGTGGCGGGCCGGCGCGAGTTGGCGTACGCCGTGCTGCTCTGCCTGGCCGGCGCGGGCCTGGCGGCCTGGATGGCGACGCTTGCCTGGGAATCGGGCGAGATCGTCCGCCGGGACCCGATGCTGGGGGTGACCGAGGGACGCACCGGGGCGCAGTTGCTGCCCTGGCTGTCGGCGCTGGCGCTGGTCGGGCTGGCCGGCGGGGGCGCGGTGCTGGCGACCCGGGGCCGGCTGCGTCGGCTGCTGGGTGGGCTGCTGGCGCTGCTCGGGCTGGTGCTGGCGGCCGGCGGCGGCTACGGCCTCTTCGCCGACCTCGGCGGCCGGACCGTCTGGCAACCGCCGGCGCTCTGCCTGCTCGGCGGGGTGCTGGTCGCGGCGGGCGGGCTGCTGACCGCGCTGCGCGGCCACCGGTGGCCGGCGATGGGCGCCCGGTACGAGCGGGCAGCGAACCGGCCGGCCGCTGCGGGTGGCCCGATCGGCGGGGGCGGCACCGTCGACGCGTGGGACGCGCTGGACCGGGGTGAGGACCCGACGGTCAGCTGACCGGCTGCCGGGTGCGGGCCCGGGCCGCGGCCAGCTCCGCCACCAGCTGGTCCAGGGCGGCCCGCTGGTCGGCGCGGGCCCGGTCGGCGCAGATGGCCTCCCAGGCGTTGCCCTGCGCGGTACGCATCCGGTCCGGCCCGATCATGGCGCGTTCCAGGGTGTGTACGACACCGACGGCGAGCGACGCGACGGTCCGCGAGATGGTGGTGAGTCCGATGGTCTGGTGCGGCGCGGAGGAGCTCATGGTCACCCCGGAGAGGATCGGCGTGGTAGTGGGGCAGGCGCGTCGTCGAGTCTGCCCGAGAAAGATGCTGCGCGACTCGCGTTTCGTGGTGATGACTGCCTCGTCAACTCTCCGGCAGGCCGCCTGAGCAGGCAAAGAGTCCTTCGTCCTTGAGCAAGCTCACAGCATCGACGCCGGTCATGCCGGTCGGTCGGCGGGGCGGTCGGAGGGAGTCGACATAAGTGGCTGTCGATGGCGCGGTGACGTAGAGTCACAGCGTGTTTGCGCAAGTCGGCCATTATGCCGCAGTCCATTTCGTGAGGAGCGCCATACCCCCGGCGCTCGGTGCCAGGTAGAGCCCCCTAGCATCGGCCCATGACACCCGGAGAGGGGAGTCCGTTGGTGACTGCTGAGCATGCGCACGCGGAGGATGGCGGGGCCGCCCCGGCGGCGTCCACCGGTGTGCTCGACGAGATCCTGGCCGGCGTCCGGGAGGACGTGGCCCGGCGGCAGGAGCAGGTTCCGCTGGAGCGGATCCGCGAACTGGCCGCTGCCGCCGCGCCGCCGTTGGACGCGTACGCGGCGCTGCGTCGCCCAGGCGTGGCCGTCATCGCCGAGGTGAAGCGCTCCTCGCCGTCCAAGGGCAAGCTGGCCGAGATCATCGACCCGGCGGAGCTGGCGGGCGAGTACGCCGCCGGCGGTGCGCGGGCGATCAGCGTACTCACCGAGGGGCGCTGGTTCGGCGGCTCGCTCGACGATCTCGCGGCCGTGCGGGCCGCGGTGAACATCCCGGTGCTGCGCAAGGACTTCGTGGTCTCCAGCTATCAGGTGCACGAGGCCCGCGCGCACGGCGCCGACCTGGTGCTGCTGATCGTCGCCGCGCTGGAGCAGAACGTCCTCGTCGGGTTGCTGGAGCGGATCGAGTCGCTGGGCATGACCGCGCTGGTCGAGGTGCACGACGAGGAGGAGACCGACCGGGCCCTGGAGGCCGGTGCGCAGGTGATCGGGGTCAACGCCCGGAATCTGCGTACCCTTGAGGTCGACCGCTCGGTGTTCGAGCGGATCGCGCCCGGCCTGCCGAGCAACGTGGTCAAGATCGCCGAGTCCGGCGTACGCGGCCCGCACGACCTGATCCGGTACGCCTCGGCCGGTGCCGACGCGGTGCTCGTCGGTGAGGGCCTGGTCACCCAGAAGAGTCCCCGCGAGGCAGTGGCCGCACTGGTGAACGCGGGCAACCATCCCGCGACGCCTCGCCCGGTGCGCTGACGCGCGCCGGTCCCACCCGAAGGAGAGAGTCCGGCATGAGCGCTGACGCGCTGGCCGCCTCGGCGGCGCGGTTTCCCGACGCGGCCGGCCACTTCGGCCGTTTCGGCGGCCGGTTCGTGCCGGAGGCGCTGGTCGCCGCACTCGACGAGTTGGACGCCGCCCACCGGGCGGCAATGACCGACGAGGAGTTCCGGGCCGAGTTCGACGCCCTGCTGCGCGACTACGCCGGCACCCCGTCCCTGCTGTACGAGGCCCGTCGGTTCTCCGCCCGGGCCGGTGCCCGGGTGCTGCTCAAGCGGGAGGACCTCAACCACACCGGGGCGCACAAGGTGCGCAACGTCCTCGGGCAGGCGTTGCTGACCCGGCGGATGGGCAAGAAGCGGGTGATCGCCGAGACCGGCGCCGGTCAGCACGGTGTCGCCACCGCCACCGCCGCCGCCCTGTTCGACCTGGACTGCGTGGTCTACATGGGCCAGGTCGACACCGAGCGGCAGGCGCTGAACGTGGCCCGGATGCGGATGCTCGGCGCGACGGTCGTACCTGTCACGAACGGCTCGCGGACCCTCAAGGACGCGATGAACGAGGCGATGAGGGACTGGGTCGCCAACGTCGACGACACGCACTACCTGATCGGCACCGCCGCCGGGCCGCACCCGTTCCCGGCGCTGGTCCGCGACTTCGTCCGCGGCATCGGCGACGAGGCGCGGGCGCAGTGCCTGGAACTCACCGGTGGGCTGCCGGACGCCGTCACCGCCTGCGTCGGCGGCGGCTCCAACGCCTTGGGCATTTTCCACGCCTTCACCGGCGACCCGCAGGTGCGGCTCTACGGCTTCGAGGCCGGCGGCGAGGGCGTCGCCACCGGGCGGCACGCGGCAAGCATCACCGGCGGCTCCGCCGGAGTGCTGCACGGCACCCGCACCTACGTGCTCCAGGACGCCGACGGCCAGACGCAGGAGTCGCACTCGATCTCCGCCGGGCTGGACTACCCCGGGGTCGGGCCGGAGCACGCCTGGCTGCACGACACCGGCCGGGCCAGCTACCGCCCGGTCACCGACGCTGACGCGATGGCCGCGTTCGAGCTGCTGTGCCGCACCGAGGGGATCATCCCGGCGATCGAGAGCGCACACGCCCTCGCCGGCACCCTGGCCGTGGCCGGTGAGCTCACCGCCGAGCTGGGCCGGGAGCCCACCATCGTGGTCAACCTCTCCGGTCGCGGCGACAAGGACGTGCACACCGCCGGTGCGTACTTCGGCATCCTGGACAGGGAGTCAGCGTGAGCGGGCCTCAGCATGCTGCCGGCGCCAGCCGGATCGGGGTGGCGTTCGACAAGGCCCGCGCGGACGGCCGGGCGGTGCTGGTCGGCTGCATGCCGGCCGGGTTCCCCACTGTCGAGGGCAGCATCGCGGCGATGAAGACGATGGTCGACGCGGGCGTCGACGTGATCGAGGTGGAGATCCCGTACTCCGATCCGGTGATGGACGGCCCGGTCATCCAGCGGGCCAGTGACATGGCCCTGGCTGGCGGCGTACGCACCCGGGACACGTTGCGGATCATCGAGGCGGTCGCGGCCACCGGCGCGCAGGTGGTCACGATGACCTACTGGAACCCGATCGAGCGCTACGGCGTGGACGCGTTCGCCCGGGACCTCGCCGCGGCCGGCGGCACCGGGCTGATCACTCCGGATCTGATCCCGGAGGAGGCGGAGGAGTGGCTGGCCGCCTCGGACGCGTACGGGCTGGACCGCACCTTCCTGGTGGCGCCCTCCTCCACCGACGAGCGGCTGGCGATGACGGTAGGGCACTGCCGCGGCTTCGTCTACGCCACCGCGCTGATGGGAGTCACCGGCGCGCGTGCCGAGGTCTCGCAGGCGGCGCCGGTGCTGGTGTCCCGGCTCCGGCAGGTCACCGACCTGCCGGTCGGTGTCGGGCTGGGGGTCGGCACCGGGGCGCAGGCCGCCGCCGTCGCCGGCTACGCCGACGCGGTGATCGTCGGCAGCGCCCTGATCCGCTGCCTGCTCGACGAACCCGACTTCCCCACCGCCCTCGCCGCCC
>NZ_POTX01000057.1 GCF_003236305.1 Micromonospora endophytica | reverse complement strand
GGTCGCGGTGCGGGGACGTTCGGGTGCGGGCAAGACCACCCTGCTGAACCTCATCGGTGGGTTGGACCGGCCGGACGCGGGCCGGGTGTGGGTGGCCGGCCAGGAGGTGACCGCCGCCGGTGAGGCCGAGCTGCGGCGGCTGCGGCGGGACACCATCGGGTTCGTGTTCCAGTCGTTCGGGCTGATCCCGATCCTGTCGGCGGCGGAGAACGTCGGGTTGCCGATGCGGTTGGCGAAGGTGCCGGCCGGGCAGCGGGAGGAGCGGGTGGCGGTGCTGCTGGAGCTGGTCGGGCTGGGTGGGCACGCCGCGCAGCGGCCGTACGAGATGTCCGGCGGCCAGCAGCAGCGGGTGGCGATCGCGCGGGCGTTGGCCAACGATCCGGCGCTGCTCATCGCCGACGAGCCCACCGGTCAGCTGGACTCGGAGACCGGGCGGGCGGTGATGGACCTGCTGCGGGCGTTGGTGCACGCGCGGGGCATGACGGCGCTGGTGGCCACGCACGATCCGACGCTCGTGGAGTTGGCCGACCGGGTGCTGGTGTTGCGCGACGGTCGGCTGGTGGAATCCACCGAGCCCGTCGGGGTGTGATCAGTACGGGTCGCCGCAGACCCGCCAGCCGTCGTCGTCTCGCACCACCGACAGGTCACGTTGCTCGGTGGCGCCGCCCTCGCGGGTCAGCTGTACGGTGACGGTGCCGTGCGGTTTGCCGCCGCGGGTGGCCACCGACACGTCCAGGATCTCGTAGTCGCGCACCACCGGTGGGGTGCGTACCCAACTGGTGAAGCCGAGTTCGCTCCACCGGGTCCGCGCGTCGGCGCAGAGCCGCTGGTAGGCGCCGTCGGTGTTGCCCACGGTGACTTCCCGCAGGAAACCTTCGGCGGTCTGGCGCACCGGGCCGGCGGCCTGGGTGACCACCTGCACGTTCCAGGCGCCGAGGCCGGCGACCCCGACGCAGCACAGGCCCACCCCGATGCCGGCGAACACGATCCCGGCCCGCACCGGACGACGTCGCCGGGCCGGCCTGCTCCACGCCTGCTCCGTGCCCACATCATCCGACGGTAGAGAATCGGCCGCGGTGGCGGGCGGGAAAGCGGGGCGTGGCGCGCGCGGTGTCGGCTCAGCCTCGGCGGCGGGCGCGGGCGGCCCAGATGGCGTACGCGGGGTCGCGGTCCAGGTTGTGCCGGTCCCGGTCGTAGCGGCGGGTGGTGCGGGGGTCGGCGTGACCCATCGCGTCCTGTACGTCTTCCAGCGGTACGCCCTCGGCGCGGGCGCTGGTGGCGAAGGCGTGCCGTAGCGAGTGCGGCGACAGCCGGGCCCACGCGGGTATCCCGGCGGCCTGGGCGAGCCGGCGGACCAGCCGGAACACCGAGTGCCGGTCCAGGCGGGCGCCGCTGGCGGTGATCAGCAGCGCTCCGGTGAGCTGGGCGACGGGTATGCCCTGGCGGGCGGCCCGTTCGGCGAGGTAGGCGTCCACGGCGTACGCGGTGGAGGGGGTCAGGGCCCGCCGGCGGGGTTTGCCGCCCTTGCCGACGAACCGCACGCTGCGGTGTCCCCGCTCCGCGCCCAGGTCGGTGACGTCCAGGGAGACCAGTTCACCGACGCGTAGCCCGAGGTCGGCCAGCAGGGCCAGCGCGGCGCGGTTGCGGGCGGCGGTCGGGCCGGTGTCGTCCTCGGCGGCGGCGAGCAGCGCGTCGACTTCGGCGGGGGTCAGTCCCACGGTGGCCGAGTGGTCCCGGTCGACGCGGGGCCGGTCGGCGCCGGAGACCGGGTTGGCCGGCAGCGCCCGCAGCTTGACCAGGAAGTCGTACCAGCTGGACAGGGCGGACAGCTTGCGGGCCACGGTGGCCGGGGTCAGCGGGCGTCCGGTACGCGCGGACCGGCTGTTCTCCAGGGCCCGGCCGTACTCGTTGACGTGCAGGAAGTTGGCCTGCAGCGGGTCGAGGTCACGCTCGGCGCACCAGGCGAGCCAGCTGGCGACGTCGCGGCGGTACGCGTCACGGGTGTGCTCGCTGAGCCGACGATTACCCAGCCACGCCTCAGTGACCGCGATCGGCCCATCCGCCAGTGCCGGGTGAGCTGACGGCCGGTACAGCACCGGAATCTCGGACGAACGCATGCGAGAAAGACTCTCAGTCCAGCCGCCACCAGCCGATCAGGCGCGCCGAAGATCTCGCCCCGTGCCCGGCCTTGCCGGCCGGGGAATCGGGTGCGGCGGCCGGGATCGCCGCCGTTGATCATCATTGCGCTGGGCCCGCACCTGGGCGGTCCACTTGTCGTCCACAGTCGACCGCGATGGATGGCGGCCTGGTGACGAACATCTACTCGTGCCGGGGCGACAGTGGTGGCCCGCTGTTCAGCGAGTCGGACCACAGGGCGTACGGCATCCGCACCCACGGCCTTGGCGATCCCTGCTCCGCGACCGTCAGCTTCTCGCCGCTGTCCAAGATCTTCTCTGCCTCGGCCCAGCGGGCCCAACTCAGCTTCTCCCTGACACCGCGTTGATCGATTCGGGCGCCGTCGACCCGACCAACCAGTCGGGTCGACGGCGTCCTCGTCATCCGCAGCGGCGGGTTGGGGCTGTCAGGCGTTGATCTGCTTGCGGCCGTTGCCGGTCGCGGTGACGGTGACCCGGCGGGGTTTGGCCCGCTCGGCCACCGGGATGCGCAGCGTCAGCACGCCGTTGTCGTAGCCGGCTTCGAGCTTGTCGGTGTCGAGGGTGTCGCCGAGGAAGAGTTGCCGGCTGAACACCCCCATCGGTCGCTCGGCGGCGACGAGTTCCACAGTGTCGCCGGCCGGCCGACGGCGCTCGGCGCGGACGGTGAGCACGTTGCGCTGCACCGTGCAGTCGATGCTGTCGGGGTCGACGCCGGGCAGGTCGAAGGCGGCGTAGAAGTAGTCGCCGTCGCGGTAGGCGTCCATGTGCATGACGGCCGGGCGGCTGGTGGTGCCGAGGAACTGCTCGGCGAGCCGGTCGATCTCCCGGAACGGGTCGGTGCGCATCAACATGTCGTGCCTCCTCGGTTCCTTGGCCGAAGGTTCGTGGGGTTGAGCCCGGTCGGCTCAACTTCACTTCTTTGTTTAGCGCGACCGCCGCCCGTCGTCAAGTCGGACGCCGCGTCAGTGGTCGCGCTTGGGCAGCAGGACGACCAGGGCGGCCGGCACCGCCAGATGCATGAGGCCCAGAGCGATCTTGGCGCCCCCGCTGGCGTCGACCTGCAGCAGCGGCGCGAACGACAGCAGCGTGACCGCCACCACCAGGCTGAACCAGATGGTGGTGGCCCGCCGCCCGGCGAACCGCTCCAGGACGGCCAGACTCGCCCAGCCCAACAGGGCCGCGCCGAGCGAGGCGACGACCACGGGGATGAGGTTGACCACCACCTCGGGCTGCCCCGGGTTGCGGACCGCGTAGTCGACGCCGCCGAGTGCCCCGACCCACCAGATCGCGACGCAGGCCACGACGGCCACCAGGACGCCGAGGGCTCGACGACGCAGTAACGCGCTCGTGCTGATGACGGACACGGTGGTGCTGCTCATGGCCACTCCTCGATCGGGAACTCCAGCACAGCGACCGTACCAGATAGTCCCGTACGGAACTATCTGTCGCAGGATGAATTTCGGTGCGCGTGGTGGCAACCGACATCACAATGGGTAGCGCTGCACGGTGCCGAGACCCGCGCGTGACAGGGAGGATTGACCGTTAACAGGCCGGGCCGCACCGGCCGGAGAAACGCTCGTCGACCAGGCGGCGGGTGGCCCGGACGAACACCTCGCGCTCCTCCTCGGACAGGGTGGCGAGCACGTCCGCCTCGATGCGGGCGGAGACCTGCCGGGCCTGGGCGAGCACCCGCTCCCCATCCGGCGTCACCTCGATCAACCGGGCGCGCCGGTCACCCGGGGCGGGTATCCGACGAGCCAGACCGGCGGCCTCCAACTGGTCCAGGGTGACCACCATCGTGGTCTTGTCCACCCCGCACATGTCGCCGATCTGCCGCTGGGTGAGATTACCGTCGTGGGCGCGCAGCAGCACCGCGTACGCCCGGGGCGAGATGCCCAGCTCGGCCAGGCCGGCGGCCTGCTCGGCCCAGAACGCCTGACTGGCCCAGCTGAGTAGAAACAGCAGGTCCTGCGGGCGGCCCGGCGACGGCGACTCCATGCACCGAGATTAACAAGATCTTCTGAGTCGGGATCGTTGCGGTCACCGACCATCCGCAGGTCCGGCCCGCGTCCCGGTCAGGTCCTCGGCTCTGGACGTCACCGTGGGTCACATTCGGGACTTGCTGACCCGGACGGCACCGATCCGGCACAGTCGCGCGGGTTAAGGTGCTGCGATGGGTACACACTCCGCCGCCGTCGAGGCGCTCAAGGCCGACCCGGTCACCGCCTCGCTGCGCCGCTCGCTGGAGGTCTACTACGGCGACCCGGACCGGGACGCGGCGATGGACGCCTTCTACTCCCGTTTCGTACGCCCCGGCGACCTGGTGTTCGACATCGGCTCGCACGTCGGCGACCACATCGGCTGCTTCCGCCGCCTCGGCGCCCGAGTCGTCGCCGTGGAGCCGCAACCGCTGTGCCTGCGGGCGCTGCGCGCCATCTACGCCGGCGACGATCAGGTGCGCGTGATCGAGTCGGCCTGTGGAGCGCAACCGGGACAGGTGAGTTTCCTGGTCAACTCCGCCAACCCGACGGTCTCCACCGCCTCCACCGACTTCGTGGCCGCGGCGGCCGACGCCGGTGGCTGGGAGGGCCAGGTGTGGGACGGTCAGATCGAGGTGCCGGTCACCACCATCGACGCGCTCATCGGCGAGCACGGCACCCCGGCCTTCATCAAGATCGATGTGGAGGGTTTCGAGGACGCCGTCCTGGCCGGCCTGAGCCGCCCGCTACCCGCGCTGTCGTTCGAGTTCACCACGATCGGCCGGACGGTGGCGCTGCGCTGCCTGGACCGACTCACCACCCTCGGCTTCGGTGGCTTCGACGTGGCGTTGGGCGACGACAAGTCGCTGACCCTCGGCCGCTGGGTCAGCGCCGAGGAGATGGCCACCCACCTGCTCGCACTGCCGCACGAGGCCAACTCCGGCGACGTCTACTGCGTACCCACACCCGATTGAGCTTCGACCCGGTGCTGTCACAGATCAATGGCTTGTCGCGACACTTCACCGTGGAGACACTGCGGGCCTACCTGCTCAGCCGCGCGACCCGGGCAGACAACGGATGCCTACTCGTGCGCGGCTACGGCGACCGGCGCGGCGCCTACCAGAAACTCGCCGGCCGGGCGTGGGCGCACATCGCGGCGTACGTGGTCTTCGTCGGCGACTACGACCCCACGCTGGAGGTCCACCACGACTGCGGTACCCCGGACTGCATCGAACCGGCCCACCTGCGCCAGCGCAACCGCGCCGACAACTGCCGCGACCGCACCCAGCCGCCGCGGTGCCGCAACGGCCACGACCGAGAGATCGACCCGGCGACCGGCCGGCTGCGCCGGGTGTGCCGGGTCTGCAACCGGCAGGCCCAGCAGCGGTGGCGCGAGCGACAGGCCGCCGAGGTCGCCCAGGCCCGCGCCGCCCACGGCCGGCACCCCAGCTGACCACCGCCCTCGACTCGTCCGGGAAAGGTGATCGCCGCAGTCGCGGCGGCTCCGCCTGAGCTTCCCGCCCCGCGTTGCCCTGTGCAGGCGCACATGTGGAGTCCGGCGCTATCGAGCTGATAGCACGGACGGCTCACGGCAGAAGTCGAGCGCTGGGGGCCGGACCGCGCGTCTGCTCTGGTCAGAGCGCGGCTACCTGGTATTGCACGGCACTCAACAGGGTGGTGAGGGCGGGAGCGGGTGGAGTGTCGCGGGTGGCGGCGACCAGGCGACGGTTGAGGGTGGTCTCGGCGACATCCCGGATCGCGATCGCGGGGTCGTCGGCGGGCAGGGCCAGGGCCGGCAACAGGGCGACGGCAGCAGCGACGCGGACGAGTTCGAGTTGGACGTCGGCGTCGTTGGAGCGGTGCCGCAGGTCGGGTTCGTAGCCCCCAAGGGCACGGCAGGTGCCCACGACCATGGCATGGTGCCCGGTACCTTCCGCCGAGGCGGTCCAGACCTCGGACCGCAGGTCGGTGACCGCGACCGGCCCGCCGGCCCGGACGAGTGGATGTGCGGCGGGCAGTGCGAGCTTCAGCGGCTCTTCGAGCAGGCGGGTGAAGCGCACACCGGCCGGGCGGGGGCGGGGGTGGCCGTCGTACTCGTCGCCGATGACGAGGTCGACCGTGCCGAGGCGCAGACCCGGCAGGGACTGTTCGAGTTCCCACTCGAAGATCTCCACCCGGACCCGCGGGTGGTCGCTCTTCATCCGCGCCACCGCCGGGATGAGCAGGCGGCGGGCCGCCGATTGCAGGCCACCGGCGCGTACGGTGCCTCGGATGTCACCACCGAGCGCGGCGAGGTCGGCTGTTGCCGCTTCCGCCGCGGAGAGCAGCACCCCCGCGTGCTGGGCGAGCAGCCGTCCGGCGTCGGTGAGCCGCAGTCCGCGCCCGGCTTTGTCGAACAGCCGGGCACCGACATCCTTCTCCAGCAGGGCAAGTTGCTGGGAAACCGTGGAGGGGCTGTAGCCCAGCGCCGTGGCGACCGCGGCCAGGGTGCCGCGTTCGGCGAACTCGCGCAGAAAACGCAACCGCCGCAGGTCCAACTCGATCATGCGGGAATCCTAACGGTTCACCCGCAGAAATCATCGATGGACCCGATGAGTCAGGTTCCCCATCCTGGGAGGCATGGGTGCCGCACTGTGTCTGTTGTCCGCAACCTGCTTCGGCGCGATGGCGATCTTCGGCAAGCTCGCGTACGACGCCGGCGTCTCGCCCGGCGCGCTGCTGCTCGTGCGCTTCGCCCTGGCCGCCGTCCTGCTCGGGGCGGTCCTGCTGGTACGGCCGGGGCTGCGCCGCCCCGAGTCCGCCCCCCACCGAGGCGACGCGCCTGGTCGGCCGAGGCTGACGCACGGCCGGGTGCTGGCCATCGCCGTCGGCATGGGCGCCATCGGCTACGCCACGCAGGCGGGCCTGTTCTTCTCCGCACTACAACTGATGGACGCCTCCCTGCTGTCCTTGATCTTCTACACCTACCCGGTCCTGGTCACCGTGGTGGCGGTGCTGCTCGGCCGGGACCGGTTCACCCCCGCGCGTGGCGCCGCGCTGGTGGCCGCCTCCGGCGGCACGCTGCTGGTCCTGCTCGGTGCCGGCGGCGTGAGTTTCCACCCGCTCGGCGCGCTGCTGGCCTTCGGCTGCGCGATCACCTACACCGGCTACATCCTCGTCGCCGACACCGTCGTGCACCGGCTGGCGCCGGTGGTGCTCTCCGCGCTGGTGATGACCGGCGCGGCCGGCACCCTTGGTGCCCGCGCCCTGCTCACCGGCGGCGTCGACCTCGACTTCCGGGCGTCGGGATGGTGGTGGCTGATCTGCATCGCCGTGGTGTCCACAGTCGTGGCGATGCTCACCTTCTTCGCCGGGCTCAAACGCACCGGCCCGTCGACGGCCGCCATCCTGTCCACCTTCGAGCCCGTGGTCACCTCGACGCTGGCCGTGTCCGTCCTCGGCGAGGCGCTGACCCCGACACAACTCGCCGGCGGCGCGCTGGTGCTGTCTTCCGTTGCCGTCCTTCAACTCAGGGGGCCGGCAAGAAACGTGTCACCAGATCCCAGCGAGGTAGATCATGACGGCTTCGCGGAAGGAAGTGCTGCGGCAGGACGTGCAGCACGCGAGATTCGATCGGCGCGCCGGTAACCCCGCCACGCGGTGTAGCGGCGCAACGCTCTCGCCTGCCCGTACGTAAGCGGCGTTCGGCCGGTAGCCCTTGAACGAGGGCGGTTCGTCACACCGCTGCACCCTTGCTTGCTCGGGCGCATAGGCGGTTGGGTCAACGGCATGGCGCGAATCGCGTACGACAAGGCGGACGCCGCGGCGTTCGAGGCGACCCGTCACCTTACCCATGACGGACTCTCCGCCTGGCGGGAGGCGGTAACCAGGCACCTTGATCCTCGTGTGGGCATGCGGTTGCTCGACCTGGGCTCCGGCACCGGAATGTGGGCGCGAGCCTTCACCGCGTGGTACGACCGGATCGAGGTCATCGCGGTCGAGCCCGCCGAGGCGATGCGCGCCCGCTCGGTATTCCAACCTGTCGTGCCTGGCGCCGCCGAGTGCATTCCGCTCGACGACGGCAGCGTCGACGCCGCCTGGCTCTCCACGGTCATCCACCACGTGCCGGATCTGAAGCGTGCAGCCCGAGAACTACGCAGGGTCGTCCGCCCCGGTGGCCGGGTGCTGATCCGCTCCGCGTTCGCCGGCCGACACCAGGCAATCACCCTGTTCCGTTACTTCCCCGAAGCCATCCGTGTGCTCGACACCTACCCCAGCGTGGCCGACGTCGAAGCAGCCTTCACTGCCGCCGGGTTCGTCACCGTCGGCCTCGAACAGGTCCCGCAGGTGACCGCGGCCTCACTACGCGAGGCTGCGACGGCACTGCGCCGCGAGGCACACACCCCTCTGCAACTGATAAGCGACGACGAGTACGCCGCAGGTCTGGCCCGACTGCGCAAGGCAGCGCAACGTGAGACCGGACCCGTGGTTGACGCCCTGGACCTCCTCGTCCTCACCTGAGCAGCAACAAGATCTTGAAAGATCACAGACAATCGTGGCGATGTGGTTGGGGTCGCGGTGACTGCTACATCGGATCGTGCAGTGGCGCCCGTGCGCGTCTCGTTGGCGGTTTATCCAGGCACGTTCGACCCGTTCACCCCGGGACACCGCGACCTGGTGGCCCGCGCTCGGGTGATGTTTGATCGGATCATCGTGCTGCTGGCGGTGAACGCCGACAAGCAGCCAGCCGCCGAGGCCCCGGCCAGGGCCGTGCTCGTGCGCGACGCCATCCCGGCAGCCTGGGACAATATCGAAGTGGACAGCTGGACCGGCCTGACCACCACCTACTGCCTGCGCCGCGGAGCCACGGTCATCGTCCGCGGCGTACGCACGGCTGCAGACCTTCACTACGAGTACCAGCTCGCCGCGATGAACGAGCAACTCGGCATTCAGACCGTCTGGTTGCCGGCCCGTCCGCACCTGGCTGTCATCTCGTCCACGGCCGCACGGGCATACCGCTCGGCACGGTCTCAGCCACGGACGTAGCTGCCAGACCACTTTGCCGAGGAGCCCCGCGCGGTCACCGGGATGACGGGGTAGCGCGAGTCGCGGATGCGCCGCGCGGGAGCCGGCCGAACCGGCCGTAGAACTTCAGTGAACCCAAGTCGATGTCCCGATGCTTGGCGGTTTATTGGATTTCGTTATCCAGCAATCCAATAAACCATCACACCAAATCGGGCATATCGTCCACGCATCATAATGACAGTTAAGGTGCGTAAGGACTTACGCTGGTGTGATCTGTCTACGGCTGGGCTGCCGGCGCTCTCGTTCTGGCCGCGGAGTACGTCGAGGAGGCACCGGCAAGGGTCTTGGCAATCGAACGGCATTGACCTCGACCCGCAGCACAGTCTCACCATCGCCCCCACCGCGATGCGGCTCCGCGCGGCGGTGGAACTGCTCGGCGACGGCATCTGGATCGCCGACCTGCTGCCACTACTCGACGCCGCATGCGTCCCTCGTTCACGGGCTTTGCTACAAGCCGAGCGGGGCCGAAGCTGCTCGCGTTCCTTCGCCACCGGGGACAGTCAGCAGTTCGTCGCCTCGCTCACCGACCTGCAACTCGCGTACACCCATTTGGTGGTGGTCGGTCAACGGCTCATGGACATCCTCAAGGCCGGCGAAGACTGACCACCGTCGTTCCCCCGGCCGACACTCGTTCGCGATCCGGCTGAGTGCGCGGAGGACCCCGGGGTTGATTGCCACCCTGACGTGCCGGTAGAGGTCGCTGATGGGCCAGCGCAGCTCGCGCTGCATCGGCCGTTCAGTCGTCCGTGACTGATGATCGGCCATTTCCATGTGCGTGTGCCCATTCACGGCGGCTACGAAGTACGGGTGACCAACGAGATAACCATTCCCCTGCTGCCCTGCGCGTCCATCGACGACATCGTCGCCTTCTACGAGGTGCTCGGTTTTCACACCACCTACAAGCAGCGCAAACCCAACCCGGCCGTGGGGTTGCAACGTGAAGATCTGCATCTGCAGTTCTTCGAGATCGCGGGGTTCGATCCGGCGCAGTCCTACGGTTCATGCATCGTGCTGACCTCCGACACGGGGCAGCTGTACCGGGCGTTCGCGGCGGGAATGCGCGCCGCGTACGGCAAGGTATTGGTCTCCGGGACGCCGCGGATGACCCGGCCCCGGGCGCGGAAGAACGCCGACGGGCTGAGCGGCTTCAGCATCATCGATCCAGGGGGCAACTGGATCCGCGTCTTCCAGAACGCCCCCGCCTCCCCCGCGCCGGCACCGGCTGGGCGGCTGGGCAAGGCGATGGCGAACGCCGTCGTGCAGTCCGACTCCAGAGGGGACGCCCGACAGGCGGCTCGGATTCTTGACAGTGCCCTGACCCATCCCGAAGCAGATGACGACCCGGTCGCGTTGGTGGAGGTGCTCGTCTACCGCGCTGAGGTAGCGATGGTCCTGAACGATCCGGCCACGGCGGCCGAGATGCTGGCCCGCGTTGACCGTGTCGCGTTGAGCGCGGACGAAGCCACCCGGGCCGCTGCCGCGCACGAGGCCGCTACCGACCTTGCAGCAGCGCTGTCCTAAGCGCCGCATTCAGCCGACACCGCGCTCCGGCTGGCACCTTGAGCCAGGGCACGGTGTCGGCTACCTGGCGGAGCGGTCTCGGACGCCAAAGGCGATCTTGGCTCGTCGCGCAGGGTTGTCGTCACCGAGCGGTCTTGTTAGCGTGCCGATGCGGGTCGAGAGGCGCTGCGACGGGTGACTATCCGCCACGCTCGACCTGTTCCTTGGTCCAAGGGCGCCTCCCGCTGGGGGGCTGCCGTCCCTCCGGCGGTTCACTCGCACGGTGAGGGTTGTGCATATGGCAAAGGACCTTACTGGCTTCATCGCCGACCTGCCCAAGGTGGAACTGCACGTGCACCACGTCGGGTCGGCAACACCGCAGACCGTTGCTCGGCTGGCCGAACGGCACGCCGGGACCACGGCGGTGCCGGCCGACCCGGCGCTGCTGGCCGAGTACTTCACGTTCACTGACTTCGCGCACTTCGTCGAGGTGTACCTGTCGGTGGTGGACCTGATCCGCGACGCCGAGGACGTGGCCATGCTCACCTACGACATCGGTGTCGGCCTGGCCGCCCAGTCGGTGCGGTACGCCGAGCTGACACTGACCCCGTACTCCTCGATCGTGCGTGGTATCCCGGCCGAGGCGTACTGCGAGGCGGTGGAGGACGCCCGGCTGCGGGTCGCCCGCGACCACGGCATCCAGCTGCGCTGGTGCTTCGACATCCCGGGCGAGCCCACGATGACCGGTGCCGACATCACCCTGGAGGTAGCGCTCAAGCAGCGCCCGGACGGGCTGGTCAGCTTCGGGCTGGGCGGCCCGGAGGCGGGAATCTCCCGCGCCCGGTACGCCAGGCATTTCGCCGCCGCCCGGGCAGCCGGGCTGCGCAGCGTTCCGCACGCCGGTGAGTCGACCGGCCCACAGACCGTGTGGGATGCGGTACGCCATCTCGGCGCGGAACGCATCGGCCACGGCATCGCCGCCGCCCGTGACCCCGAGTTGATGGCTTACCTGCGCGAGCACGACATCGCCCTGGAGGTGTGCCCGACCTCCAACGCCTGTACCCGTTCGGTACCGTCGCTGGCCGAGCATCCGCTGCCGCAGTTGGTGGCCGCCGGTGTACCGGTCACCGTCAACTCCGACGACCCGCCCATGTTCTCCACCACTCTGAACAGGGAATACCAGGTGGCCGCAGATCTGCTCGACCTCGACGAGCACGGCGTCGCCGAGTTGGCCCGCCAGGCCGTGCGGTACTCGTTTCTCGACGCTGCGGGCAAGGCCGCCGTGCTGACTGAGATCGACGACTATCTCCAGGCGTTTTCGGGCACGCCGGGGCTGGGGTCGCCGAACCAGGTGGTCAGCGCGTCGACGAGGTTGTCGGTGCCGTTCGCTCCGGAAGCCCACGCGACGTAGCCGTCGGGCCGGACGAGAAGGGCGTCGGCGGGCCTCGCCGCGGGTGCGTGGGCGGTGACGCCCAGCCGTGCACCTGGCCGCCAGTTTCCAACCGAGGCTTGCCGCGTCCTGCAGTCCGAGGTTGAGCCCGGGCGCGCCGACCGCGGGATGCATGTGGGCGGCAGGTCCGGTCCGAGGACCCGGTTGAGGCTTGCGCGCACCTCGTCGATGCTGACGGGGATCTCGTCGCTGATCGGTGGCCCGTTCCACTCGATACTCAGCTGCCGTAGCCGGTGCCCGCGCCGCAGGTCCACGCCGAGGTGGACAGCCCGCTGCGCCAACAGCGATTCAAGGTGCGCTTGACGGATCTGCAGACCGTACAGCGGATTTTCGGCCAGGCCGGAGAGCTCCAAGGGCAACGCGCCGAACAGGAACGCGGGAGCGGGCTGCGGTCGATCGCCCTGGCCGCCGAAGGACTGGTACAACCCCCGGTCGTCGAGGAAGCGGACGACCTGACCGACCAGGGCGTTGGCCTTGTGTTCGGTGCGGTGCCGCGCCGGGTGACGGCGTCGTCGAGCATCGCCTGGTCGCCCTGGGTGGCGGAGCAGACCCCGGCCTGCGGTCTTGACCCGGTTGACACCGATCATCAGTCGATGCGCTGCCCGAGCCGCAGGACGCTGAGGTAGCGGCGGGCGACCCGGTCGCCCATCCGGGTGCGGATGCGTTCGGCGACCGCGTCGAGCAGCGGCTCCCGGACGTCCCTGTCGAGTTTGCGGTACGGCGACAGCGAACGCAGCAGGTCGGCGAACCCCTCACCGGTGAACCACTGCACGGTCGGGTACCACCGCACGGTAGGCGGGCCGAACAGGTCACCGGGATCGGTGACCGGTCCCCAACCCATGTCCGTGGCGCGTACCTCGTCCGCGACCGGCGGGTGGCCCCAGTCGGGGTTGCCGGGAGAGAACCGCTCGTGCAGGTCGGCGGTCTCGGCGTACACCTCCGGCTCGTTCGGGCGGCGGACGACGACGTGGCCGAGCAGCGCCAGCCAGCCCCCGGGACGCAGCACGGCGTGTGCGCGCCGCCAGCCGACCCGCGGGTCGACCCAGTGCCACGACGACGCGGCGACCAGGACGTCGAAGCGGCGGCCGCTGTCGTCCCAATGCTCGAACGTGGACTGCTCGACCTGCAGGTGGGAGTGACTGGCGAGCTGCCGGCGGGCGAGCGCGACCATCGCCGCGCCCGGCTCCACGGCGGTCACCGGGCAGCCGAGCGCCGCCAGCGAGCGGGTCGCCTGACCGGTGCCGCACCCCACCTCCAGCACCGACGCTCTCTCGTCAAGGCCGGTGACGGTGACGAGGTCGGTGAACAACTCGTCGGGATATCCGGGCCGGACCCGGTCGTAGAGTTCGGGCACCTCCTCGAACACCCGGCCGAGATCATCTGGGTGTGCACCTGCCATCACGTCATTCCTGTCTTCGTCGCGCCGGGCGGGGCGCCGTGGGACGCAGCTGCCCGGTTGCACACGTGGGGCAGCCTTCAGCTGATCACCCGGGTCGATCATCCGAAGACCCGGCCGCCCACCGTGGTGACCGATGGACCGGAGAACGATGTGTTCGTGCAACGCGCCACCCGTACCGTCGTCGCGCCCCTGGCCCGACTGATCTTCCAACCCGTGGTCGAGGGACGCGACCACATTCCGCGCAGCGGTCCGGTGATTCTCGCGGCCAACCACCTGTCGTTCCTGGACAGTGTGGTGATCCCCCTGGTCGCGCCGCGGCCGGTGGCCTTCCTGGCCAAGCAGGAGTACTTCCGGCAGCCGGGTCTGAAGGGTCGACTGTGGCGTACCTGCCTGACCGGTCTGGACGCGGTGCCGGTCGCCCGCGACGGACACCGCACCGCGCAGGCCGCCCTGGAGGCAGCCCTGGAGGTGCTGGCCCGTGGCGGCGCCTTCGGCATCCACCCGGAGGGCAGTCGCTCGCGCGACGGGCGCATCTACCGGGGGCGTACCGGAGTCGCCTGGCTCGCCCTCACCTCAGGCGCGCCGGTGGTGCCGGTCGGCCTGGTCGGCACCGACCGGATCCAACCGGTCGGTGCCCGCCTGCCCCGGCCGGGACGGATCATCGTACGGTTCGGCGCGCCGCTGCGGTTCGCGGCGACACCCGGCAGCCCCAGCGGCAGACTACGTCGTACGGTCACCGACGAGATCATGGCGCGTATCGGCGAACTCTCCGGGCAGGAGCCGGCCGACGCCTACAACGCGCTCTCCGCCGGTTCATGACCGGCGCGGATCCACTGCCGGCGGGCGGGGCAGGACAGCACCGCCCGCCGGCAGGGCGTCAGCCGACGCCGTCGAGCACCGGCATCAACTGTTCCTCCTCGTACGCCAGGTGTGCCTCCAGGTCGGCGACGAGTTGGGCGACCTGCGCGCGGACCTGGTCGCGGTCGGTGTTGTCGGCGGTGACCGCCGCTTGGAGTTGCCCCACCAGTTCGGCGACACGCCGATGCTCCCCCCGCAGTCGGTCCAGCACCGGCGCCAGGTCCGGGCGTTGTGCGCCGATGCCGGCGAACATGCCCGTGTCCTCTTTGGTGTGGTGGCCGTCCAGGCCGGCGCACACGGTCAGGCAGTTGACCCGTAGCTGGACGCCGAGACCGGGACCGGAGCGGTCGACCTCGGCCTGGATCAGGGCCAACTCCCGCCGGAACGCGTCGTGGATCATTTTCAGGGCGGCGCCCCAGGTGGTCACCTTCGGTGGCGGGCTGGCCGCACCGAGTTCGAGGGCGACCACCGGGATGACTCGGGAGGTTTTCGCCTGGTAGGCGGCCCAGCCGGGGTCGGCCTCCACTGCGCGGGCGAAGATCCGGTCACGTTCGGTGCCGGTGAGCACCTCGGCGCGGGCGGGATAGGTGAACGTTCCGTCCTCGACGGTGACCTGCGGGTCGGCGAGCAGGTTGCGGTACCACTGCGGGTGCCGGTCCGCGCCGGCGGCGGAGGCGATCACCAGGATCCGTTCGCCGCCGTCGGGCAGGTAACCGACAGGGGTGGTGTGTGTGGCGCCGGTCCGTGCTCCGGTGGTGGTGAGCAGGATCAGGCGCGCACCCTCGAACGGGCCGCCCACCCGGCCGGCGTTGGCCCGGAACTCGTCGATGATCTGCTGGTTGAAGTCGTTCGGCATGCTCTGCTTTCTGTGACGGCAGAAGTCGGCCACGGGTGACAGGCGCCGGTGGCCACGGCGGTCGGAGCGCGCCCATCGGGGGGCCGCACAACGGCGGCGTCCCTCGCGGCGGGCAGCAAGGAAGAACAGCAGCGAGCGCCCGGTGGAAGGGGCGCGTGCGGGAGGTGTGGTGGAAGGACGGCGGGCCACGGGCCCGCTCCCGGCTCACCGGCGGACCGGGTGATCCGTCCGCTTGTGGCCCAAGGCCGACCCGGCAGTCACCCGAGGGATGCTAGTCGTGCCCGGGTGTGACCACAACGGTCAGGCGGCGCGGCGGCGACGAAAACGGAACCAGCCGCGACGGCCGGCCGCCGGTGGTGTGCCCACGGGTGCCGAGGGTGCTGCGGCGGGGATGCCGGCACGGTCGGCGCGCCACCGCGCCACGACGGTGTCGGCGTTGACCGGACGCACCGCCACCCGGGGGCCGGACGGATTGCGCAGCCACGCCATCACCTGCGCGTTCAGGAGTGTTCCCCACCGGCGTAGGCTCGGCGCAGGAGCGCAGGAGCGCGGGACGGGGGCGAAGATGGTGAGTGCTGCGGGGATCGTCGGGATCGCGCTTGTCGCCTTGGGGTTGGTGCTGACGCCGGGACCGAACATGGTCTACCTGGTGTCGCGGTCGGTCACCCAGGGCCGGCGGGCCGGGTTGATCTCGTTGCTCGGGGTGGCGGCGGGTTTCGCGGTCTACCTCGGCGCCGCGGTGGCCGGCATCGCCACCGTGTTCGTGCTGGTGCCGGCGTTGTACACGGCGGTGAAGCTGGCCGGCGCGGCGTACCTGCTGTGGCTGGCCTGGCAGGCGGTGCGTCCAGGCGGGCACTCGCCGTTCACTCCGGCGCCGCTGCCGCCGGATCCGGCGCGGCGGCTGTTCACCATGGGGTTGGTCACCAACCTGCTCAATCCGAAGATCGCGATCCTGTACGTGTCGCTGCTGCCGCAGTTCATCGACCCGGTGCGGGGCAACGTGGCGGTGCAGAGCCTGCTGCTGGGCCTGACCCAGATCGCGGTGGCGTTGACGGTGAACGCGCTGATCGTGTTGACCGCCGGTGGGATCGCCGGGTTCCTCGGTCGGCGACCGGCGTGGTTGCGGGTGCAGCGGGTGCTGATGGGCACGGTGCTCGCCGCGTTGGCGGTGCGCATCGCCGCCGACCGTTCCCGTGCCGCCGTGGCCGCCGGCTGAGCGCCGCCGACCGTCGTGTCACATGCCGCCACCCGCTTCATTTAGTTGAAGGTCCGTCCAAACCAGGGGTGGGCTTTGCCCACGTCAACAGCACCGATACTTTCGGGATCGACGATCATCGTTGACAGTTCGTTTGGTCGTTGAAGAAACTATCGGCAGCGCGGGCAGCTCGTCCGAGCGGTCCGGTGACGGGCTTGCGCGGCAGGGGCACCCGGCTAGGATTAGTTGGGGATCCAGCCGAACGCACCGCCCCCACCGGACCGGGCGTGCCGGCGGCCGGGCACCATGACGGTCCCGCCGCCGCGCTACGCGATGATGAACGCGCGCCGTGACGGCGGCGCAGGGAGCGGGCAGATCGTGATCAGCATCCACAACGAACCGCAGCCGACCGACCTCGGCGACGTACGCGTGGCCAACCGCGCGGTGGTCCTGCGGCACATCCGCCTGCACGCTCCCTGCTCCCGAGCGGACATCGCCGCCCGGACCGGACTCAACAAGGCCACCGTCTCCAGCCTGGTCGGCGAACTGATCGACAAACGCCTGGTCCGCGAGACCGGACTCACCGAGAACCGCGTCGGCCGACCCGCGACGATGCTGGTGCTCGACGGCGAGCCGTACGCCGCCCTGGGTCTGCAGGTCGACGCCGACGAACTGGTGGCGGTCGCGATCGACCTCGGCGGCAACCGGCTGCTCACCTGGCGACGCGCCTTCGCCGCCGCCACGGTCTCCCCCGCCGAGACGGTACGCGCGCTGGCCGCGTTGAGCCGCCGCGCGATCAGCCGGGTCACCGCCCAGGGCCGCACGGTGCTGGGCCTGACCGTGGGCGTGCCGGGGCTTGTCGACCCGGCCGGCGCGGTGCCGCTGGCCACGGCCCTGGGCTGGCAGGACGTGCCGGTGGCGGCCGACCTGCGCGCCGCCCTGCGGCAGCCGAGCTTCGCCGTCGGGGCGGACACCGTGGCCAACCTCGCCGCCCTGGCCGAGCAGCGACACGGCGCGTACGCGGGCACCACCGACCTGGTGCACCTGACCGGCGGCATCAGCGTCGGGGCGGGCACCATCGCCGGCGGACGGCTGCTGCACGGTGCTCGCGGCCTCGCCGGCGGCATCGGGCACCTGCGCCTCGACCCGACCGGCCCCACCTGCTTCTGCGGCGGCCGCGGCTGCCTGACCGCCCTGGTCGGGCTGCCCGCCGTGGTGTGCCGGTTGCTGCCCGACGCCGACGCCGACGGCCCGATCACCGACTACCTGCCCGAACTGGAACGCATCGTGGCACTGGCCCGGCAGGACGACCCGACAGTGCTCAGCGGACTGGCCGCCGCCGGCCGCCACGTCGGGCAAGCGGTGGCGTTGCTGGCCGACCTGCTCAACCCGGAGGTGGTGCTGCTCGGCGACCACCTCGCCACCCTCGCACCGTGGTTGCTGCCGGCGGCCCGCGCGACGCTGACCGAACGGACCCACGCGCCCGACGCCGGCGGTTGCCGGTTGGACGCCTCCACCCTGACCACCGCCGCGGCGCTCGGCGGCGCCACCGCCGCACTGGCCACCATAGAGGCCGGTCGGCTCCCCGCCCGCTGATCACCGCCCGGCCGGAGTCTTGACCTGACCGGTCGGGGGTGCCAACCTCGATCCTGAGCCGCCCCGTACGGGCACCCGGGGCGGCTTGTTCTCCGCGGTTTGTCGAAGCGCTTCGCCAGCGTCCGGGCCGACGACCGCCATCCCACCATGACCTGCGAGGCCACCCGGCCATCCGTCGTCGAAGCGCTTCGACATTCGGCGTGCCGGGCACCGGAAGGCGACTCACCATGACCGACCGCACCACGCCCCACCCCCGGGTCGAGGACCTGTTGGCCCGGCTGACCCTGCCCGAGAAGATCGGCCTGCTGCACCAGTGGCAGGCGGCGGTGCCCCGACTGGACCTGCCCGGCTTCCGCACCGGCACCGAAGCGCTGCACGGCGTCGCCTGGCTCGGCGAGGCCACCGTCTTCCCCCAGGTCATCGGCCTGGCCAGCAGCTGGAATCCGGACCTGCTGCGGGCCATCGGCGCCGCCGTCGGCGACGAGGTACGCGCCAAGCACCACGCCGATCCCGACCGGGTCGGACTCAACGTGTGGGCGCCGGTGGTCAACCCGCTGCGCGACCCGCGTTGGGGACGCAACGAGGAAGGCTGGTCCGAGGACCCGTGGCTGACCGGCCGGCTGGCCACCGCGTACGCCCACGGACTGCGTGGTGACCATCCCGAGCGGCTGCGTACCGCCCCCACCGTCAAACACTTCCTGGGCTACAACAACGAGACCGACCGGGCCACCACCTCCAGCGACCTGCCGCCCCGGGTGCTGCACGAATACGAACTGCCCGCGTTCCGCGCCCCCCTGGCCGCCGGCGCGGCGGTCGCCGCGATGGCCTCCTACAACCTGGTCAACGGGGTGCCGGCACACCTGAGCCCGCTGATCGACGCCGAACTGCGCCGCTGGGCCCCGGGTGAGGTGCTCGTCGTCGGCGACGCCGAGGCGGTCAGCAACATCGCCGGCGTGCAGGGCCACCGGCCCGACCACGTCAGCGGCTTCGCCGCCGCCCTGCGCGCCGGCATCGACAGCTTCACCGAGAACGGCACCGACAGCGAACCCACCCGCCAACGCCTCACCGAGGCGCTGCGGCGCGGCCTGATCAGCACCGCCGACGTGGACCGGGCGGTACGCCGCATCCTCACCCTCCGGCTGCGCCTGGGTGACCTCGACCCGCCGCACACCGACCCGTACGCGGCGACCGGGCCGCAGGTCGTCGACTGCCCGGCCCACCGTGAACTGGCCCGGAAAGCCGCCCGCCAGTCCGTCGTGCTGCTGCACCACACCGGGCTGCTGCCCCTGCCATCGCAGTCGCGGGTCGCCGTGCTCGGCCCCCTGGCCGACGTGGTGTACGAGGACTGGTACAGCGGCACCCTGCCGTACGCGGTCACCACCTACCAGGGCCTGGCCGAACGGCTGCCGCAGGTCACCACCCACCCGGGCGCCGACCGCATCCGGCTGCGCCTGGCCGACCGGTACGTCGGCTGCCCCGACGACGACGCGGGCGGCCCGTTGACCGTGGGCGCCGAGGCCACCGACTTCGACGTCTACGACTGGGGCCGCGACACGGTGGCGCTGCGCGCGGTCGGCAACGGCCGTCACGTCGGCGCCGACGACGACGGAGTCCTGGTCAACGACCGTCCCGGCCCCGGCGGCTGGGTGGTGCGGGAAACCTTCCAGTTCGATCCGCTGCCCGACGGGGCGGTGCTGCTGCGGCACCTGGCCACCGACCGGTACGTCACCGTCGACACCGACGGCCGGCTGCGGGTCGACGGTGACGGGCCGCAGGCCGCCACCGCCTTCACCATCGACCTGGTCGCCGACGGCGTGGCCGAGGCCGCCGCGCTGGCCGCCGCCGCCGACGTGGCGGTGGTGGCGTTGGGCAACCACCCGATGGTGGGCGGCCGGGAGACCGAGGACCGCGTCGACCTGGCCCTACCGGCCCGGCAGGAGGCGCTGCTACGCGCCGTGCACGCCGCGAACCCGCGTACCGTGCTGGTGCTCACCAGCAGCTACCCGTACGCGATCGGCTGGGCGCGGGAACACCTGCCGGCGGTGCTCTGGTCGGCGCACGGCGGGCAGGAACACGGCACCGCGCTGGCCGAGGTGCTGCTCGGCGACGCCGAACCGGGTGGCCGGCTCACCCAGACCTGGTACGCCGACGACGCCGAACTGCCCGACCTGTTCGACTACGACGTGATCGGCGCCGACGCCACCTACCTGTACTACCGGGGCGATCCGCTGTTCCCGTTCGGACACGGACTGTCCTACACCGACTTCGCGTACTCCGGGTTGCGGTTGAGCGCCTCGACGGTGACCGTCGGCGCGCAGGTCGAGGTGAGCGTGGAGGTCACCAACACCGGCGCGCGGACCGGCGAGGAGGTGGTGCAGCTCTACACCCGGCAGCGCCGCTCCCGGGTCAAGCAGCCGCTGCGGCAGCTCCGCGACTTCGCCCGGGTCACCCTCGCTCCCGGTGAACGCCAGACCGTCACGTTGCGGCTGCGGACCGCCGAGCTGACCTGGTGGGACGCCGACCGGGGCGGCTATGTGGTGGAGGACGCCACGCACAGCGTGCTGGTCGGGCGCTCCGCGACCGACGTGCGGCAGGTCGGCGCCGTCACCGTACGCGGTGAACCGGTCGAGCGGGCGTCTCGGCTGCACACCGCGAGCGGGGCCCGGTGAGCGGGCGCGGTCGTCTGCCGTCGGGCCAACCCACCATCGCCGACGTGGCCCGGCACGCCGGTGTCGCGGTGAGCACCGTGTCGTACGTGCTCAGTGGCAAACGCGCCATCTCCGAGGTGACCCGCAACCGGGTGCTGGCCAGCATCCGGCTGCTCGGCTACCACCCCAACGCCGGGGCGCGTGCCCTGGCCAGCCGGCGGGCCAACGTGATCGCGCTGGTGTTGCCGCTGCGTACCGGCATCCAGGTGCCGGTGGTGATGCAGTTCGCCACGGCCGTGGTGACCTCGGCCCGCCGCCACGACCACGACGTGCTGCTGCTCACCTCCGACGAGGGGCCCGCCGGGCTGCGGCGGATCGCCGCGGGCGCCCTGGTCGACGGGGTGCTGGTGATGGATGTGGAGCTGCACGACGTGCGGGTGCCGCTGCTGCGCGAGTTGGGCCGACCCAGTGTGCTGATCGGTCTGCCCGCCGACCCGGGTGGACTGACCTGTGTGGATCTGGACTTCCACCGGGCCGGTCAGGTCTGCGTGGAGCATCTGGCCAGCCTCGGTCACCGGCGGGTGGCGCTGCTGGGCGCACCGCCCGCCGTCTACGACCGCGGCACGGGCTTCGCCCACCGGACCCGCGCCGGGGTGCTGGAGGCGGCCGTCCGCCACGGTGTCGACGCGGTGGCGTTGCCGTGTGCCGAGAACGCCGCCGAGGTGCAGCGGCGGGTGGTCGAGTTGTTCGCGCAGCAACCCGGCATCTCGGGGTTGGTGGTGCAGAACGAGGCGGCGGTCGGGCCGGTGCAGACGACGCTGTCGGCGCTGGGTCGGCGGGTGCCGCACGACGTGTCGGTGGTGGCGGTCTGCCCGGACCAGTTCGCCGAACACGCCAGCCCCCGACTCACGTCGGTGCCGGTGCCGGCCGAGGAGATCGGCCGGCAGGCGGTGTCGCTGCTGATGCGTAAGCTGCGCGACGAGGCGGTGCCGGAGCGCACCTTGCTGCCGCCCCGCTTGACGGTCCGCGACAGCACCGCCGCCGCACCGGCGGCCGCGCCCGGCGACGGCGTCGCCGTGGCGGTGGCGGGCGAGCAGGTGGTCGCGGCGCTGGACGGCGCGTCGTGACCGGCCCGGTCCGGTGACCCGGCCGAGGTGGCGTGCGCCGCCGACTAGACTGCCCGTTCGATGGACGCCCAGCCTGCCGCCGACACCCGCCCCTGCGCCCACTGCGGACGCGACGTGCCGCAGCGCGCCGCCGCCGGCCGCCCGTTCCGCTACTGCCGCGACAACGACGGCGCCTGCCAGCGGGCCTCCCGCAACAGCCGGATGCGGCACCGCAACGCCCCCGGTCTGCCCGGGCAGGTGGCCCGCACCTGGGAGGCGGTGGAGCGGCTCGACCAGGTCGTGGCGACGCTCACCGAGGCGCTGCACGCCGAGTTGTCCCCGGCCGGTGTGGAGCGTCAACTGGCCGAGGTGCGGGCGGAGGCGGCCACCGCGGTGGCCGCGGCCCAGACCGAACGCGACGAGGCGCGTGGCCAGGCCGAACAGGCCACCGTCGCGGCCGGCCGGGCCCGCCAGGAGGCGACCGCCGCGCGTGCCGAACGCGACACCGCCCGCGCCGACGCCACCCAGGCCGCGGCACACGCCGAGGCCGCCGACGAGCGGGCACGGCAGGCCGAGTCGGCCCGCGACGAGGCGCGTCGCGCCGCCGCCGCCGCGCAGGCGCTGCGGACGCAGGCCGAGACCGACCGGGATCAGGCCCGCGACCGCGCGGCGACGCTGCACACCGAACTGGAGGCCGAACGCCGCCGGTGTGCCGAGCGCGCCACCGAACGCGATGCCGCCCGCGCCGACGCCACCCGCGCCACCGCACAGGCCGACCAGGTGCGGGCCGACGCGGCCGCGCAGGTCACGCAGCTGCGGGCGGAACTCGACCGGGTGCGGTCCGCCACCGAGCAGGCACAGGCGCAGCTCGGCGAGGCCCGCGCCGCCGCCGCTCAGGCGCAGACGCGGTTCGCCGCGGCCGAGGCGCAGTCCCGGGAGCGGCTCGCGGCGGCCGAGGCGCAGATCGCGCAACTGCGGGCGCAGGCCGCCACCGAGGACGAACGGGCACAGGCGGCGGCGCGGCAGGCAGCCGGGGAGCTGAGCGCCGCCCGCGCCGACCTCGACACGCTGCGCGCCGAACTGGCCGCCGCCGCCGACCGGCAGCATGAGCTGACGGTACGGCTGCGCGCCATCGAGTCCGACCGCGACGAGGCCCGTCAGCGGGTGGCCCAACTCGCCGGTCAGGTCGCCGACCTGGCCACCGCCCTCACCCGCACCCACCCACCCCGCTAGGGACGGTGTCGACGTTCTCGGTCGAGCCGAGGCGCAGACCACCACGGCGGTCCGGCAAGGCGGGTTGCCGCGAGCCTGCGCGTGGCGGCCGCCGACCGGCTACCATTCCCGCTGGCGGTGACGGTCCGCCGTGACGACCCGGCCGGGCGTACGCCAGGTCCGGCTACCGTTGACCGCGCAGCGCGCGTACATCGCCGACACCGGGAATGCCCCGGCGGCCACGGACCGTTGCACCGACAGGACCAGCACCACCGAAGAGGGGAAGTCGATCATGGGCGAGCGCATGCTGCGCGGTAGCCGACTGGGCGCGGTCAGCTACGAATCCGACCGCAACACGGAGCTCGCGCCGCGGCAGACCCGCGAGTACCTGTGCGCCAAGGGGCACCAGTTCGAGGTGCCGTTCGCGGTCGACGCCGAGGTGCCGACCACCTGGGAATGCAAGTTCGACGGCAGCGTGGCCCGGCTGGTCGACGGCAACGAGCCGGAGCAGAAGAAGGCCAAGCCGCCCCGCACCCACTGGGACATGCTGCTGGAGCGGCGCTCCATCGCCGAGCTGGAGGACATCCTCGCCGAACGGCTGCAGGAGGTACGCACCCGCCGCGGTCGCGCCTGACCCACACCACACCACGACGCCCCGGAAGATCCTCTTCCGGGGCGTCGGGTCGTTTCCACCCGGCCGCGGCGACGCAGCGGCCGCCGCGCTCAGCGCGGCTCGACGATCTCCCCCTCGATGGCGGCGCCACTGTCAGCGCCCGGCTGCCCCGTCGTCCCGACCACCGGCCGCCCGAGCGGCTCCGCCGCCGCCGGCGCGGGCTGCTGAGGAGTCGACCCGGGCTGCTGCGGCCCGGCCCGATACACCCGCACCCGACGCGGCCCGAACAGGTCACCGGCGGCCATCGACGACATCCGCCGCTCCGCGGACCGTTGCATCCCGACCCGGGCCAGCCGACGCACCGGCGGCACCAGCAGCGCCAACCCCACCAGGGCACTGACCAGACCCGGGGTGGCGAGCAACAACGCACCGAGCAGACCCACCAGCCCCTCGGTCACCTCACGACCCGGCGGCCGCCCGGCCCGCGCCGCCTCCCGGAACCCCTGCCACGCCCGGATGCCCTCCCGACGCAGCAGCACCAGCCCGAGCAGTGAGGCCGCGAACACCAGCAGCGTCGCCGCACCGAAACCGATGCTGCGGCCCAGCACCACGAACACGGCCAACTCTGCGGCCACGGACACCAGCAGAACCAACGGCACGAACCTCAGTGCTCGGCGCATCTCACCCCAAACCGCCTCACGGCGCCTCGTACGCGGCCCGCCCGGCAGGCGTGACCGGCTGCGTCCATCCAGCATGACACGACCCCGCTCAAGGCCACCGGGCCTGCCCCACGGTGGCCGCACGCCACCCACGACGCACCGCCGTACGCCGGTCGCGCATCGCCCAACCGGTGATCCGCCACAGCGCCTCCGCCACGATCAACGGACTCATCTTGCTGGTGCCCCGTTCCCGTTCGGCGAACGTGATCGGCACCTCCACGATCCGCGCCCCGGCCCGGTGCGCCAACCGGGACAGCTCCACCTGGAACGAGTAACCCTGCGAACACACCGACTCCAGATCCAACGCGTCCAGCACCGCCGCCCGGTAGACCCGGTAGCCGCCCGTGGCATCGGCCACCGGCACCCCCAACGCCAGGCGCGCGTACAGGTTGCCGCAGCGCGACAGCATCAACCGCCGCAACGGCCAGTTCAGCACCCGAGCACCCCGCGTCCACCGCGACCCGATCACCACATCGGCGTCGCGGGCGGCACGCAGCAGCGCCGGCAGATCCTCCGGGGCGTGGGAGCCGTCGGCGTCCATCTCCACCACCGCGTCGTAACCGCGCTGCCGCGCCCACGCGAACCCGGCCAGGTACGCCGCGCCGAGGCCCCGCTTACCGTCGCGGTGCAGCACATGCACCTGCCCGTCGTCGCGGGCCAGCGCGGCGGCGAGCGCACCGGTGCCGTCGGGGCTGTTGTCGTCGGCGACGAGGATCTCCACCTGCGGCGCGGCGCGCCGGACCCGCCGCACGATCGCCGCGACGTTGTCGGCCTCGTTGTAGGTCGGGATGACCACCAGCACCCGCCCCACCCCGAACACCACCGGACGGATGTCGCTTAGCTGCGCCACCACGACCCCCTCTCACACCTACCCCGTCGGCGTGCGGTCGCGGTGGGCGACCCCCGTCGGGGTGCGGCCGGGCCCCGCGCCCTTACGACGCCGCAGCACGGCCGCACCGACGAGCGCGGCCACCGCCAACCCCGCCAACAGCACCTCCGGCAGCACCCCGACCCGGGTAGCCAGCGTGCGTCCCCCGGTCAGCGGCACCTGCCGCACCACCACCGCGCGGGTGTTGAACCCGGTGGCGTCGCTTACCCGCCCGTCGGGGGCCACGAACCCGGACACACCGACCGTGGAGGCCATCAACGCCGGCCGGCCGTGCTCCACCGCCCGCAGCCGCACCATCGCCAACTGCTGGCGGGCCTCGGCCACGTCGAAGGTGGCGTTGTTGGTCTGCACCACCAGCAGCTGCGCTCCACCGACGACCGTGTCGCGGACCAACCCGTCGTAGGCGACCTCGAAACAGATCACGTCGCCGAGCACCACCGCCGGGGTCCGCAGCACTCCCGCGGTGGTGCCGGCCACGAAGTCCGCCCGGACCCGGTCGACCTGATCGCTGACCATCCGGGCGATCCGACGCAGCGGCACGTACTCCGCGAACGGCACCGGATGCCGCTTGACGTACAACTGCTCCAGGTCGGGACCGCGACCCGGATGCCACAACAGCCCCGCGTTGCGCACCTGTCCCTGCTGCGGCCCGGTCAACACCGCACCCACCAGGATCGGCGCGCCTATCGCGTCGGCGGCCGCGGAGATGCGGGCACCGGCCGCCGGGTTGCGCAGCGGGTCGATGTCGCTGGAGTTCTCCGGCCACACCACCAGGTCGGGCCGGGCCCGGCTGCCGTCGCCGACCTCGTCGGCCAGCGCGAGGGTGGCGTTGACGTGGTTGTCGAGCACCGCCTGCCGCTGGGCGTTGAAGTCCAACCCGAGACGCGGCACGTTGCCCTGCACGATGGCCACCGTCACACTCTCACCGCCGTTCGGCGCGGCCACCGGCACCAGCAACCCACCACCGAGCAGCAGGACCACCGCGGCGACACAGCCGGCCGCCGGCACCCACCACCGGCCCTCACCACCGGCGCGGCGAGCCCGCACCAGCCACCACACCCCGGCCAGCAGCAGCCCGCCGGTCACCGCCACCGCGAACGTGACGAACGGCGCGCCACCGAGCGCGGCCAGCCGCAGCAGCGGCGAACCGTCCTGACCGAACGCCAGCCGCCCCCACGGGAACCCACCGAACGGGGTGCGGTCCCGCAGCGCCTCCTGCCCCACCCACAGCACACCGGTCACCGCAGGCCACACCGCCGGGATCCGGTCGACCAGCGGAGACACCCACGCCGTGGCCACCCCCAGCAACGCCAGGTAGCCGGCCTGAAGCAGCGACAGCAGCACCCACGGCAGGTAACCGGTGTGCAGGTTCGTCCAGGCCAGCAACGGCGCGAACAGCGCCAGACCGGTCAGGAAACCCAGACCGGCGCCGGCTCGCAGCCGCCGCCGGTGCGTCGCCGCGGCCAGCAGCGCCACCCCCACCGGCGCCAACGGCCACCACCCGTACGGCGGAAACGACACCAGCAGCGCCAGCCCGGCGGCCACCGCCAGGACCACCGCCACCGGTAGACGCAGCGGCGGGTGAGCCGGCTCGGAACGCAGCGGCGAGGCGGCGGGCCGGGTCACGGGCGGCGCGGACGAGTCAGGCGCGATCACGCGCCGAAGGCTACCGCGCCGGGCGGTCCGGCCGCCGCCGCGCCTCACCGCCGGGTCTGCGTCGCGCCTCACCGGCCGGGTCTGCGTCGCCGGTTCCTCGGCCACCGGACGGAACAGCCGCAGGCCACCAGCGCGCGGCGGACCGCTACCGGCGGCGGGCCAGCAGCACCGCGTCGTGGATGGTGTGCTGCTGCCCGTGCGGGTCGACGGTCGTGCGTGGCCGGGTCTGCGCCGCCAGCACCTCGAACCGTTGTGCGTCCAACTCGGCGGCGACCTGCTCGGCGGTGAACATCATCTCCGGCAAGTGCAGGCGGTGGGCGCTGCTACGCAGGTCACGCGGATGATGTCCGACGATCAGCAGTCGCCCGCCGGGCGCCACCGCGGCGGCCAACCGGCCGAACAGGTCCCGCCGCGGCTGCGGCGGCAGCTGCATGAACTGCGCCGACACCAGGTCGTAGCCGTCCGGCTCCGGCGTCCAGCGCATCAGGTCGGCGTGGCGGAACTCGATCCGCTCGGCGACCCGCCGCTCGCGCGCGTACGCGGCGGCCCGCGTCAACGCGGTGTCGGAGATGTCCACCGCGGTCACCTGCCAGCCCCGCTCGGCCAGCCACACCGCGTCCGCGCCCTCACCGCAGCCCACGTCCAGCACCCGGCCCGGGGCCGACCCCTCGACCTCGGCGACCAGCTGTGGATTGGGCCGGCCACTCCACACCGCGTCGCGTGCCTGGTAACGCTGCTCCCACGCCGCCTCGGTGAACATCGTCTCCCGCTGCTCCCGATACGCGGTCACCGCCGCGTCGGTGTCCTCCTCGACCAGGTCGGCGTTGATCGCCGCGCCGGCCGTCGTGCCGGCCCCGGCCGCCCGGATCACCTGCGCGGACACGTCGGTGACGTTGCCGGCCACCCACACACCCGGCACGGCGGTGGCGCCGGTGGCGTCGGCCGGCACCCGCCGACCGATCACATGCCCGGACATCTCCACGTCGACCGGGGACAGTCCGAGCGACTCCAGCAACACCGACCGGGCGACCATCCGCGTGACCACCACCACCGCGTCCAACTCCACCAGCTCACCGTCGGCCAGCCGCACCCCGGTGAGCTGGTCACCGGCCAGCTCCACCGCCGCCACCGGACCGGACACCACCGGCACACCCCGGGCGGCGAGCCGTTCGGTCTGCGCGGCGTCGAGCACCGCCGCGTCGTGCAGCAGCACCAGCACCTGCGGGCTCCACTGCCGCCACAGCAACGCCTGCTGCACCGCGAACGGCCCGGTGGCCAGCACCCCGATCCGCTGGTCCCGCACCTCCCAGCCGTGACAGTACGGGCAGTGCAGCACGTCACGGCCCCACCGTTCGGTGAGCCCCGGCACGTCCGGCAGCTCGTCGACCAGCCCCGTGGTCACCAGCAACCGCCGCGCCCGCACCGTACGCGTCCCGTCGACGGTGACCACGAACCCGTCCCCGTCGCGGGTGACCCCATCGACCCGTCCGGCCACCACCTGCCCGCCGTGGGCGCGTACCTCCTCGCGGCCGGCAGCCGTCAGCTGCGCCGGCGGCGTACCCTCCCGCCCGAGATAGTGGTGCACCCCGGCGGCGGGGGCGTTGCGCGGCTCACCGGCGTCCACCACCAGCACCGAGCGGCGGGCCCGCGCCAACGCCAACGCCCCGGCCAGCCCGGCGGCCCCACCCC
>NZ_POTX01000056.1 GCF_003236305.1 Micromonospora endophytica | reverse complement strand
GGTGGGGTGTAGGTGGTGGCGGCGGGGTGAGACTGGGCGATTTTGGTGATTCGGGCGGTTACCGACTGGATCTGGGCGGGGGCCGCACCGGTGAAGGCGGCGCGGTCGGCGACCAGGGCGTCGATCTCGGCTCGGGTGAGGTTGAGGCGCGGGTCGGCAGCCAGGCGGTCGAAGAGGTCGTTCTCGAGAGTGCCCTGCTCGCGCATGGCCAGGGCCACGGCTACCGCGTGCTCCTTGATCGCCTCGTGGGCGGTTTCCCGGCCGACGCCTCGACGGACGGCCGCCACCAGGATCTTGGTGGTGGCCAGGAAGGGCAGGAAACGCTCCAGTTCCCGGTTGATCACTGCCGGGTAGGCGCCGAACTCGTCCAGCACGGTGAGGAACGTCTGGAACAGCCCGTCAGCGGCGAAGAAGGCGTCGGGCAGGGCCACCCGGCGCACCACCGAGCAGGAGACGTCCCCCTCGTTCCACTGGTCGCCGGCCAGCTCGCCGACCATCGACAGGTACCCCCGGATGATCACCGCGAAGCCGTTCACCCGCTCCGACGAGCGCGTGTTCATCTTGTGCGGCATCGCGCTGGAGCCGACCTGCCCCGGCTTGAAGCCCTCGGTGACCAACTCCTGGCCGACCATCAGTCGGATCGTGGTGGCCAGCGACGAGGGCGCCGCGGCGACCTGCGCCAGCGCGGAGAGCACATCGAAGTCGAGCGACCTCGGGTAGACCTGCCCGACACTGTCCAGCACCCGGTTGAACCCGAGGTGGGCGGCGACCCGCCGCTCCAGCTCCGCCACCTTGTCGGCGTCACCGTCGAAGAGGTCGAGCTGGTCGGCGGCGGTACCCACCGGACCCTTGATTCCGCGCAGCGGGTACCTGTCGATCAGGTCCGAAAGCCGCTCGTACGCGATGATCATTTCCTCCGCGGCCGACGCGAAGCGCTTGCCCAGCGTGGTCGCCTGCGCCGCGACGTTGTGCGACCGGCCGGCCATCACCACATCGGCGTACTCGTGCGCGTGCCAGGCCAGCCGGACCAGCGTCGCCACCACCCGGTCCCGGATCAGTTCCAGCGACCGGCGCACCTGGAGCTGCTCGACGTTCTCGGTGAGGTCCCGCGAGGTCATCCCCTTGTGCACGTGCTCGTACCCGGCGAGCGCGCTGAACTCCTCGATCCGCGCCTTGACGTCGTGCCGGGTCACCCGCTCGCGCGCCGCGATCGAATCAAGATCAACATCGTGCACCACCCGCTCGTACGCCTCGACCACCCCGTCCGGCACCGACACGCCGAGGTCCCGCTGAGCCCGGAGTACGGCGAGCCAGAGCTGCCGCTCCAGCCGGATCTTCTCCTCCGGCGACCAGAGAGCGACAAGTTCGGGCGAGGCGTACCGGTGGGCGAGCACGTTCGGGATCGTCGTCACCCACCCATTCTCCGGCACCTGCCAGCCGACGGCCGACCGCCCCTCGGTGGTGGCAAACCGCTCACGGGCGAGGACGCACGATAGGGCACCGCCCGATCCGGGCGGCGTTCTTCGCTGCTGGCCTCAGGGTGGGGCGGGACGGCCGGTGAGGGCGGTCCAGAGGCCGGCGCAGGCCGCCGCCTCGGTGGCGAAGACCTGGCGTACGTCGTAGTGGCCGCGTTCGTACGCGCCGATCTCCCAGCCCTCGGTGCTCCGGCGGAGGAACCAGAAGTCGGGTGGCACCGGCACGTGCTCGTGCACACCCTCCAGCTCGAACGCGTCCGGCGACAGCCCGGCGGCGAGCAGGGCATCGCGTACCTCGTGCCGATTCACGTTGCCACCTCCACGACGGCGAGCCTAGGGGCGGTGGTCACGAACAGCGTGGCCACCGCCCCGAGGAGGACTTTCCCGGTCAGCACTCCTTGGTCGCGGGCTGGCTGCCGGCCTTGCCACCCTGGCGCGGCACGGTGTGCTCCTTCACGTTCGGGCAGGGGCCACCGAGGTATTCCTCGACGATGTACTTGTGGTCGAGCAGCCACTGCACGGTCAGGTTCGACCCGGCCTTGGGCACGTACGCCGGGTTGAGCTGGAACTGGGTGCCCAGGCCGGGCTGGGCGAACCACGGCGCGATCGGGCCGGAGTCCACGTCGAAGGGCTTGAGCACGCAGTAGGTGTGGTAGTTGGCCAGCGGCGCGGGCGGCGTGGTGGCCGGCGGCGTCGGCGGGGTGTTCAGGCTCTGCGGTGCCAGCGAGCGGGCGTTGAACGGGGTGCCGAGTGGGGCGAGGAAGGCACCGCCGGTGAAGCCGAAGCGGTCCAGGCGGTATCCGGGCAGCATGGTCTGCCGCTGCTTGATCGCCTTGCCGTCCGGCCCGAGCACGAAACCGTTCTCCGGCGGGAAGATCAGCCGGGTCGGGTCTCCGGGCACCGTGTAGTTCTGCACCCACTCGTTCTCGGTCTGCGCGCCGAAGCGCTGGTAGCCGGCGAGCAGCGGGCCGACCGGTGACGCGTACGGCAGCTGGGCGGGGCCGAACAGCCGGTTCCCGTCGTAGAAGACGGTGGTCTGCGGCGCGTCCGGGGGTGTGCCGGGGCGGCAGAGCTTCTGGCCACCCGGCTTGGCCGGCCGGGCAGGCACGGCTCCCTTGGACCGTTGTCCCGGTTCCCCGTCCGGTTTTGCGGTGCCGTCGTCGGTGGCCGCGGCGAGCCGGGTGGTGTTGGCCGTCGGCGCCGCGTCGGTCGGGGCGATGCCGGGGACGACGGCGAGCGCGGCGCCGGAGAGCAGGGCTACCAGCCATCGCGTACGTTTCATCACAAACCTCCCGCTGAAGGACAATGAGTTCCTTCAGCCTGCGAGGTTCATACGTGAATGTGATGCTTAGTGCAGTTTTGCCCCTGAAAGGGGGTGTCAGCGCTCCAGGATCGCGGCCACGCCCTGGCCGCCGGCGGCGCAGATGGAGATGAGCCCGCGACCGCTGCCCTTGGTGGCGAGCAGCTTGGCCAGGGTGGCCACGATCCTGCCACCGGTCGCGGCGAACGGGTGACCGGCGGCCAGCGACGAGCCGTTGACGTTGAGCTTGTCGGTGTCGATGGTGCCCAGCGGGGCGTCCAGGCCCAACCGCTCGACGCAGAACTCCTTCGACTCCCAGGCGGCGAGGGTCGCCAGCACCTGCGCGGCGAACGCCTCGTGGATCTCGTAGTAGTCGAAGTCCTGAAGGGTCAGCCCGGCCCGGGCGAGCAGCCGGGGCACCGCGTACGCGGGTGCCATCAGCAGACCCTCGTCGCCGTGCACGAAGTCCACAGCGGCCGTCTCCGACCAGCTGAACCAGGCCAGTACCGGCAGGTGGTGCGCGCGGGCCCACTCCTCGCTGGCCAACAGCACAGTGGAGGCACCATCGGTGAGCGGTGAGGAGTTGCCGGCGGTCATGGTGGCCCGCTCGGCGTCCGGACCCTTGGTGCCGAAGACCGGCCGCAGCCCGCCGAGCTTCTCCAGGGTGGTGTCGGGGCGGAGGTTCTGGTCCCGGGTGAGGCCCAGATAGGGGGTCATCAGGTCGTCGAAGAACCCCTTGTCGTACGCGGCGGCGAGCCGCTGGTGCGAGCGGAGCGCCAGTTCGTCCTGCGCCTGCCGGTCGATGTTCCAGCGCAGCGTGGTCTGGGCGGCGTGCTCACCCATGGAGAGCCCGGTACGCGGCTCGGCGTTGCGCGGGATCTCCGGTTTGAACGGCTGGGCCGGGCGCAGCTTCGCGGCGATCTTGAGCCGCTCGCCGAGGGTGCGGGCGGAGTTGAGCTTGAGCAGGGTGCGGCGCAGCTCCTCGTTGACCGCGAGCGGGGCGTCGGAGGTGGTGTCGGTGCCACCGGCGATGCCGACCTCGATCTGCCCGAGGGCGATCTTGTTGGCGACCAGAATGGCCGCTTCCAGGCCGGTGCCGCAGGCCTGCTGGATGTCGTACGCCGGGGTGCGCGGGTCGAGCTTGGAGCCGAGCACCACCTCGCGGGTGAGGTTGAAGTCCTTCGCGTGCTTGAGCACCGCACCGGCGACCACCTCGCCCACCTGCTGTCCGGCCAGGCCGAACCGGGCGATCAGCCCGTCCAGGGCGGCACCGAGCAGGTCGGCGTTGGAGGCGCTGGCGTACCGCGAGTTGGAGCGGGCGAAGGGGATCCGGTTGCCGCCGATCACCGCGACCCGTCGAACGTCCTGCACGATTCGCCTCCTGGGAAGTGTTGCCCGCACCTTACTCACCAGTAGGCTACGCCTATGACCGACAGGTACGCGAGCTTCGTCCAGTCGGGCGCCGGTCGGGCGCTCGTCAAGCGCCTCGGGCTGCCCGATCCGCCGCGACTGCGCCGGCACGCGCCCGGCGAGCCGATCCTTCCCGGGCTGGCGCTGCTCGGCGCCGCCGCCGGTGGCCGGCTCGCCGAGCCGGTCGGCAAGATCCTGGCCGCCGCCGGGCTCGCCCTGCGCGATCCGGCCACCGCCGTGCCCGATCCGGCAACCGGTCGTACGCCCGCCAGCGCCGCCCTGCTCTACGACGCGACAGGCATCACCGACTCGACCGGGCTGCGCCAGCTCTATGACTTCTTCCACCCGCAGGCCCGCGCGGTGCAGCCCAGCGGTCGGGTGATCGTGCTCGGCACCCCGCCGGCCGAGTGCGGCACGCCGCGCGAGGCGACCGCCCAGCGGGCCCTGGAAGGGCTGACCCGCAGCATCGGCAAGGAGTTCGGCCGGGGCATCACCGCCCAACTGGTCTACGTCACGCGCGACGCCGACCAGGGCACCTGGACCAGTCTGGAGTCGACCCTGCGGTTCCTGCTCTCCGGCCGGTCCGCGTACGTCTCGGGACAGGTGATCCGGGTCGGCGCCGGCCGGGCGAGCGCGCCGGCCGACTGGGACCGCCCGCTGGACGGCCAGGTCGTGCTGGTCACCGGCGCGGCCCGGGGCATCGGCGCGGCACTGGCAGGGGTGCTGGCCCGCGACGGCGCGACGGTGGTGGCGCTGGACGTCCCGGCCGCCGGTGACGAGTTGGCCGCGGTGGCGAACGAGATCGGCGGCAGCGCGGTACAGCTCGACCTGACCGCCGCCGACGCGCCCGCCCGGCTCGCCGATCACCTGACCGAGCGGCACGGCCGGGTGGACGTGGTGGTGCACAACGCCGGCATCACCCGGGACAAGACCCTCGGCCGGATGGACGCCGAGCGGTGGGACCAGGTCATCGACGTCAACCTGTCCAGCCAGGAACGGATCAACGACACACTGCTGGAGCGCGGCCTGATTCCGGCCGGCGGCCGGATCGTCGGTGTCTCCTCGATCGCCGGGATCGCCGGCAACCGGGGCCAGACGAACTACGCCACCAGCAAGGCCGGGGTGATCGGGCTTGTCGACTCGCTCGCCCCGGCCCTGCGCGAGCGGCAGATCAGCGTCAACGCCGTCGCGCCCGGGTTCATCGAGACCCGGCTGACCGCCCGGATCCCGCTGACGCTGCGCGAGGCGGGCCGCCGGATGAACAGCCTGTCGCAGGGCGGGCTGCCGGTGGACGTGGCCGAGACCATCGGTTGGCTGGCCTGGCCGGCTTCCGGTGCGGTGAGCGGCAACGTGGTCCGCGTCTGCGGCCAGAGCCTGCTGGGGGCGTGATGGTCCGCCGCAGCCGCCGCGACGACGAGCCGGCCGACGAACTCTCCGTCGGCGAGTTGATCGACGGACCGACCACGATCCTCACGCCGGACCTGCTGGCCGCCGCGCGGGCGGCCCCGCCGGATGACGGCGGGCCGGCCGGGCCGACCCGGGACCTCGCCGACCTGGCCGCCGGGGTGACCGCCGACCGGCACCCGACGGCCGGCCCGCCGGAACAACCCGGCCCGGCGGTGGACCAGGCCGGCGCGACGGCACCGGCCGACGCGGTGCCCGCCCGGATCGAGCTGCCGAGGTTGCCGGCGGCCGGTCCGCTGTACCGGCGGGCGCTGCTGGGCGCGATGCCGGGCTTCGGCGGCCGGCGCGGCGACGACCTGCCCGCAGTGGAGCTGACCGTGGGCGGGGTGGCCGTCGATCCGGTCCGGCTGGCCGAGTACGACCGGGTGTGTGGGTTCCGGCTGACCGACCGGCTGCCCGCGACCTTCCCGCACGTCATGGGCTTCCCGCTGGCGCTGCGGCTGCTCAGCGCGGCGGAGTTCCCGATCCCGCTGGTCGGCCTGGTGCACATCGGTAACCGGATCACCGTGCACCGGCCGCTCACCATCGCCGACCGCCTGGAGTTCACCACCTGGGCGGAGCACCTGCGCCCGCACGACCGGGGTCGGCAGGTGGACGTCGTACTCGTCGGGTCGACCGACGGGGTCGAGGTGTGGCGCGGCGTCTCGACGTACCTCGGCCGGCAGCGCACACCCGGCGAGGGCGAGCGGCGCGACCGGGGCGAGCGGCCCGCGCCGCCGGCCGCCACCGCCCGGTGGCGGGTGACACCCCGGATCGGTACGGAGTACGCGCGGGTCTCCGGCGACCACAACCCGATCCACACCTCCCGCTGGGGCGCGCGACTGTTCGGCTTCCCCCGCCCTATCGCGCACGGCATGTGGAGCAAGGCCCGTTGCCTCGCCGCGCTGGAGAACCGGTTGCCCGAGGCGTACACGGTGGAGGTGGCGTTCAAGCTCCCGGTGCCGCTGCCCGGCACCGTCGCGTTCAGCGCCGGGCGGGATGGCGACGGTTGGGACTTCGCGCTGCACGACGAGCGCGGTCGCCCGCACCTGGTGGGCACCATCAACTGAGGATCACCGCGACGACGGAAGGGTCGGGCACTTGCCCGGCCCTTCTTTTCGCGCTAAGTTGTTCTTAGTTCGAGATATTCTCAGAGTGAGAGTGATTGATTGTGAACGAGCAGGACTTCCTCGCCGCGTACGACCCGAACGCCTATCCGGCCGTGGCGGTCACCGCCGACGTGGTCGCCCTGACCATCCGCGACGGCGCACTGCACCTGCTGCTGATCCGGCGCGGCGCGCAGCCGTACGCGGGCCACTGGGCACTGCCCGGCGGTTTCGTCCGGCCCGACGAGGACCTCGCCACCGGCGCTCGCCGGGAACTGGCCGAGGAGACCGGGCTCGGCGGTGAGCCACTGCGCCGCGTACACGTGGAACAGCTGGCCAGCTACGGCGCGCCCGACCGGGATCCACGGATGCGGATCGTCTCCGTGGCCCACCTCGCCTTCGCGCCCGACCTGCCCGACCCGGCCGCCGGCACCGACGCCGAAGCAGCGGCCTGGGTGCCGGTCGCCGAGCTGGCCAGCCGGCAGCTCGCCTTCGACCACCGCCGGATCGTCGACGACGGGCTGGAGCGGGCCCGCGCCAAGCTGGAGTACACCCCGCTGGCCACCCGCTTCCTCCCGCCCGAGTTCACCATCGGTGACCTGCGCGGCGTCTACGAGACGGTCTGGGGACATCCGCTGCACCCCGGCAACTTCCACCGCAAGGTGCTCTCCGTGCCGGGCTTCGTGGAGAGCACCGGCACCAGCACCGAACGCGGCGGCAGCCGGGGCGGACCACGCGCCCGGCTCTACCGGGCCGGCGACGCCCGACTGCTGCACCCGGCGCTGCTACGCCCCGCCAAGGAGGAGACGGCGCGATGAGAACAGAGGAGGCAATCCGGCTGGTCAGCGCGGCCCGCGACGACGAGGAACTGTTCGGTGCCGACGAACCGGAACGCCGCTACCGGGAACTGGTCGCGGTGCTGCACCCCGACCGGCTCGGCTGGCTCGGGCCGGGCGTCCGCGCCGCGGCCACCGAGGCGTTCGTCCAGGTCACCACCCGTTGGCGGGCCCGCCGCGAGACCGTGTTGCGCGGCTACCGGTGCGGCCGGCCCGCGTACTCCGGTGACCTCGCCGACCTGTACGACGTCGGCGCCGACCAGCTGCTCAAGCTGCCCCGCGACCCACGCGACAACGACCTGATGGACCGCGAGGAGAACGCCCTGCGCCGGCTCGCCGAGCGGGGCGACCCGCGCTGGCTGCCGTACGTGCCCCGGCTCGTCGACAGCTTCACCCACCGCGACGCCACCACCGGAGCCGAACGACGGATCACCGTGCTCGCCACCGCACCCGGCCTGCACAACCTGGTCGAGGTGCGGCGCGCGTACCCGGACGGGCTGGACGCCCGCGACGTGGCCTGGATGTGGCGGCGGCTGCTTGTCGCGCTCGGCCTGGCCCACCGGGCCGGCGTGGTGCACGGCGCGGTGCTGCCGCCACACGTGCTGATCGAGCCGCACGAGCACGGCGTGGTGCTTGTCGACTGGTGCCTCTCGGCCGAGACCGGCGGTGTCGTGCCGGCCCTCGTCCCCGGCTACGAGCAGTGGTACCCGGTCGAGGTCACCGACCGCCGCCCCTGCGGGCCAGGCACCGACATCGCGATGGCGGCCCACTGCATGACCTGGCTGATGGGCGCTGCCGCGCCCCGCGAACTGCTCGCCTTCGCCCAGGGCTGCCGCCAGCGGCCCCTGTCCGCCCGCCCCGACGACGCCTGGCGACTGCTCGGCGAACTCGACGAGGTGCTGCACCGGCTCTACGGCCCGCGCACCTTCCGACCCTTCACCCTTACCCCCTGAGGAGGCTGCCATGGGCAGTGGAGTCTGGTCCACCGACGTGTACGACGCCGCCGACCGGTACCGCCGGGCCACCGGCACCAGCGCGTTCTCGTACAGCGACAGCGGCGCGCGGAAGGTGCACCCGGCGCTGGACCCGCACGGCGCGATGCGGGAGAGCCGCGACTCGGCCGAACACCCGCAGTCGACCCCGATCGCGGTGCTCTTCGACGTCACCGGCTCGATGGGGCAGGTGCCCCGAACCCTGCAGACCAAGCTGCCGCAACTGCTCGGACTGCTGCTGCGCCAGGGGTACGCCCGCGATCCGCAGCTCATGTTCGGCGCGATCGGCGACGCCACCTGCGACCGGATGCCGTTGCAGATCGGGCAGTTCGAGTCCGACAACCGGATGGACGACGACCTCGGCCGAATCGTGCTGGAGGGTGGCGGCGGCGGTCAGATGCGGGAATCGTACGAGCTGGCGCTCTATTTCATGGCCCGGCACACGATCACCGACCACTGGGAGAAGCGGGGCCGGCGCGGCTACCTGTTCGTCATCGGTGACGAGCTGGCGTACCCCAAGGTGAAGGCCGCCGAGGTGGCTCGGCTGATCGGCGGTGGCCCGCGTGAGGACCTGCCGCTGCGGCAGCTCGTCGACGAGGTGACCCGGCGCTGGGACACGTACTACCTGCTCCCCGCCGGCAGCCACTACGCCGGCAACCGCAAGGTGCTCGACTTCTGGCGGGACCTGCTCGGCCAGAACGCCCTGGAGCTGGACGACCTCGACGCGGTCTGCGAGACCATCGCCCTCACCGTCGGTCTCGGCGAGGAGGCCATCGACCTCGACGCCGGCCTGCGCGACCTCGACCGGGCCGGTTCGACGGCGACCGGCACCGTGTCGAAGGCGCTGGTGCAACTGGGCCGGGCACGGCGGGCCGAGGTGGCGGAGCTACCCGCCACTCGCGGCACCGGCAGCGGAATCGTCCGGCTGTGACCACCACCCTGCCCTCCGCCCTGCCCTTCGCTCCGGCCGGCCCGGCGGACTCGGCCCGCTCGGCCGCCGTGCCGGGCTCGGTCGGCGCGGCCGGCTCGGTCGGCGCGGCCGGCTCGGTCGGCGCGGCCGGCTCGGTCGGCGCGGTCGGCGCGGCGGGTGGCGGCGGTCGTGAGCACGCGATCGTGGTCGACCTCGGGTACGGCGACGCCGGGAAGGGCACGGTCGTGGACTGGCTCTGCGCGACCCGGCCGGTGCACACGGTGGTCCGGTTCAACGGGGGCGCGCAGGCGGCGCACAACGTCGTCCTGCGCGATGGCCGGCACCACACGTTCGCGCAGTTCGGTGCCGGCACGTTCCGGCCCGGGGTGCGGACGCACCTGTCCCGGCACATGGTGGTGGATCCGCTGGCGCTGGCCGCCGAAGCCGATCACCTCGCCGCCGTCGGGGTGCCCGACGCGCTCGACCGGCTCACCGTGGACGGGGAGGCGCTGCTGGCCACCCCGTACCACCGGGCCGCCAACCGGGCCCGGGAACTGGCCCGCGGTGCCGACCGGCACGGCTCCTGCGGGCTGGGGGTGGGCGAGACCGTCGCGTACGGCCTCGCCCACCCCGCCGAGGCACCCCGGGTGGCGGACTGCCGCAGCCCGGAACTGCTGCGTCGCCGGTTGACCGCACTGCGGGACCGACTCACCGCGGAACTCGGCCCGCTGGACGCCCCGCCGGTCGCCGACTGCCTGCCGGCGTACCGCGCCTTCGCCGAGCGGGTGGCGATCGTCGACCGGTCCTGGCTGGCCGGGGCGCTACGGTCCGGGCCGTGCGTGTTCGAGGGCGCGCAGGGGGTGCTGCTGGACGAGTGGCACGGCTTCCACCCGTACACCACCTGGAGCACCACCACCTACACCAACGCGGAGTCCCTGCTGAACGAGGCCGGACTGGCCGGGACGGCGACCCGGATCGGGGTGCTGCGCACAGTCACCACCCGACACGGACCGGGCCCGCTGGTCACCGAGGACCCGGCGCTGCCGCTGGCCGACAGGCACAACTCGACGAACCCGTGGCAGGGGCGCTTCCGGTTCGGCCACTTCGACGCGGTCGCCCACGCGTACGCCCTGCGGGTCGCCGGTGGGGTCGACGGCCTGGCGCTGACCCACCTGGATCTCGTCGGACGCGGCCTCGACCTGCGCATCTGCCGCCGCTACGACAACCTGGACCGCCTTCTGCCCGGCCCACCCGGCGACCTCGACCGGCAGGCCGCACTCACCGCCCGCCTGCTCCGCGCCCGCCCGATCTACGACGACAGCCCACCCACCGACTGGCCGCAAGCCGTCGCCGAGGCACTCGACACCCCCGTCCTACTCACCTCCCACGGCCCCACCGCCGAGGAGAAGGAGGGTCCCCCTATTAACGCCTGGTGTAGAGGAAGGGCCCCCTATTAACAGCCACTGCCCGAGCATGGAGTCATGGAGGCTGCGCTCGAACTGCTTCGGCACACGCTCACCTCACCGTCGGTGTATCTGCTGCTGTTCGGGCTCGCCGCCGTCGACGCGTTCTTTCCGCTGGTGCCGGCCGAGGCGGCGGTCATCACGGTCACCGTCCTCGCCACCGGCGGCGAACCGAACCTGGTGCTGGTGGCGCTCGCAGCGACGCTCGGCGCACTCGTCGGCGACCACGTCTCGTACGCGATCGGCCGCCTCGGTGGATCGAGCCGGCTGGACCACTCACCGGCGGAGAGTCGACGCCGGGCCGGGTCGGAGTGGGCCCGACGGGCGGTGGACCGCCGTGGCGGCATGATCCTCACCGCCGCCCGCTACGTGCCCGGCGGGCGGACCGCGGTCACGCTGACCATGGGCGCGGTCCGCTACCCGCTGCGGCCGTTCCTCTTCTTCGACCTGATCGGGGCGGCGAGTTGGGCGCTGTACTGCGTGCTGCTCGGCATCTTCGGTGGGCTGGCCTTCGAGCGCCAGCCGCTGCTCGGAATCCTGGCCGGCATCGGTCTGTCGATCACGGTCACCGTGCTGCTGGAGGTGGCCCGCTGGCTGCGTCACCGCGCGCACCGCCGGGCCGCCCTTCGCCGCTGAGCAGTCAGCGCCGATCAGGGCGGCAGCACGCCGACCGGCCACGTTTCCGCGACGGAGTCGGATCACGGTGGGCGCGAGCGTAGCGCCACCGCCAGCCACGGCGCGCACTCACGGCGGCCCGGTCGCCCGGCCAGGTTGCCCGGCGCGGCGGCCTTGAGCAGGAAGCTGCCCGCACCAGGACCGCCACGGCCGGGCTGCCGGGCCGGGCTGCCGGGCCGGCCTCTCAGGGTTGGCCCGGAGGTGGGCTCAGGGCCGGCTACGACTTTGGTGAGAGGGCGCGAACAACCATCGGCCGATGGCGAGAGCCCGCGCCGGAAGCAGGATCGGGGTCATGGAATCGGCGCTCGACCTGCTCCACCAGACGATGTCCTCCCCCTGGGTCTACCTGGCGATCTTCGCGATCGCGGTGGTCGACGGCTTCTTTCCGGTGGTGCCCAGTGAAACCGCGGTGATCACCGCCGGGGTGTTCGCGGCGACCGGGCAACCGGAGCTGTGGGCGGTGATCGCGGTCGCGGCGACCGGCGCCCTGGTCGGCGACCACATCTCGTACGCCATCGGGCGGGGCGGTGGACGCCTGCTCGCGCGACTGCCGGAACGGGGGCGGCGGCGCGCCGCGTACGGCTGGGCCAGCCGGGGTATCGCCAAACGCGGTGGGTTGATCCTGACGGTGGCGCGGTACATCCCGGGCGGTCGGACCGCCGTCACCATGACCATGGGCGCGACCCGGTTCCCCCGACCACGGTTCCTGGCGTTCGACCTGCTCGCCGCCGGCACCTGGGGGCTCTACTCGGCACTTGTCGGTTACCTCGGCGGGCTCGCCTTCGAACAGGATCCGCTGCGGGGGTTGCTGCTCGGGCTGGGCCTGGCGCTCACCGTCACCGTGATCGTGGAGACAGCCCGCTGGGCACACCGCCGGCGGCGCGCGCGTTCGCTGCTGGCGGTTGGGCAGCCCTCGTCGCTGCCGGCGGTTGGGCAGCCGCCGCCACGAGTTTGTTAATAGGGGGCCCTTCCTCTACACCAGGCGTTAATAGGGGGACCCGCCTTACATGCCCTCCATGCCGGGGTGCCAGGTGTGGCCGTGGAGGAGTTGGGCGGCGCCGAGCCAGGCGACGTTCATCATCCGGGTGGCGGTCTTTTCCGGGTCGGCGTCGGGGTGGTCGGCCAGCCAGTCGGCCAGTGACTCACTCGCGCCGACCAGGGCGTACGCGACCACCTCCAGTTCGGTCTCGGCCACCTCGCGCCCTTCGGCGCGCAGCGCGTGGTCGAGCATGCCGGCGACCACCTCGACGATGCGTGCCCGCATCATGGTCAGCTCGTCGGCGAACGCGCGCTCGGCGCGGGCCTGGCGGTAGAGGACCGCCCAGCCGTCGCGGTGCGCGCCCACGAAGCCGAAGAAGGCCCGCAGCCCTCGCCAGAGTCGTTCGTCGGCGGGCAGGTCGGGGACGGCGGCGCCGGCGATGGCCTCCATCATCCGGGTGCCCTCGCGGTGCAGGCAGGCGACGAAGAGTTCTTCTTTGGTGCCGAGGTACGCGTACACCATGGGTTTGGAGATGCCGGCTTTCTCGGCGATCTCGTCCATGCTGGCACCGTGGTAGCCGTGGCGGGAGAAGACCCGTACGGCGGCGTCGAGCATCTGTTGTTCGCGTACGGCCCGGGGCAGGCGCCGGAAGGCGGGCGTGGTGACCACCTTGCGAGCATACCTACTCGTACGTAAGGTTACGCATGAGTAGCCATTGTCGAGAGGTGCAACCCCATGACTGACTTCGATCCGGCCAACTTCTCCAACGTCGGCCCCAAGGAGTTCGCCGAACTCGTCAAGAAGACCCCGGACAGCAAGCTCGCCGAGGTGATGTCGGGTGAGCTGCGCGGCAAGATCCTCGGTGAGGTCTTCGGGCGGATGCCGCAGCTCTTCCGCGCCGACCGGGCCGGCTCGACCAACGCGGTCATCCACTGGAACATCACCGGTGGCCCCGACGGCGGCACCGACACCTACGAGGTGGTCATCGCCGACGGCACCTGCACGGTCAACGAGACCCCGCAGCACGAGCCCCGGCTGAGCCTGACCATGGGCCCGGTCGAGTTCCTGAAGATCGTTTCCGGGAGCGCCAACCCGGTCATCATGTTCATGACCGGCAAGCTCAAGGCAAAGGGTGACCTGGGTCTGGCCGCCAACATCGCGAACCTCTTCGACATCCCCAAGAGCTGAGATGGTCGAATTCTCGCTCGACCTGAACGAGGAACAGCGGGACCTACGCGACTGGGTGCACGGCTTCGCCACCGAGGTCGTGCGCCCGGCCGCCGCCGAGTGGGCCGCCCGAGAGCAGACCCCGATCTCGGGTACGCAGATCCGCTGAACCGATCGTCCACGCGGGACCGTACCCCGGCGGCCGAAGGAGGTACGCGGACATGGACCTACCGTTCATCGTCACCACGCTGACCCGCCGTGGCCTGCTCACCCCGGGCCGCCCGATCCGGGTCGCGTCCCAGCTCAACGCGCTGCGCAGGTGGGGCTGGAGCATCGCTGGCGAGCTTCGCCAGGCTGCCGCCCGGGACCCGGACCGGGTCGCCGTCATCGACGACCAGGGCAACGAGCTGACGTACGCCCAACTGCTGGACCGCTGCGTAGGGCTCGCCCGCGCTCTGCGCGCCGGGATGGGCGTGCAGAGCGGCGACCGGATCGGCGTACTCTGCCGCAACCATCCAGGACTCATCGAGACCCTCGTCGCCACCACCCTGCTCGGCGCGGACGCTGTGCTTGTCAACACCGGTCTCTCCCCGGCGCAGCTGACCACGGTGGCCGGGGAGCAACGGCTGCGGGTGCTGGTGCACGACGACGAGTTCACCGAGCGGACCCTCGGGCTGCCAGCCGAGCTGCAACGCCTCGACGAGCGCGCCCGCGAGGAACTGATCCGCACCGCCCTCCCGGGCGATCTGCCCCCGCCCGAACGCGACGGCCGGACCATCGTGCTCACCTCCGGCACCACAGGCGTGCCGAAGGGTGCGCGCCGACCCATCCCGACCGGTTTCGGCCCGCTGGTGTCCATCATCGACCGGATCCCGCTGCACGCCCGGGACCGCGTCATGATCGCCGCGCCGGTCTTCCACACCTGGGGGTACGCGGCCCTCCAGGTCTGCTTCGCGCTGCGCGCCACGATCGTGCTGCACCGGCGTTTCGACCCGGCCGCCACCCTGGATGCCCTGGTGGAGCAGCGCTGCCGGGGGCTGTTCGCGGTGCCGGTGATGCTGCAACGCATGCTGGAACTGCCGGCACCGGATCCCCGCCCGCCGTTGAAGGTGGTGGCGGTGAGCGGGTCCGCACTTCCCGGTGGTCTACCGGCGGCCTTCATGGGCGCCTACGGCGACGTTCTCTACAACATGTACGGCTCGACCGAGGCTTCCTGGGCCTCCATCGCCACCCCCGCCGACCTGCGTACCGCCCCGACCACCGCCGGTCGGCCACCGTACGGCACCCGACTGGCGATCCTCGACGACGCGGGCGAGCCGGTCCCCAGCGGCCGGGTCGGCCGGATCTTCGTTGGCAACGAGATGCTCTTCGAGGGCTACACCTCAGGCGCGGACCGGGAACGCCACGACGGCCTGCTGAACACCGGCGACCTGGGCCGACTCAACGCCGACGGCCTGCTCTTCGTGGACGGCCGCGCGGACGACATGATCGTTTCCGGTGGGGAGAACGTCTTCCCCGCCGAGGTGGAGCAGTTGCTTGCCCAACTCCCCCAGGTACGCGAGGCCGCCGTCATCGGCGTGGCGGATGCGGAGTACGGCCAGCGGCTCGCCGCCTTCCTCGCGCTGCGCCCCGGCGAGACCCTCGACGCCGACGCGGTCCGCGAGTACGTCCGGCACTACCTCGCCCGCTTCTCCGTGCCCCGCGACGTCGTCTTCGTCAACTACCTGCCGCGCAACGCCACCGGCAAGGTGCTCACCCGCGAACTTCGCCGCCACCTCGGCTGACCATCCCCTCCCGGGCAGCCCTTACTGGCGATCACTCCGGGCGGACTCCGGGCGTTCCCGGATCCAGCCGTCCCGCCCGCTGGGCAGGATCAGCCGATGCGAATGTTCAGACGCACCTTCATCGCCGGTGTCGCCCTCGGCGCCGTGCTGGTCGGCACCGCGGGCGCTCCGGTCACGGCAGCCCCCGCCGCGCAGCGGGGATGTCACCTCGGCACCCTCGACCCCACCGGTTTGGTGGCGGCGGTCGGCCCCATCCCCGATCAGGAACTCACCACCACCAGTGTCCACCTGCGGGTCACCACCCCGGCCGGGTGTTTCCACGACACCTTCGGCGTCCGCGACCTGCAATCCACGGCACCGGTGCCGCCACACGCCCGGTTCCGGATCGGCAGCGTGACGAAGGTCTTCACCGCCGTGGTCGTCTATCAGTTGGTGGCGGAGGGCCAGCTGGACCTCGACGCACCGGTGCGGCCGTACCTGCCGGACCTGATCCCGGCCCACTGGCCGGCGATCACCGTACGACAGTTGCTCGCCCACACCAGCGGCCTGCCCAGCCCGGTCCTGCCCGGCGGGCTCGACTGGCAACTGGCCCACCGCTATGACCGCTGGACCCCCGAGCAGATCGTCCGGGCAGCGCTGGTGAACCCGTCGGAGTACGTGCCAGGCACGGCGCAGCGCTACACCAACATGGGCTACATCGTCGCCGGCATCCTGATCGAGCGGCTGACCGGCATGTCGTACGCGGAGCAGATGCGGCAGCGGATCTTCCGGCCGCTCGGGATGCACGACACGTACGCGCCGGGCGTCGCCACCGGCATCCGAGGCCCACACGTCCGGGGCTACCAGTCGGTGAGCCGCGATGGACGTCCCGAGCTGGTGGACGCCACCAGGTGGAGCCAGACCTTCACACCCGCCGCCGGTGATCTCATCTCGACCCTCGCCGACCTGGACCGGTTCACGGCCGCCCTGTTCGGCGGTCGGCTGCTCGCTCCCGCGCAGCAACGCGAGCTGTTCACCCACCCGTGGCAGGGCGCGGAGCTGAGCAACGGCGGGCTCTCCTCGGTGCGGCTCCCCGACGGCCGCAGCTTCTGGGGCAAGTCCGGTGCCCGCTACGGCTACCAGGCGCTCATCGGCGGCACCGAGGACAGTGCCGTCCGGGTCACGTTCGCCGCCACCCCGACCGACGCGAAGGCCGACGGGCAGTCAGCGCTCGCTCAGCGACTCCTCGGTGCCATCCTGGCGCTCGCCTGACACCTAACGTCACCGGCGGGTGACCATCGACTGACATCCCGGGAAGCTCGGACAGCGGGCGAGAAAATCTGTGCTCAAAGCGCTAGACATTCTTGCCGGGACTGACTAGTGTTCCTGGTGTTGAGAGAAAAGATCCACGAAACACGCGGACGAAGCAGACCGAGCATCAAGCAGGGCCCGGAACCATGTCGTGGCTCGCTCGGCACAGCGGTGGCAGCAGACATCACCGCACGACAGATATCAGAAGCAGAGGAAAGGGAGGGCTGAACACCGTTGGATCGCCCGCCGCCAGGACGGAGTTCACATTCTGGGGCGGTCACCGCAGTTCCATCGAACGAAAGGTGGTCTCCGGTCACGCTTATGCGATCCTCGCACTCCACACCGCCGAGGGCGGTGGGTGCGGAAACGACAACCCGACGAACCTGTCGGTAGATGGTGTTTTTCGACCCGAAACCCTGGGCCCCGGCGCTCTCGCGCCGGGGCCCTCGTCTTGGAGACATGCATATGGCCCAACCCGACGACATGTTCGGCGACGATGACTACCCCGCCTACACGATGGGCCGCGCCGCGGAGATCACCGGCGCGTCGCAGGACTTCCTGCGCCGGCTCGACGAAGTGAAGCTGATCGCCCCGTTCCGGTCAACCGGCGGGCACCGACGCTACTCCCGCTACCAGTTGCGCCTCGCCGCCCGGGCTCGGGAGATGGTCGACCAGGGCACCCCGCTGGAAGCAGCCTGCCGCATCATCATCCTTGAAGATCAGCTCGAAGAAGCCCTCAAGCGGAACGCCGAACACAGATTTCAACAAGAGACGTGAGCACAGATCGCAATCACCCTCGGTGTCTGTTCGCGACACAAGGCGATCGTGGGGGCCCAAACCAGCGCAGCCCGGGATAGCCTTGCCGGATATGGCTACCTATCGCAGCGCCTCAGTGCTTCTCTCCTCCGACGGCACCAGGACCCCCGGCACCGCCGCACTTTTCGCCGAGCCCGCCCGCAAGGGTGGGGTCCCCCCGTGGGCAGGTGACTTCCGACCCGCCAACAGCGCCGGCAACGGTCCCAAGAACGCGGTCGGGAAGACCTTCACCTTGGAATTGCCCGACGGCAGCACCGGCAAAGTGGTGGTCCAGGGCCTCAAGCGCGGGAAGGGCGGCGTCGTGCTCGCGTTGATGGGCGAAGACGCACCTCCGTTCTGATCAGGGGCGGACCGGACGGACCGCCCCTGCTCATCTGTCGGTGGCACGCCCGATGGCGGCAGCTACTCCGCCGACCCGGTCAGCGAGCAGACCAAGCGCACCGACCGTCCGGTCCACCGGATCGTCACCGGCACCACCGAGCGCCTTCGACCGCTGATAGGCGTCCTTCACCTCGGCCCAGCGACGGGCCTGCTCAGGGCTGAGCCGGCCACGCAACTCGGCGAGCTTGAGCAGGTTGGCCTCGGCGCCGGAGGCCAGGGTCTGCGCCTCGCCGAGGTAGTGGTCATCGATCACCGCCTCCAGCTCGTCGTCGGTGAGCACCGGGACGACCCGCTCGGCCAGCTTGGTCATGTTCCGGTACGAACCCTGAAGCTGGAACGGCGGCTCGGTGCGGGCGTCGTCGGACTGCGCCGCCGAGGCGATGTACGCCTGGTTGTTGGCCAGCACCACCTGCTGCACCCGCAGCAGTTTGCGCAGCACCGAGACGATCTGCTCCAACTCCACCGGCGGGTACGGGTGGGAGAGCTGGTCGGCGCGGACCGAGTCGTCGCCGCGCGCCATCCGGACCAGCAGCTCCAGGTCGGCCCGGTCCCGACCGGCGAGCGGAGCCAGCACCGGGTTGGCGGTCAGCGCGTTCTCGATGTAGCTGAGCGCGAAGACCTCCTCCCGACCGGAGAGCACGTCGCCGAGGTTCCACACGTCGGCCCGGTTGGCGAGCATGTCCGGGATCCGGAACCGCTTCCCCGACTCGGTGTACGGGTTTCCGGCCATGCACACCGCGAACCGCTTGCCGCGCAGGTCGTACGTGCGGGTGCGGCCCGCCCAGACGCCCTCCATCCGGCGCTGCCCGTCGCAGAGCGAGATGAACTTCTGCAACAGCTCCGGGTTGGTGTGCTGGATGTCGTCCAGGTAGAGCAGCACGTTGTTGCCCAACTCCAGGGCGAAGGAGATCTTCTCCACCTCCTGCCGGGCGGTGGCGTCGGGTGCCTCGGCCGGGTCCAGCGAGGTGACCTTCGAGCCCAGGGCCGGCCCGTTGACCTTGACGAAGACCAGGCCGAGCCGGCTGGCCACGTACTCCATCAGGGTGGTCTTGCCGTAGCCGGGCGGTGAGATCAGCAGCAGCAGGCCGGACTGGTCGACCCGCTTGCCGTCGCCGGTGGCACCGAGCTGCCGGGCCAGGTTGTCGCCGATCAGCGGCAGATACACCTCATCGAGCAGCCGGTTGCGGACGAAGGCGTTCATCACCTTCGGCCGGTACTCCTCCAGCCGCAGCCGGTCCCGCTCGGCGTCCACCAGCGCGTTGCGTCGCCGCTGGTAGTCCCGGTACGCGGGGATCAGCTCGGTGCGGAAGGCCCTGGTCCGGGCCAGCGTCTCGTCGAGCCGGACGTCGAGTGTGGAGCCGTCGATGCGGGGGTGCGCGCCGAGCAGCCCGCCCACCGTCTCGGTCATGGCGGCGGTGCTGTCCTGGCGGGGCAGCTCGGGGCCGCACAGCTCGACCGCGACCGCCTCCGGCAGGTCGTAGGAGGACAGGTCGCCGTCGTCGGTGGCGAGGAAGGCGGTCAGCCACGCCTGCACCAGCTGATGGCGGCCGGCCAGGTCGTCGCCGAGGGCCCGCAGGTCGTCGTCGAACTCCCGGGACGAGCGGGACTGGGGTCCGCCGAGCGCCCGGCGGAACCGGTCCAGCATGGTCCGCGCCCCGCTGCCGGTGACGAACCGCACCGGCGGCGCGGACAGCTCCGCGAACAGGTACTCACCGGCCAGCCCGGTCCCACCGGCCGCAGTTGACGAACCGGTGTCGTCGGCCGGACGCGGCAGCCCGGTGTCGCGCAGGAACGCGTCGATCGCCTCGGCGAGCTGCGCGCTTAGCTGGTCGGCGGCGTCCTCGCCGTCCGGGCGGCCGAACCGTTGCCGGGCCCGCGCCAGGGAGGCGGCGCGGGCGGTCCAGGCCGTCCGGGCCGGCTCGTCGGTGCCGTACCGCCAGAACAACTGGGCGGCGGCGCGGTCGGCGGGCGGGTAACGCAGCAGTCCCGCGCCGGTGTGCAGGCGCAGCAGCACCCGCAGGATCTCGGCGGCGTCGTGGTCGTGCACGCCGCGCTCGTACCCCTCGTCGTAGCGGGTTTCGGCGACCCGCCGGACCAGCTCACGCAGTGCGTCGCCGGCCACCGCCGCGGCATGCAGCGCGTCCAGGGTGAGCCCGTCGCGGCCCGCCTCGGCGGCGGACAGGATCGCGGTGGCCAGGTGTTCCGCCCGGTACACCTGCGCCGACTCGGAGACCAGCAGCTGGTCCCAGAACCGCCGGGTCTGCTGGAACTCCTCGTCCCGCACCGGGGCGCGGTAGTCGGTGCCGGTCACCGCCACCGCCATCCGGCCGTCGTGCGGCACCACCGCCACGTCGATCGGCTGGGTGTTCACCGCGAACCGGTGCCGACCCAGCCGGATCGTCTCGCCGCCGTCGGCGTACAGGTCGAGCCGGTCGCGCAGGCCGCGCCCGGCCTCCTGGCGGGCGGCCCGGACCCGGCCGTCCAGCTCCTCGGCCCGCACCGCGTCGCCGAGGGTACGCAGCTCCTCGACCACCGTACGCAGCTTGCCCACCATCGGGTCGGCCGCGAAGTAGGTGTTGATTTCGTCGAGCGAGCCGAGGGCACCGGCCCGCCGCTGCACGCTGACCAGGATCCGATCGGCCGAGGCGACCAGCCGGTCGGCGCGGCGGGCCCGCTCGTCCAGCAGCGCCTGCTTGCGGCTGGAGAACGCCTCGTAGATGTCGGTACGCCGAGTGGACAGTTCGGCGAGGAAGTCGTCGAACTCGCCGAAGCGGGACTCCAGTTCCTCCACCCGCAGCAGCAGCCGGCCGAGCTGTTCGTCGCAGCGTTCGGCGGTGTCGGCCGCTGCCAGCGCGCCGGTCACCGCCTGCCCGAGCAGGGCGAACTCGGCGGCGAAACCGGCCCGCCCTTCCACCGCGGCCAATTCCCGCCGGCGCTTGTCGAGCACGGCCCGGGCCCGGTTGACCGCGCCCAGCACCTCGCCGACCCGGCCCAGGATCTGCGTCCGGACGGTGGCGTCGGCGATGTCCAGCCCGCCCACCACCTCGGTGATGGTCTGCAAACCTTCGGTACGGGCGGCCAGCTCGTCGCCGACCCCACCGGCCTCGGCCACCGTGCCGATCTCGGCGGCCCGCCCGGCCAGCCGGTCCACCTCCTGCTGGTAGCCGGCGAACGCCTCGTCGCGGCGGAGGAACTCCACCGCCCGCCGGCCCGCCGCCGCCAACTCCTCGTCCAGCTGCCCGGCCAGCTCGTTGATCCGGTCGTGGTCGACGTAACGCAGCTCGCGCAGTGTCTCCAAGTGTCCGCGCGCCCGACGCAGGCCACCGAGTTGGGCGACCCAGTCGTCGGCGGTGAGCGGTGCCTCGCCCCGGGCCCGCCGGGCCAGCGAGGCGATCTGCTCGGCGCCGGCGTCCACCTCGGCGCGGGCCCGCTCGGTGAGCGTACGGACCTTTTCGTGCTCCTCAAGCACGGCGGTGGCGGTGCGGCGCAACCCGGTCAGTGGGGTGGCCAGGTCACCGAGGTCGTCCTCGCCGAGCCAGTGGTAGTGGTCGCTGATCCGGGCGCAGGCGGCGATCAGCGCCTCGTACACCTCGGCGGTGGCGGTGCTGTCGACCATCCGGGCCGCCGAGAGCGAGTCCGAGATGCCGCGTACCAGGTCCGCGTTGCCGACCCGCTCCAGCGGTCCGGTCCCCGCCGGCTGCGCCGCGGCGTACGCGTCGGAGACGTACGGCGTCTGCCAGATCTGCATCGGGTGGACCCGGGTCGGCTCCTCGGAGACCGCCCGGAACACCACGAGCGTGCCGTCGTCGAAGAGCGAGAACCCGTGGCACGGGATCGGTGCGGCCACCTCCTTGCGGATCGCGTTGTACGGCAGCAGCAGCGACCGTCCGTCCGCGCGGGCGTGGAAGACGTAGAGCACGTCCTCGCCGTTGGGTGACCGCACCACCCGCTCGAATTCGAGGCCGGCGACCTCGGTGTCGAAGGTGCGGGTGACTCCGGTGGCCAGGTGGTAGCCGCCGGGGAAGATGATGCCGTGGTCGTCGGGCAACCGCTGGCAGGCGACGCCGATCCCGTCGAGCCGGACCACCTCCCGGGTCAGCGTGTTGAAGACCAGATGCCGCCACTGCGTCTCCTTGTACGGCCGCAGCCGCAACAGCAGCAGCGAACCCACCCGGGCCCAGTGCACGTCGGCGTCGGCCAGGCTCTGCAACGGCTCGTCCACCGGCTCGCTGTAGATGCCCTCGCCGACCTCGGTGTTGTTCTCCACCTTGACGGTGAGCGTGCCGCCCACCGTCTCGACGAAGACCTCACCGGCGATGGAGATGTGCGGATGCCGACCGAGGACGTGGTCCTCCCGGGTCGTCTCGATCCACTCGAAGTCGTGGCTCGGCGGGAAGACGTGGTCCCGTTCGCCCCGGCTGTCCAGGTACTCCGGCACCCCGTCGACGCCTACCTGCCAGCGCAGCACCCGGATGTCCTCGGTGCGCGGCCCGGTCTGGAAGACCGCCAACAGCCGGCCGTCCACCCGACGCAGTTGCAGCAGCCGGGCCTGCCGGTAGTAGCGGTACAGCTCGGCGAAGTCACGGACGAACTGCGGGTGGCGCAGCAGGCCGGGCAGTTCGTCGTGGCCGGCCTCGTCGAACCGGAACGCGTCCGTACCGTCGCCAGGCTCGCCGCCCGGGCCGCGTTCGCCGGATCCGCCGGATTCGCGGACGAAGCGGTGCAGCGAGAAGACGTCGTCGACAGTCGTCTCCGGCTTCAGGCCGATGAAGACGTTGTAGCCGAAGAGCATCAGCCCACCGACCGAGACGATGTCCCGGGGTACGCAGTTGTGTTCGGTGCGGATCCGCTCGGTGCTCAACAACCGCAGCTGGGTGCTGCCGAAGACCTCCAGCCGGCGGGTGTTGAGGGTCTCCGCCCGCCGGGTCAGCTCGGCGGCCTGTGCCGCGAGCCGCTTGCGCAGCACCTCGTAGCTGCCGTCGTCCAGCCCCGGCTGGCCGCTGTTCGGTGACGCATCCGCACCGGCCGGGGCCGGTCCGGCGGCGTCGGGCGTACGCCCGATGTCGGCCGGACCGGCGATCGGCTCACTCACCGGCGCGCTGCCGCGAGCCGGTGAGGGCGGCGACCGGGGTCTCCGCCACGCCCAGCCGCTGCGCGGCCTTCAGCAGTTCCTGGAGCTTGCCCTGGTCCGCGCCGCCGGCGCGGATCTGCTGCGCGAGGAACGCGGACAGGGTGAGGTTCTGCACGTCGGCGCTGTTCAGCGAGCCGACCATCCGGGTCAGGTCCTCGGTGAAGCTGGCGCTGCCGTCCAGCCACGGCTGCGCCAGGTTCTTCGCCACGTCCGAGTGGGCCACGAAACCGTCCACGCTCTTGCCGAACGAGATCGAGCTGAGCAGCCGGTCGAAGAAGACGCTGTCCCCACCCACGATGTCGATGTTCGCCTTCTCCAGGCCGGTGGAGACCAGCTTGGCCTGTGCCTCGGCGACCTGGCGCTGGGTGTCCAGCCCGGCCAGCCGGACCTCCTTCTCCAGCTCCAGGCGCAGCCGGTACTCCTCGTGCTCCCGGGTGGCGTCGTCGAGCGCGGCCATCGCGGCGGCCTTCTCGGTCAGACCCTCGGCCTCGCCCTTCAGCTTCTCGCGCACCGCGTCGGCCGCGGCCACCGCCTTCTCGCGTTCCACGGCGGCCTCGGCGCGGCCCACCTTCTCGATCGCCTCGGCGCTGCGCTCCTGGACCTGCACCTCGGCCAGACCGGCCGCGGCGGTCTCGGCCTGGATTCCCTCGGCCAACCGGATCTTCGCTCGGGTGTCCAGCTCCGCGGCCTGCTGCCGGGCCTCGGCCAGCACCAGTGCCTCGCGGGCCTTGTGCTTGGCCGCCGCCTCGGCGGCCTCCGCCGCCTTGATGTCCTTGACCAGGTTCTCCTGGGCCTCGGCCTCGGCCTGGATGACGACGGCCTGGCGGGTCCGCTCGGCCTCCTCGACCACCCGCAGCCGCTTGATGTTCTCCTCCTGCTCGGCCACGGTCTTCTCCACCGCGATGCGCTCCCGGATCACCTCGGCGATGGCCCGCTTCTCGGCCTCCACCTCCTTGTCCTTGGCGATGGTGCTCAGCTCGGTCTCCCGGTCCCGGCCGATGACCTCAAGCATGCGGTCCTTCTCGATCCGCTCGGTCTCGATGGCGATGACCCGCTCGCGGTTCTTCTCCGCCACCGCGATCTCCCGAGCGCGGTTCTCGTGCTGGATGCCCAACTGCTCGTCGGTGCGGATGTTCGCGGTCTCCGCCCGCAGCCGCTCCTCAGCGCGTACCCGGGTGATCTCGGCCTGCTCGCGGGCCCGCACCGTCTCGACCTCGCGGTGCTGCTTGGCCTCGGCGTCCGCCTGCCGCCGCTCCAGTTCGAGGATCGCCTCCTTGGCGTCGACGTTCTGGCGGGTGATCTCCTTCTCCTCGTTGCGCCGGAACTCGTTGGTCCGGACGTGCTCGATCGCGGTCAGCTCGGTGATCTTCCGGATGCCCTGGGCGTCGAGGATGTTCTTCGGGTCGAGCTGTGCCATCGGCGTCTGCTCCAGGAAGTCGATCGCCGCGTCCTCCAGGCTGTAGCCGTTGAGGTCGGTGCCGATGACCCGGATGATCTGGTCCCGGAACTCGTCGCGCTTGGTGTAGAGATCGACGAAGTCGAGTTGCTTACCCACCGTCTTCAACGCCTCGGAGAACTTCGCGTTGAACAGCTCCTGGAGGGTTTCCCGGTCGCTGGCCCGCGCGGTGCCGATCGCCTGCGCTACCTTGACCACGTCCTCGATGGTCTTGTTGACCCGGACGAAGAAGGTGATCCGGATGTCGGCGCGGATGTTGTCCCGGCAGATCAGGCCCTCGTTGCCGGTCCGCTCGATGTCGATCGTCTTCACCGAGATGTCCATGATCTCGGCCTTGTGCAGTACGGGCAGCACGACCGCGCCGGTGAAGGTCACGTCGACCCGCCGGATCTTGGAGATGATCAGTGCCTTGCCCTGCTCGACCTTGCGGAACAACCGACTGACCATGAACACCACGCCGAGCGCGACGAGCAGGACGACGGCGAGGAGTACACCGATTCCGGTGGTGATGACTTCCATGGCTGGGCGCGCGGACGGCGGGCGGCCGGCAGCGTACGCCGGGCGGGACGCCGCGCATCCTCCTTTCGAGACGTCTCAGGGGCAGCGTGGGACAGGCCGGCGGTTGGGGGTTCCGGCTGTACCCGGTGACGATTCGGGGTGCTCCGCGGGCGACCGCGGCACCAGGGCGGCTACGTGGCGGAATGTCTCAGGGGGTCGAAGGTGGGCCCGGCGGGCATCACCCAGAAAAACTCGCCCTCGGTGTCGTAGTCGTAGATCAACGCGGAGCTGCCGGCCGGCATCTTCTCCTCGCCTGGCTGCCGGATCTGCACCACCGCCGACGAGCCGTCGGCCGCGGTGACCTCGGCCTGACCGAAGTCGGCGGTGACCGTGCCGGTGCGGACCACGCAGAGGCGGCCGACGAAGGCGTGCCGGGTGGCGTCCGACTCGGCCGGGAAGAGCCGACTCAACGGCACCGCGACCAGCCGGGTCACCAGCCACGCGCAGGCTGCCGCGGCCAGCAGAACACCTATCGAGACGACGATCCGGGTGCCGGAGCCGAAGCCGAGGCCGTCGAGCAGCGCCGTGCCGGCCAGGCTGACGAACCAGGCGACCGCCACCAGCAGGGAGAAGATGACGGCGCTGGGCACACCGCCGAGACCGAGTCCGGCGAGGACCGTGCCCGGCACGCCGTCGACATCCAAGTCGTCGCCGAGATCCAGCACACCGGTCAACACCAGCAGCCAGTAGCCGACGACAACCACCAGCAGGAAACTGAACAACACTGTGGGAAAGCTCAGGGCCGCGCCGAGAAAATCGGTCACCGCGTCCTCCTCCCCGTGGCCAGCGGCTCTTTCCTGCCGCCGACACGATGATCGTGACACGGGCTGTCAACGTCCGAAGGCCGCCGATCGGCTGGTTTCCGCCGGTCCGGGCGGGTGGACCGGCCGCCCCCTCACCGGGCGAGCCGGACCTCTTACGACCTGCCGGTTACCGGGGGCGTTCGGTCAGTTGCCGATCGGGGCCACCAGCATGCCGACGGCGCCACACGTCTGCGCGGGATCCTTGAATTGCGCACCGTCGACCACGTAGACGAGCGTGCCCCATCCGGTAGCGGAAGGCGCGGCGGTCCCTGCCGGCGCGGCAGGGGCGTCGTCGCCCGGTGGTGAAGGGGTCGCCTCGACCCGCTGCACGCACGGGTACAGGTGCTTCGGCGCGTCCTGGTCGAAAATCGACGGCCAGGCTCGCCGGCAGGCGGTGACAGGCGTCTCGCCCGCCAACAACCAGGTGTCCCCCATCCGCTTCAGCCCCGCCGTGGCGCACACGAACGCCTCACCGTTGGCCGGTAGCGCCTCAGGCGGTGCCGTGGGCGCGTGGTAGCCACCGATCGCCGCAGTGGTGCCGCCGGCGACCACGAGCCCCGCCACCACCACACCGGCGACCGTGAACTTCCCGCTCTTGCGAGCTGGCCGCTCCGGTTCACGCGGCAGATCAAGGATGCCAGCGAGTACCGCCTCACCCTGTGCGGTGGCGGTGAAACCGACCTGGTCAGCCGGTCGGGCCGCCGCGATGAGCTGCTCGGTTCCGTTCGCTCGCCGCTTCACCGCAGCCCCCTCACGTACGAAGTCAGATTGCCCGTCAGCGGCGGGCGCGGCTCCATCGACCGGTTGCCGTATGCCTGCTCGAAGCGGCGGCGGGCCCGGTGCAGTCGTACGGCGAAGGTGGCAGCCGTGCACCCCAGCACCTTCGCCGACTCGCCGCCGCTCAGGTCGTACCAGTACCGCAGCAGCAACACCTCACGGTCGGCCTCCGGCAACGCCGCCAGCGCGGCCAGCACCTCGGCCCTGCGCAGCACACCCGGCCCGGGATGTTCCACCCCGTCGACCTCGGCCTGCGACCGCAGCCGGATCTCCAGGGCCGCCTCGCTGGCCCGAACGCGCTTGTGCTGCAGCATCAGCCTTCGGGCGACCCCGAACAGCCACGGGCGTTCCTCGCCGTGCCGGATGGTGGCCAGCCGCCGCCACGCAACCGTGAAGACCTCGCCCACGAGGTCCTGCGCATCATCGTTGCCGAGCCGATCACTGGCGTACGCGAGGACCGCGTCACCATGCCGGCGGAACAGGTCGGTCAGCCGCTGGCGGTCCTCGGCGCTCTGCTGCCCGTCCGGCACAGCGTCTCCAGGTGGTCTCACACCCGTACTTGTCGGTGCGGCCGGAGTTTCTTACCGACCGCCACCCGCAGCGGGAATGCGACCCTATGGAATGGCGATCCGGCCCTCGATCGCGGCGGCGGCGATGTCCGACCGGTGGTGCGAACCGGCCAGCTCGATGCCGCGTACCAGCTCGTAGGCGGCGTCGCGGGCGGCGGCCAGGTCGGTGCCGGTGGCCGTACCGCAGAGGACCCGGCCCCCGGCGGAGAGCAACGCGCCGTCGGCCTCCCGACGGGCGGTGCCGGCGTGGATGACCCCCGGCCGCTCCGCGCCGGTGATCACGTCACCGGTACGCGGCTTCGCGGGATAGCCCTCGGCGGCCACCACCACTGTCACGGCGGCACCGGGGCGCCAGCGCAGCGGCGGGTGCTCGGCCAACGTGCCGGTGGCGGCGGCGTGCAGCAGCTCGGCCAGCGGCGTCTCCAGCAGAGCCAGCACCACCTGGGTCTCCGGATCACCGAAGCGGGCGTTGAACTCGATCACCCGGGGGCCGGCCGCGGTGACGGCGAGCCCGACGTAGAGCAGGCCGGCGAAGGGCGCGCCCCGGTGGCGCATCTCGGCCAGGGTCGGCTGCACCACATTGCGCATCACCTCGTCGACCAGGCCGGGCGGCGCCCAGGGCAGCGGAGCGTACGCGCCCATGCCGCCGGTGTTCGGCCCGCTGTCGCCGTCGCCGACCCGCTTGAAGTCCTGTGCCGGCAGCAGCGGCACCGCCGCCTCGCCGTCGGTCACCACGAAGAGCGAGACCTCGGGGCCGGCGAGGTACTCCTCGACCACCACCCGGCCGCACTCGCGCGCGTGCGCCAGCGCCGCCGCCCGGTCGTCGGTGACGACGACACCCTTGCCGGCGGCGAGCCCGTCGTTCTTCACCACGTACGGCGGCCCGAACTCGTCAAGCGCTCGTGCGGTGCCGGCCTCGTCGGTGCAGGCGTGCGCGCGAGCGGTGGGTACGCCAGCGGCGGTCATCACGTCCTTGGCGAACGCCTTGGAGCCCTCCAGCCGGGCCGCCTCGGCCGACGGGCCGAAGACCGCGATCCCCTTGGCTCGTACCGCGTCAGCCACCCCGGCCACCAGCGGCGCCTCCGGCCCGATCACCACCAGGTCCGCCGCGACCTCCACGGCCAGCCCCGCCACGGCACCCGGATCGGCCACGTCGACAGCCCGCTGCTCCACCACTCCGGCGATCCCGGCAATCCCCGGATTACCCGGCGCCGCAATCAACTCCGTAACGGACGCGTCCCCGGCGAGCCCCAGCGCAAGCGCATGCTCCCGCCCACCACTACCCAACAACAAAACCCGCACAACCTCGCATCCTACCC
>NZ_POTX01000561.1 GCF_003236305.1 Micromonospora endophytica | reverse complement strand
GAACCAGGTCAACCGCGTCACGCTGAAACTCTTCCGTGTACTTCGATGGACGCCCCAACGGGGACACCCCTTCCTCTGGACCAACATCCAGTCTCAGGGTGTCCACATCTCAGGGGGAAGGCCACTGGTCGCCAGTAATGTGACCTGGCTGGACGGAAGCCGGCTGGTCGGTGGCCAGACGGCCAGTTTCAACGGCACTTCCTCGCAGGCTGTCACTGCCCAGCCTGCGGTCAACACCGCAGGTTCCTTCA
>NZ_POTX01000560.1 GCF_003236305.1 Micromonospora endophytica | reverse complement strand
AGGACCCGATGGACGATGCGCTGGAAACCCGCTCTGAACGCCTTCGCCATCACCTTCAGCGACCGCTTCCCGACCGCTGAAACCTACTAACCAAGATCGCCGGAAACACCGTTGGCGAGACAGGCCCAAACACGGAAATCGCCACACTCCCCACGGGAACCATTGAGCCATTCCGCGCAACGTTCTGATTACCGGTGGTGATCATGTGGTGCGGTCGTGGTCGGTGTGGAGCAGGACGAGTGCGGCGGCCACGATCTTGCCGATGTGCCATGGGTCGAGGCTGATGTTGC
>NZ_POTX01000559.1 GCF_003236305.1 Micromonospora endophytica | reverse complement strand
GTCCTCCACTCGACCTGCTCGAGGAGTTGAAAACATGTTGCGACGGCGTTGTCGTCCGGTCCCCCTGCTGGCCGGGCTGCTCGTTCTGGTCCTGTCCGCGCTCCTGTTGCCACCGGCTTCGGCGGCCGGCACCGCCAGAGCCGACACATCCCAGACCAGCAGGGTGCCACTCACCGAGCTGACAGTGACGTACGAGCAGGTGGCCTTCGGTCTGCAACGCCCGATCGCGCTCACCGGGCTGCCGGACGGCCGGATGCTGATCGCGGAGAAGAACGGCACCGTCCGCGCCTACCACCCCGACACCGGCCTGGCGGCCGAGCCGGTGCTCGACCTGACCGCCCGGATCGACACGTCGG
>NZ_POTX01000055.1 GCF_003236305.1 Micromonospora endophytica | reverse complement strand
CCACCGCCCCGACGAGTGCGCCCGCCCGATCGGAGACCACGATGGACGACCAGAGCCAGCACCCATCCCCCGCGCTGAAACGCCGTGGACTGCTGCGCGGCGCAGCCCTGATCGGCACCGCCGCCGCGGCCGGGACCGCGCTCGGCGGCACCGTCGCCGCCGGTGCCGCCCTCGCCGGCCCGGCCGGCTTCCCCAACTACCGGTACATCCGCGACGCGTTCGCCCGGCCGCTGGCCTACAACCCCACCGGAGAAATGATCTTCCCCTGCGTACGCGGGGTCTACGACAAGATCTCCGGCGCACGTGGGCGCTACTACCTCTACTACGCCCCGCACGACGCACCCGGTGGCATCTGCCTGGCCTACGCCGACCGGCTGGAGGGCCCCTACACCGAGCATCCGGGCAACCCGATCATCGACCGGGTGCTGCCCACCACCACGGTCAGCCACGTCTCCTCACCACACGTGGTGTGGAACGCCCCCACCAAGGAGTTCTTCCTCTACTTCCACGGGGAGAACTTCACCACCCGGGTGGCCCGCTCCCGTGACGGCATCACCTTCACCAACGAGACGCCGATCCTGAGCACGCGACTGGTGCCGAACACCACCGAGACCTCGTACGCCCGGGTCTTCGAACATCAGGTCGCCGGCAGGAACAACAGGTACGTCATGCTCTTCATGGGCGCGCACACGGTGGGCCCCGGCACCCGGAAGATCTTCTGGGGCTGGTCGCCGAACGGCTGGGACCAGTGGCAGTTCGCCCCCCACCCGCTGATCTCGCCGGCCGGTGACGGGCTCACCGACATCTCCGGCCCGCACCTGCTCAAGCGGAACAACACCACCTACGTGACCTACCACGGCAACGACGGACGGATCCGGCTCACCGAGGTGGGCAACAACTTCGACCGGGAAGTGCACCTCGGGGTCTTCCACGCCCCGATCGCCTCGGACAACGGCCGGGTCGCCTCCCCCGCCTTCGGTACCGACGGCGGCGTATCGTACATGATCTATGAGGCCGGTCCCCGGCTCAACGCCCGCATCTGCATCGCCCGCGCCAGCTGACCACCTCCGACGCCGGACCGTTCCGGGTCACCGCCGCGCCGGCCCGGACGTGGGGGTCACCAGTGCGGGCGGGCACGATATCCTCCGGCAAATGCGCGCCGAGGGTTTCTTCGCAGGGGACACGCAGCCGACGGGGGCAGGCCGATGAGACTGTTGCGGATGGGCCCGGTCGGCACCGAACGTCCGGTGGCGGTGGCCGACGACGGCACCTTCGTCGACCTGAGCGGGATCACCGACGACATCGACGCCGCCTTCCTGGCCAGTGACGGCATCGATCGGGTACGGCAGGCGGTGGCGGGCGGGAAGCTGCCGGCCGTCGATCCGACCGGCCGGCGGCTGGGCGCGCCGCTCGCCCGGCCCGGCTCGGTGATCTGCATCGGCATGAACTACGCCGCACACGCCGCGGAGTCGGGGGCCGCGCCGCCCGCACATCCGGTCGTCTTCTTCAAGACGCCGAACACCGTCGTCGGCCCGCACGACCCGGTGCTGCTGCCGCGCGGATCGTCCAAGGTGGACTGGGAGGTGGAGCTGGCGGTGGTCATCGGCCGGCGGGCCCGCTATCTGGACTCCCCGGCGGACGCTGCCGCCGTCATCGCCGGCTACACCATCTCCAACGACGTCAGCGAACGCACGTTCCAGCTGGAGGTCTCCGGTGGCCAGTGGTCCAAGGGGAAGTGCTGCGAGACGTTCAACCCGATGGGTCCGTGGCTGGTGACACCCGACGAGGTGGGTGACCCGCAGGCACTGCGGCTGCGCAGCTGGGTCAATGGTGAACCCCGGCAGGACTCCTCCACCGCCGACATGGTGTTCGGGGTGTACCACCTGATCTGGTCGCTGAGCCAGTTCATGGTGTTGGAGCCGGGCGACGTGGTCAACACCGGCACCCCGCAGGGCGTGGCGCTGTCGGGCCGGTTCCCCTACCTGACGGCGGGTGACGTGGTGACCATGAGCATCGACCGGTTGGGACGCATGGAGCAGCGCGTCCAGCCGGCCGGCTGAACCGCCGGTCCGGTCACCGCGCCGGGGCGGTCTCCTGCTCGTGGGGCTGGTAGTCGAACCAGTCGAAGCGGACGCTGCCGGTCGCGGCGTACATGCCGATCACCCGGCCGGTGAAACCGCCCGCGACCTCCGTCGACAGGTAGCGGCCGTCGAGCGTGGCGAGCACCTCGAACCCTCCGTCGGATGCCTCGACGCCGAACCGGAGCGCGTCGGGCTCCTTGCCGGGATACCTGTCGCCCGGCGACGGGTTGAGCACCTCGACGCGGAGCCGGACCGGGCCGGCCGCCACCGGCCGGGTGGCCACCGTCGACCGCACCGAGCCGATCCGCGCCAGCACCCGCACCTCGCCGTCGCCCACCTCGATGCCGTAGTGGTGCCGCTCGTCGAGGCGGACCGCGAGCCCGCCCCGCCCGGCGGCCGGGTCGACGAGGGTCCGGACCGCACAGGACAGATGCTGCTGGCGGCGGCCCAGGAAGACGACGTCTGGGTCGTCCAGCGACGCGCCGACCGCCCGCAGTGTGAGCCAGCCCGGACGCTCGGTCAACGACCAGGTGTCGGCTGGTCGGGATCGCACCGAGAGCCAGTGCGCAGACAACCCGTCGGTATCGAAGTCGTCGCGGGCCGGTGGGGTCGGCACCGGGTGCGCGGGCCACGGTGGCGCCGCCATCACCGGCGCCACGTCGCCCACCACCGGCCAGCCGTCGACCCAGGTCACCGGGGCCAGGAACGTCTCCCGCCCGAGCACGTGCCAACCTGGCGTACCGCCGCCCGGGCGTACCCCGAGCAGCACCATCCACCACGAGCCGTCGACCGCCTCGACCAGGTCGGCGTGGCCGGTGTTCTGGATCGGGCGGTTGGTGCCGCGGTGGGTGAGGATGGGGTTGGCCGGGCAGGGCTCGTACGGCCCGCCGGGTGCCGCCGCGCGGGCGATCGACACCGCGTGGCCGCGTTCGGTGCCGCCCTCGGCGATCAGCAGATACCAGTGGTCGCCGATCCGGTACAGGTGTGGCGCCTCCGGTGCCTGCGCCCCCGGCGCGCCCGACCACAACCGGCGCGGCGGGCCGAGCGTCCGCCCGGTGTCCGGGTCGATCCGCACCTGCGCGATGCCGGCGTAGGTGCACCAGCAGTTTCCCTCGTCGTCCCAGGCCAGGTCGGGGTCGATGCCGGCGACCCCGGACACCCGGACCGGGTCCGACCAGGGCCCGGCGGCGTCCGTCGCGGTGCAGAGCAGGGTGCCGCCGCCGTCGGCGACGTTGGTGACGATCAACCAGAAGCGCCCGTCGTGGTGACGCAACGTCGGCGCGTAGACGCCGCCGGAGGACGACGTGGTGTTCGGTACGACCAACTGGCTCGGTCGCTCCAGCACGTTACCGATCTGCTCCCAGTGCACCAGGTCCCGACTGTGGAAGATCGGCACGCCGGGGAAGTACTCGAAGCTGGAGCAGGCCAGGTAGTAGTCCTCGCCGACCCGGCAGACGCTGGGATCCGGATGCATGCCGGCGACCACCGGGTTGGCGAACACGCCACCGGCCCAGCCGGGCCCGCCGGCCGTCACCGCGCCACCCCGGGCGCGGCGATCGTCTCGCCTGCCGACTCCACCTCGGACGGTGCGTGCATCCGGTCCCGCACCGCGCCGGTGCCCCGGGTCGTGGCGCTCCAGCGGGCGAGACGGACAGTCACGGGTCGCTTCGTCAAGAATTCGACCTCTCTGGCTGGTGATCGGCGGAGCAGAGATGGACTTTAGTCCATCTCTGCGGTCACCGCAGGTCGGCCAGGGACGTCGACACAGGTCCCCCGCTAGATCAGACGGTGATCGAGGGCGGCGTGGCGGCGGCCGCGAGTCGCTCCGGCTGCGGCGCTGGGTGTTCCTGCGCCGGATCGTGCTGCCCGGCGTGCTGCCCAAGCTCTGGGACAGCTGGGACGACGCCGCGCCGCTCGGCGACAAGGCCGCCGGCCGGTGGGGCGACGACGACAAGCTCTACCCGCCGGAGCACGTCGGGCGGTACTTCCGGGTGGCCGGGCCGCTGAACGTCCCCCGCTCCCCGCAGGGCTACCCGCTGCTGGTGCAGGCCGGATCCTCCGAGGACGGCAAGGAGCTGGCCGCCCGGTACGCCGAGGCCGTCTTCACCGCGCAGCAGACCCTGGCCGAGGCGCAGGCGTTCTACCGCGACCTCAAGCAGCGCGCCGCGCAGCTGGGTCGGTACCCGGAGAGCATCAAGATCCTGCCGGGCATCGTGCCGGCGATCGGCGCCACGTTGCGGGTCGCGCCGGAGGATCTCGACCTGGACCGGGAACTCCCCGCCGACCTGCCCAGCGAGGACGAGATCGAGGGTGCCAAGAGCCGGTACACGCTCATCGTCACGCTGGCCCGGCGGGAACGGTTGACCGTACGCCAGTTGATCGGTCGGCTCGGTGGCGGACGCGGCCACCGCACCTTCGCCGGCACCCCGCAACAGGTGGCCGACGCCATCGAGGAGTGGTACCGGGCGGACCTGGCCGAGGTCCGGGCGTACGGGGCGCTCGACAGCACGGTACGCACCGCGCAGCAGACCGACACCGCGACCTTTTGGCTCGGCTCCTCGCTGACCCTCTACACCGGAATTCTGCGGGCCGCCCTCGCCCAGTCCGATGAGCCGCTGGCCGGGCGGGCCGGTCTCGTGGCGTCTTCCACGTCGCGCTCGTCGACACCCAGATCGCGACCTCCGACGCCAAGTACGCTGGCCCGGCCGCGGCGCTGGCCTGGTGGGACGTGCCGGTGACGGTCCGATCTTCGCTGCCGCTCCGGTCATGTCATGCCCGGAGCGGCAGCGAACCCCCGTTGATCGGAACGACTTGGTGCTCACGACCGAGATGGCCCGGACGGTCCCCCGCCCACACCGCGTTCCCACGCCTCGCACAACCGCTGCGGGCACGGCTCATCATAGGGCTCGACCCAGACGCACTGTCAACAAACGTTTAAGAGGAGTCCCACGTCGCTACACGGGTGTTTATCGGGCCCCAATCACCCTCCACCGTCGACAGACCCGCAATGACCTGCTCCGCAAGCGACTGGGTGCATCCGTACGGCGTGCCGCCACCCGCAGATGCCACACGCCCGTTTATGCTGCTGACGGAGTACGCTACGGCTGTTGCGCAGCCAGCCAACGACTCGCCCCGGTCGGCAAAGGTAGGCTCACCTGAGCGCGAGCGGCACGGACGCGACGGGCACGGCTGTCTCGCGCCGACACAGGCTGAGGAGTGGGTGATGGTCGAGGACGTTCGAGGGGAAGGCGGGTCGTCGTCTCTCGACACGCTCGCCGACAAGCTGAACTACCTGTTCGACAAGATCCGACCCACCCGTGACGAGCTCAGCGCCGACGAGTTCGGCCGTCCATACACGAACAAGGAAATCGCCGACAAGATCAACGGAATGTCGGCGGAGTCCGGCGTCAAGATCAGTGCCGCGTACGTGGGGGAACTGAGGCGCGGCGTCGCCGACGACCCGCGGACCTCACACGTACGCGCTCTCGCAGCCGCCTTCCAGGTGGACCCGGCATTCTTCGTCGACGACAAGGTGACCCGACGCATCCAGGAACAGATCACGATGCTCACCCAGCTGCGGGAGATGAAGGTGCAGCAGGTCGCGCTCCGGACCGTCCTCGCCGACACCGGCCTGTCCCCGGCGAGCGCCCTGGTGGTCGAGCAGATGGTCGCCCGGCTCCAGGAGGTCGAGCGGAGCCGGGAACAGTCCTCCTGATCCGCCTCGTCCACACCGGCAAGCGCCCCGCGATCCCGACCACGGGGTCGCTCCTCACGTTTCGCCTCGACACCACTTCGTAGGGTCGTTACGATCTCGCCGCACTACGATGACGCGCCATCCGTGACGCGCTGAGGACCACGGGTCCGAGGACGTGTCGCCGGCCCGCGGCCCGTGGTGCATCCGAGCGCACGGTCGAGCGGGAGGAGACGGGGAGCGTGCACGACCGGGATCTGCGCAGGTACTGCGGTGAGCAGGTGCGGCGCCTCGAACGCGAGGTCGGCATACCCGACCCGTTCGTGCTCGCCACGCTCATCAACCGGATCTCGCAGTGGCGGGGCCGGCCGATCCACCTGCTGCCCTACGACCACGTGGCCGGGGCGATGTGCGGCCTGTGGATGGCCCTGCCCGACGCCGACGTGATCGGTTACGCCCGGACCACCCCGCTGCTTCAGGAGCACACGGTGCTGCACGAACTGGGACACATGCTCTGCGATCACAGGGGTGGCGGGAACGGTGGCAACGACCTCGCCGCGCTCGTCGCCCCGGACCTCGATCCGGCCCTGGTGAGCCGATTCCTGGCACGCGGTGCGTACTCCGACCGGGACGAGCAGGAGGCCGAGCTGATCGCGACGCTGATCATGAGGAAGGTGGCGGACAAGCGTCCCCGCCCCACCGCACCGGCCGACCGCAAGCTGGGCGCGGAGCTGGACCGGCTGCTCTCCACCTTCGAGGGGTGACCTGAGACGTGCAACGGGCCATCATGGTCACCGCCGGACTGATCTCCCTGGTGTCCGCCCTACTGAAGATCCGCGCGGTACGCCGGCAACCGGACGCGCCCGGTCCCCGGGCCATGTGCCTCGGGCTGCTGGCCTTCGGCACCGCCTTCCTCGTCCTCGCTCCCCCGCACACCGTGCTCATCAGCGAGTTCCTGCGGGTGCCCAACAGCGGACGCCTGCTGGGCAACCTGCTCACCCTCGCCGCGGCCGGCGCCATGCAGGTCATGATGCTGCACCTGGTGCATCCGCCGCCGGTGGCGCGGCAGCGGGTCAGGCGGCGACTTGCCGTGATCACCCTGGTGGCGCTCGCGATGACGGTGCTGCTGGTCTCCGCCGACACCGAGAACGTCACGAACTTCGTCGAACGCTACGCCACCAGCACCCCGATCGCGATCTACCAACTGCTCTACCTGAGTTGCCTGGCGATGGCGGTGATCGACCTGATCCACCTCTCCATCAGATACTCCCGGCACGTCGCGCCGATGCTCCGCACCGGCCTGCGGATGGTCGCCACGGGCGGAATCGTCTACGCCCTGCACACCGCCTACAAGATGGCCCTGATCGCGGCGGCCTGGTCGGACAGCCGGCTGCCCGGCGACGAGTCGATGATCTCCACCACCCTGGCCGCGCTCGGTGGCGTACTGATCGCCGGTGGCACCACGCTACCGGTGTGGGGACCACGGGCACTGTTGCCGTGGCGGCTGCTACGCCAGTACCTCTCCTACCGGCGGCTCACGCCGCTGTGGCGGGAGCTGTCCGCGGCGGTGCCCGAGGTCAGGCTGACGCAGCCCGAGGCCGCCACCGACCCGGCACCCTGGACCATGGACATCCGCCTCTACCGGCGGGTGATCGAGATCCGCGACGCCCAACTGCTGCTCCAGCCGTACAGCGATCCGGCGGCCGTCGACGCCGCCCAGGAGCACGCCCGGCGCATCGGGTTACGTGGCGCGCACGCCCAGGCGCACGTCGACGCCGTCGCGCTGGCCACCGGCCTGAAGCGGTGGCGCTCCGACGGTCCCGGTGTGGCACCTATCGTGACGGCGCAGCACGACGTCGGTGACGCCAGCCTGACCAGCGAGAGCCGATACCTCGAACAGGTCGCCGCCGCCTTCTCCCGCATGAAGACCGAAGCAGGGGCCCCCTGTTAACGCCTGGTGTAGAGGAAGGGCCCCCTCTTAACAACCGCACCGCACCCGAGCCAACGGAGGAAACTGCCATGCCCGACAACGTGCCGCCGCAGCACCCGGTGTCACGGCCGATCCGGTGGTGGGGCACCGCCAGCTCGGCGGTGCAGGCCGAGGGCGCCTGGGCCGGGGACAACTGGTACGCCTGGGAGCGGGCCGGCCACGCCCCGGAGTCGGGGGACGGCAACGGCTTCGCCGAACGGTACCGCGACGACCTCGCACTGCTGGCCCGTTGGGGCTTCACCGACCACCGGTTGTCAGTCAACTGGGCTCGGGTGCTGCCCGAGCCGGACCGGGTCGACCCGACCGCGGTCGCACACTACCGGGAGGTGCTCGCCGCCGGCCGCGACGCGGGCCTGCGGATGTGGGTCACCCTGCTGCACACCGCGTTGCCGCAGTGGCTGGCCGACCAGGGCGGGCTACTCGGCCCCGAAGCCGAAGAGCACTGGCGACGCTGGGTGCACCGGGTGGCCGACGAGTTCGGCGACCTGGTCGACGGCTGGATGCCGGTGAACAATCCGACGAGCTTCGCGCAGAAGGCGTACCTCTCCGGCACCTTCCCGCCCGGAGTCAGCTCGCTGCCGGAGTTCCTCCAGGCACTCGTGGCCGTGCACCGCGCCGACTTCGAGGCGGCGTCGTACCTGCGCGCCTCGGGCCGTCCGGTCTGCGCCAACGAATCCCTCACCCACCTGGTGCCCGCCGACGACAGCCCGGAGGCAGCGGCAGCCGTCGCCCAGTGGGACGCGGTGGTGTGGGGCTCCTGGTTGAGCCTCGCCCGCAGCGACGAGTACGCCGACGCGTTCGACCACTACGGCTTCTCCTACTACGCGGCGACCGCTGTCGACGGCAGCGGCCAGCCCCGGCCGTACCCGTTCGACGCCGCACCCGGGCCGCTGGGCTACGTCCCCTGGGCCGGCGGTCTCGCCGAGGTGCTGTCGCGGTTGGAACGGGAACTGCCCGGACGGTCGTTCGTGGTGGCAGAACTCGGCTACGGCGGCGATGACGACGCGGCACGGGCCGACTACCTCGGCCGCGCCCTGCGGCACGTCGACGACGCCCGAGGCGCGGGCGTCAACGTCGACGGGGTGTTCCTCTGGACCGGGATCGACAACTACGAGTGGCTCGCCGGCGACAAGGTGCCCTTCGGCCTGTTCGACCGGGAGCGTCGTCCCCGGCCCAGCGCGGAGCTGGTACGCCAGCTGGCGCCGGGGGTTGCCAACCGGCGCGACAGCGGCCACCACCCGGACGAGGTGTAACGTGTCGGACATGTCGGTGGCGTTGGTGACGGGAGCTACCGCGGGCATCGGCGCCGCCTTCGCCCGCCGCCTGGCCCGCGACGGCACCCACCTGGTGCTGCTGGCCCGCGACGGTGACCGGCTCGACGCGACCGCCGCCGAGCTGCGGGCGGAGCACGGCGTCACCGTCGAGACGGTGGTCGCCGACCTGTCCACCGAGGACGGGCTCGCGGTGGCGGAGCAACGTGCCGCCCAGGGCGTCGACCTGCTCGTCAACAACGCCGGTTTCGGTCATCAGGGCTGGTTCCTCGACGCGCCACTCGACGTCGAGCTGAAGACCATGCGGGTGCACTGCGAGGCGGTGCTGCGGCTGACGTACGCCGCGTTGCCGCACATGTTGCAGCACGGTGCTGGCGGCGTCATCAACGTCGCCTCCATCGCGGCGTTCGTCGCCCGCGGCACCTACGGGGCCTCGAAGGCGTGGGTGGTCAGCTTCAGCGAGAGCGTCGCGGCGGAGATCGTGGGCAGCGGCGTACGGATCACCACGGTCTGCCCCGGCTGGGTCCGGACCGAATTCCACGACCGCGCCCACCTCGATGTCGACAACGTACCGCCCTACCTCTGGCTGAAACCGGAAACCGTGGTCGACGCCGCGCTGCGTGATTTCTCCCGAGGCCGCCTGGTGAGCATTCCCACCGCCAGGTACAAGGCGATCGTCGGCCTCAACCGCGCGGTGCCCCGCCGACTCGCCGCCGCGATCTCCGCCCGCGTAGGCTCCCGCCGCACCGGCCACCGTGCAAGGAGGGGCCCCCTATTAACGCCTGATGTATAGCAGGGGCCCCCTCTTAACACGCTCACCGAGCATGCAGCGATCAAAGTAAGCGGGATACCGCCGTCCCGTCGAAACGGTGTTCGCGGCATCCGGCGGCGCGGAATCCTCGCCGCCGGGCCAACACCCACTGGTACGCGCACCCGCGCGAATGGGAACTGCGCGTCAATTGGGCACCTGGCCCGGAAGTCGCGACCGCCCGGTCCGGTGCCGCAAGGTACGCGGCGAGCGCCGCCATGAGAGATGCTGACGGACTGGCAGCTCGCTTGGCGCGAGGTGGCGGCCGGTGTGGCGGAGGAACCGATCAGGTGCTCCCGCGATCCCATCGCAGCCGACACCGCGCGCGCCCCCAGCCGCCGGGACACCCGAGACACCGCAACTCGCGTCCTCTACTGGACGGGATACCACGAGGTGCCGCAAGCCGTTGCGCTCACAGGCGAGGCGCCTCCGTCATGCCGCATCTCGGCGTCGGGCTCACGGGTCGAAGGGAGCGAGATACGGCAGACCCACTCGCTCCGGCCTGTTGTCGATCTCTCCGACTCTGGTCCGGATTCGGTGCCGAGCCCGAAGAACTCGGACACTGCGTCGCCGTAACGACGTCCGGCATTCTGCTTAATGGAAGGAGATCGCCGAGCTACCCGACGTCTCGGTACGGATGCTTCCGCTGGCGGCCAGCGCGCACTACGGAACACTCGCGGGCACCTTCATGATGCTCGACTTCCCACTGCACAACCGCGCGGTAGCGGGCCCCTCCGTCGTGTACTGCGAGTCGCTGACCGGCGCTCTCCACCTTGACCGACCCGCTGAGATTGCAGCCTATGAAAGAGTCTGGTCCAGCCTCGATGGATTCGCTCTCGATGAGAGAGAATCCAGACAACCGATCAGCAAGACCATCGGAGATGTCTACCTGACCAGAGCCCAGTGGCGCAAGAGCACCCGCAGTGGCGACAACAACGGCGCGTGCGTCGAGGTCGCTGACAATCTGCCTGGCTTCGTCGCCGTACGCTACAACAAGGATCCGGCCGGTCCGGCCCTCGCCTTCTCCCCCACCGCCTGAACCGCCTTCATCCGGGCGACCAGGCCCTGATCCTCGCTCCCCGCACCCGCACGGGAGCGCGCTCGTCCTCCCCCGGGCGCGCTCCCGTGCTGAGCGGGGCCTTACGCCCCGGCGCGGACCTCGGCGGCGGCGGCGACCAGGTGCCGCAACGACGCCTCGACCTCCGGATAGCCTCGGGTCTTCAGGCCGCAGTCCGGGTTGACCCACAGCCGTCGGGCCGGCACGGCCGCCACGGCCCGACGCAGCGCCTCGACCACCTCGTCGTGCGACGGCACCCGGGGTGAGTGGATGTCCCACACGCCGGGGCCGACACCCCGGCGGTAGCCGATCGCGGCCAGGTCATCGAGCACCTCCATTTTGGACCGGGACGCCTCGATGCTCGTCACGTCGGCGTCCAGGGCATCGATGGCGGCGATCACCTCACCGAATTCGGAATAGCACAGATGGGTATGGATCTGGGTGTCGTCGGCGACACCACTGGTGGCCAGGCGAAACGCGCCGACGGCCCAGTCCAGGTACGCCTTCTGATCGGCCCGGCGCAGCGGCAGCGTCTCCCGCAGTGCCGGCTCGTCGACCTGGATCACCCGGATCCCGGCGGACTCCAGGTCGTGGCACTCGTCGCGCAGGGCGAGCGCGACCTGGTCGGCGGTCTCCGCGAGCGGCTGGTCGTTGCGGACGAACGACCAGGCCAGGATCGTGACCGGACCGGTGAGCATGCCCTTCACCGGTTTGCTGGTCAGCGACTGGGCATAGGTGGACCACTCCACAGTCATCGGCTTCCGCCGCGCCACGTCACCGTAGATGATCGGCGGGCGTACGCAACGGGAGCCGTACGACTGCACCCAGCCGTGTTCGGTGGCGGCGAACCCGTCGAGCTGCTCGCCGAAGTACTGCACCATGTCGTTGCGTTCCGGTTCGCCGTGCACCAGCACGTCCAGACCCCACTGTTCCTGGAGCCGGATGACGTGGGCGACCTCGGCGCGCATCCGCTCGGCGTACGTGTTGTCGTCGATGGTTCCGGCCCGGTGCGCGGCGCGGGCCTGGCGCAGCTCTGCGGTCTGGGGAAACGAGCCGATGGTGGTGGTCGGCAGACCCGGTAGCCGCAGCCGCTCCTGCTGGCGGGCCGCCCGGCCGGGGTAGTCGCCGCGCTGCCGGTCGGTGGGACGCAGGGCGGCGAGGCGACCGCGTACGTCGTCGTGGCGCCAGGCCAGCGGGACCGGCGGCAGCGGCGTGGGCAGCGGGGTCGTGCCGTCCCGCAGCGCCCGGCCGAGCAGGACCACCTCGTCGACCTTCTGCCTGGCGAACGCGAGCCGCGCGGACAGGTCTGGATCGAGCCGGGTCTCGACGGAGACGTCGGCCGGGACGTGCAGCAGCGAGCAGGAGGTGGCGACCGCGACGTGGTCGGCCAGTCCGGCGACCGTCGCCCCGGCCGTCACCGCGGCCCGCAGGTCGGTACGCCAGACGTTGCGGCCGTCGACCAGGCCGGCGACGATGGTCCGGCCGCCCAGCGGCCCGGCGGTGGCGAGCCGGTGCAGGTTGCCCGGGCCAGCGACCAGGTCCAGGCCGATGGCCTCGACCGGGGTGTCCAGCAGCGCCGGCAACGCGTCACCCAGCTCACCAAAGTAGCTGGCGACGAAGATGCGCGGCCGGTGGGTGAGCCGACCGAGGCGGGTGTAGGCCCGGCGCAGCCCCTCGATCTCGGCCGGGGTGCGGTCGGCGACATAAGCGGGCTCGTCAAGCTGCACCCAGGCCACGCCCGCGGCGGCGAGCGCGCTGAGAATCCGGGCGTACGTCTCGACCAGGTCGTCGAGGCGTACGAAAGGGTCCTCGCCCTTGGCCAGCAGCAGGAACGTGGCTGGTCCGACAAGCACCGGACGGGTGGTGATGCCCAGCTCAGCGGCTTCGGCGTACTCGCCCAGGGCCTTGGCCGGGTTGGCGGCGAAGGCGGTGTCGGCACCGATCTCCGGCACCAGGTAGTGGTAGTTGGTGTCGAACCACTTCGTCAGCTCCAGCGCCGGCTCCGCGTCGACACCACGCGCCATGGCGAAGTAGGTGTCCAGCTCGGAGAGGCCCAACCGGGCGAATCGGGCCGGGATGGCGCCGACCGCGACGGCGGTGTCGAGCACGTGATCGTAGTAGGAGAAGACGTTCGACGGGATGGCGTCGAGACGGGCGTCGCGCAGCGTACGCCAGACGTCGGCGCGCAGCCCGGCGGCGGTGCGCGCCAACGCGTCGGCGTCGACGGTGCCGGCCCAGTACGCCTCGACTGCCTTCTTCAACTCACGGTTCGCGCCGATGCGCGGATAGCCGAGCACGGTGCTCTGGCCGAAGGGGATGCTCACCCACTGTGTCCTTCCCTCGAGGTGCCCGGCGGGCTCGGGAGGGGAAGGCGGGTACGCGGCAGGCCCGGCTTCCGCCCTGGCCCTCCCGAGAGGCCGCCGGCGGCGCACACCGGCGGTGTGCGCAGCGCTGGCAGGTCTTCGGACTCGTGGGCGTCGTGCGCGTGCCTACTGGCCGTCGCTTCCCAGACCGTGCGGTCCAGTGCTTCGTTGACGGCTGTCGTTCCCACTCACCGCTGCGGGGCAGTCCCGGTCTCACACCGGGTTCCCTCTTGCCTCGACCACCGTGCACCGATGGTCGAACCAGCACCACGTGTCATCGTATCGTCCCCCCGCGTGCTTCGGCCGGGCCTGGTCGATCGGCGACCGTCGGCGGGATCACCGCGCGTGTTCGTCGTCCAGGGCCGCCAGCCAGGCGTGCCCCGGATGCACCCGCGTCAGCAGCCTGGCCAGGGTCAGGCGTTGAAGATGGGTGAGCAGCGGCAGAACGCCGTCGAAGTCCGCCTGGTCCTGCCCGCGTACGTGCTTGGCCTTGAAGAGCAGAACGAGTTCGGGGGTCAGGTACGGAATCCGGTCCGGGGTGTGCCGGATGATGTCGGTGTACGGCAGTCTGATCGTTTCGTCGCGTCGGCAGATCCACACATCGCCGTCGTGTGGTTCCCGAAAGACATCGAGCAGGTAGCGTCCTGTCGCGGGCTCGCGCAGCCACGTCTGCCAGGTGGCACTCAGCACCTGTGGGGTGGCCGACTCCCAGATCCGCGCGTCGCCGACCGCGTCGAAGGTGAACTCGGCGAAGCGTTCGCGGATCTGACCGAACTGCCCGGCCGGCACGCCGATCTCGATGTCGTGGTGGGCGCGAGTCTGCCCGCCACGGAACAGATCCAGCGCCCAGCCCGCCGCGACGTACCACGGCACGGAGATCCCGGCCAGCCGCCGGGCGACCTCGTGCGGCTGCCAGCAGTCCACCCAGCGTGCCTCGATGGCAGCGATGTCGTCGGGCGCCACCTCGATCCCGCCGCCTGGTGGCCGGTCGCTCATCCGCCGAGGCTATCGGAGGATGACGGTGGTCCGCGCGGCGATATTGCGAGGTGACGCCGTCGCGGGTCCACTAGAGTCCGGCCGCATGCAGGGCAGCACACTCCACACCGACCGCCTGGAACTTCGCCCGGTACGGGACGAGGACGTCGACCGGATACTCGAATACCGCAACCTGCCGCAGGTCACCTACTGGCTGCTGCGTACGGAGGTGGAACCCGCCGCCTTCCGGGCGGCCTGGCGGCGCGCGATCGCGGACCCGGACGACCACAGCATGGCGGTGACCCTCGACGGCGTGGTGATCGGAACGGTCTCGCTCGATCTGCGTGACGGGATGGGCCAGCCGGGCCTGCCATCACGGACTGAGGCCGAGGTCGGCTACATCTTCGACCCGGCCCACGGTGGCCGTGGATACGCCACCGAGGCGGTCGCCGCGGTGGTGACACACGCATTCGAGCAACTGGGCGCGCGAAGAATCACCGCCGGCTGCTTCGCGGACAATCTTTCCTCGGTACGAATTCTCGAAAAGATCGGCATGCGCCGTGAACAACACGGCGTCCGCGATTCCTGGCACGCCGAGCGGGGCTGGGTGGACGGTTACACGTACGCCCTGCTCGCCGAAGAGTGGCGGGGCACATCGGCGTAGAGCCCGCCGCTCAGTCCAGACAGCGCACCCGGACCGCCACGTGCACCCGTTGCGCGCCGCCGGCGTCCCAGTCAATGACCGTCAACTCGGCGCGGTGGCCAGCCGGAGAAGCCGCTTCCGCCAGACAGGTGGGGTAGCTGCCGTCTGCGTGAATCGTTCCCGCCGCATCTTCCCAATCGTGGGCGACAATCGAGTAGACCGCGTCCCCGTCATCGGGATCACGGACAACGCCGTCCGTCTCGAACACGACACGTCGACTCTCCTCGTTTGACCAGGTGATCATCCCCGTCAACACCACTCCGGTTGCCGAATGCCGATCACGTAACAAACCGGCCCGATAGCCACCAAGACCAGTGACGACCGCAGCGATGACTGCCAGTGCCAGTAGCACCCGCGGACGCCGAATCACTGCTACAGCGCCTAACCCAGGATCCCCATGGCAGCACTGTAGGGCAGCGATGCGCGCTCCCCTTTGACGCCCAGGGCCGAGTCGGCCTTCTGCCCGCCGAATTTGATGACGGCACCCGACCGCATCAATTTCTACTTATCAAATTCTTGTTCGGGTCAGCGGGCAACGCTCGACTTCGAGATAATGGTGTTATGCGCCAGCTACAGTTTTTCACCACAGCCGAGCTGGCCACAATGCGCGACCGTACGGCGTCCCGGAATTACTCTCCTCGCCGCGAAAATTTCCGCCGTGTCCACGAACGACACCGCGCCTGGGGCCTGACCCGTCGGCACGCCGAACGTCTGCGCCGAGCCCCGACCAGGTCGAGCGCCCTCGGCCCGGCAGCGGGCACCCGCCCGGCCGGCTCTCGCGTCGACCCAACCCGGCCGGGATCCGCTTGCCCGACCTCATCTCGTCACGGCAGCCGCGACCGACGGGCATCATCGTCCGAAGCGGTCCGGCAGCCCGATCTCAGGTGTACCGAGGTCGATCAGCCGGTTGTTCCGGTTGATCATCCGGCGGTCCCACAATTCGACCCGCCGGACCCGCCGGACCGCAACGACCCGACCGGTGGGTCGGCATCTCTCCAGCGCCCCGCCCGGTCCGAGAAGCGAAAGCCGGCGGGCGAAGCGGAGCCGGCATCGAACTCGCCCGCGCATCCATCGGAGACAGCGCGCCGCCCCCATCCACGCCGATCACACATCCACCCACGCCACGACCGCCTCCACCCTGACCGAACACTCGACCACCCACACCATGACCGCCCTCGCCGATCACTCGACCGTCCGCACCACGACCACCCCCACCGCCCATTCATCCACTCGCTACACGACGGCAGAGACGCTGTTGTTCGATCACCTGCCCGCGCAGGTCCGGCTGACCGGTGGATCACGACACATTGCCTGCCTCGGAGCGCGCGGGCGCCTCCGCGAAGATCCGGTCGAGGTCAGCCCATGTCGCGCCTGCCCATCTGGCCACCGTGACACGAGCGGCCACGCCACCCGAGCCCCGGCCCGGTCACCTCACCCAGAATCGGTGGTCATCGCCCGGTAGGTAAAACCGGCTGCCGTCCGACGCACCTTCCAGTCACGGGCCATGCCGTCCCCCACCCTAACGATGTGGCCGCCGGCCGAGAACCAGGAGGCGACTGGTCGGGTTGGACAGTGCCGCCCTGGGCGACAGCGTCACCCAGGACAGCAGAGGCCAGGACAGCAGAAGGCAGAAGGCAGAACAGCAGACCCCAGGCGGTGACCGGCCGGCTGCTGGCCACCGCCAAGGGCAAGGGTCGGTCAGAAGTCGTCGTCGAAGCTGACTGAGCCGGTGACGCCGACCTGATAGGCCGACACCCGCCGTTCGAAGAAGTTCGACAACTCCTGTACGTCCTGCAACTCCATGAAGGCGAAGGGGTTGCGGCTGCCGTACATCGGGGCGATGCCGAGCACGGCCAGCCGGCGGTCCGCCACGTGCTGGAGGTATTCCCGCATGTCGGCCAGGGACATTCCGGAGACACCCTGTTCCAGCAGGTCGGCGGCGAACTGGACCTCGCACTCCACCGCCTCGGTGAGCATGTCGCGTACCTGCTGCTCCATCTCGGCGTCGAAGAGGTCCGGTTCCTCGGCGCGGACGGTGTCCACCACGTCGAAGGCGAAGGCCATGTGCATCGACTCGTCGCGGAACACCCAGTTGGTGCCGGAGGCCAAGCCGTGCAGCACACCCCGAGAACGCAGGAAGTAGACGTACGCGAAGGCGCCGTAGAAGAACAGGCCCTCGATGCAGGCGGCGAAGCAGATCAGGTTGAGCAGGAACGCCCGGCGGTCCTCCCGCGTCCGCAGCTCGCGCAGCTCGAAGATCGAGTCGATCCACTTGAAGCAGAACTCGGCCTTGCGGGCGATCGACGGGATGTTCTCCACCGCCGCGAACGCCTCGAACCGTTCCCGCTCGTCCGGGACGTAGGTGTCCAGCAGGTTCAGGTAGAACTGGACGTGCACCGCCTCCTCGAACAGCTGCCGGGAGAGATAGAGCCGCCCCTCCGGGGAGTTGACGTGCTGATAGAGGTTGAGCACCAGGTTGTTGGCGACGATGGTGTCGCCGGTGGCGAAGAACGCGACCAGCCGGGACACCAGGTGCTGCTCGGCCGGCGACAGTTTGGCCAGGTCGGCGAGGTCGGAGTGCAGATCCACCTCCTCGACGGTCCAGGTGTTCTTGATCGCGTCCTTGAACCGGTCGAAGAACTGCGGGTAGCGCATGGGCCGCAGGGTCAGATCCATGCCGGGGTCGAGCAGCAGGTGGCCGGTACGGGGTTCGGAAACAGTTGTCACTGGCATGCCTCGCAGCTTTCGGGGTTCTCCAGGGAGCAGGCCAACGCCTCGTCGACCGGCACGAGGGGCGTCACAGCCGAGGCGACGGCCGGGGTGACCGCGACGGTGGCCTGCTGGATCCGGGTCGCGGGACGCGACCGCAGGTAGTACGTGGTCTTCAGCCCGGACTTCCAGGCGTACAGGTACATCGAGGAGAGCTTGCCGATGGTCGGCGCGCTCAGGAACAGGTTCAGCGACTGCGACTGGTCGATGAAGGGAGCGCGGGCCGCCGCCAGGTCGATGAGCGACCGCTGCGGCAGTTCCCACGCGGTGCGGAACAGCTCCCGTACGTCCGCGGGCAGCTCGGCGACGCCCTGGACCGAGCCCTCGGCCCGTTTGATCTGCTCGCGGACCGGCGCGGTCCACAGCCCCCGCGCCTTCAGCTCGCGAACCAGGTAGGTGTTGATCTGAAGGAACTCGCCGGACATCGTCTCCCGCTTGAACAGGTTCGACACCTGCGGTTCGATGCACTCGTAGCAGCCGGCGATGGAGGCGATCGTGGCGGTCGGCGCGATCGCGACGAGCAGCGAGTTGCGCAGGCCGTGGGCGGCGACGGTGTCGCGCAGCGCAGCCCACCGCGAGGTCTGCGTGACCTCCGCGCCCCACAGGTCCGGGTGCAGCTCACCCTGCGCGGCACGGGTTTCGGCGTACGCGGGATGCGGGCCGAAGCGTGCGGCGAGCCCGGCCGAGGTCTCCAACGCGGTCAGGAAGATCTCCTCCTGCACCCGGGTCGACAGCTCCCGGGCCGGTGCCGAGTCGAACGGCAGGCGCAGGGTGAAGAACGCGTCCTGAAGCCCCATCAGCCCCAACCCGACCGGACGCCAGCGCGGATTCGACGCCGCCGTCTGCGCGGCCGGGTAGTAGTTGATGTCGATCACCCGGTCGAGGAAGACCACAGCCGTGCGGACCGTGGCGCGCAGCTTGTCCCAGTCGACGCCGTCGGCGGTGACGTGCGCGCCCAGGTTGATCGACCCCAGGTTGCACACCGCGGTCTCGGCGTCGTTGTTGACCTCCAGGATCTCGGTGCAGAGGTTCGACAGGTGGATGGTGTTGCCCGGCGCACCGGTCTGGTTGGACAGCCGGTTCGAGGCGTCCTTGAAGGTCATCCAGCCGTTGCCGGTCTGCGCGAGCGTACGCATCATCCGCCCGTAGAGGTCGCGGGCCTTGACTGTCCGGACGGCCTTCTTCTCCGCGGCCCGGTACGCCTCGTCGAACGCGTCACCGAAGAGGTCGGGCAGCTCCGGCGCGTCGGAGGGGTCGATCAGCGACCAGTCGCCGTCGGCCTCGACCCGCCGCATGAACTCGTCCGGGATCCAGTTGGCGAGGTTCAGGTTGTGCGTACGCCGGGATTCCTCGCCGGTGTTGTCCCGCAGCTCCAGGAACTCCTCGATGTCCGGGTGCCACGGTTCCAGGTAGACGCAGGCCGCGCCCTTGCGCCGGCCGCCCTGGTTGACCGCCGCCACCCCGGCGTCGAGGGTCTTGAGGAACGGCACGATGCCGTTGGACCTGCCGTTGGTGCCCCGGATCAGGGCGCCGCGCCCACGCACCCGCGACCAGGAGATGCCGATCCCGCCGGAGAACTTCGACAGCTTCGCGACCTGGTGGTAACGCTCGTAGATCGAGTCGAGTTCGTCGCGTGGCGAGTCGACCAGGAAGCACGACGACATCTGGGTGTGCCGGGTGCCGGAGTTGAACAAAGTCGGTGAGCTGGGCAGGTACGCCAGGCTGGACATCAGCCGGTAGAAGCCGATCGCCTCGCCCGGCGTCTGGGACAGCCCGCAGGCGACCCGCAGCAACCAGTACTGCGGTGTCTCCACCACCTGCCGGGTCTGCGGGTGCCGCAGCAGGTACCGGTCGGCGACGGTACGCAGCCCGAAGTACTCGAATCGCAGGTCCCCGTCGGGGTCGACCGCGTCGTCCAGCTTGCGGGCGTTGCGGGCCACGAACGCGGCGGTGTCGTCGCCGATCAGTCCCAGCGTGTGTGCGTACCGGATGGATTGGCTGAAGCTCGCCACCTGCTGCCCGCGGACCTCCTTGTCCACGTACGCCGCCAGTAGCCGCGCCGCGAGCTTCGAGTACTGCGGCTCCTCGCCGATCAGCTCGGCCGCGGTCTGGATGGAGAGTTTGTCCAGCTCGGCGGTGGTGGCACCGTCGTACAGGCCGCTGATGGTCTTCGTCGCCACCCGCAGCGGATCGACCTCGTCCAGGTCGGCGACCCAGCGCTCCACCGCCTTGACGATCTTGTTGACGTCCACCGGCTCGGCATCGCCGTTGCGCTTGCGGACCTGCATCACCTGTCGGCGTTGCTCCGGACCCGCCTGCTCCTGGGTCACCGTCATGTTCCCCCTCCTCACGCCTGTGCTGCGAGGTCGCCGGGCGCGCGGGAGGACGCCGCCGGCCATCCGGCGGCACGCGTGCCGCGGCTGACCAGCCAAGGGCGTCGGCCGTCCCACGCGGCCTTCGACCGCCGTACGCGTCGCGTACGGCGCGCTGGCAGGTCTTCGGACTCGTGGGCGTGGTGCTCGCGTCTACTGACCGTCGCTTCCCAGACCTCGCGGCCCAGTGCTTCGTTGACGGTGGTCGTTCCCACTCACCGCTGCGGGGCAGTCCCGGTCTCGCACCGGGTTCCCTCTTGCCTCGACCACCATGGGTTGGCGGTCGAACCAGCTACGGAAGACACCATATATGGGCACCGCAGAGAGTTGGCAACACCAGATGCTGTGCCGGGCGTGTCGCAGCGCATTGTCACCCGGACTTCGCGTCGGGTGAGCGACACGAACCGCGCATCCGGAGACGTGGCTAGAGCGGGAAGTGGCCGCGCCGCCAGTGCCAGTGGCGGCCGGCGGACAGGTGCGCGACGACCGCGCGCTGAAGCAGCGTACGAGCCGGTAGCTGGTCCAGTGGCGTGGTCAGGTCGCGGAACACGAACCGCCGCACCTCGACGTCGTCCGGCCCTTCCGACTCCTCGTAGGGCTCCAGCTCGAACCGCCGCTGGAACCGCACGATGTTGGCGTCCTCGGGGAGGTATTCCCGCAGCTGCGGGTCGAGCAGCCACGAGCCGCAGGCGAACGCCGAATAGTGCTCGTCGGGAAAGTGGCGCGGGAAGAACGCGCGGGCCTCGTCGAGCGACGCGTCGACCGCCTCCGGGGTCAACCGCCCCGAGTCGGGTATGTGCAGGTCGATGGCGTTGTCGCCGCGCTGGTGCTGGAGCCGGCCCAGCTCGTAGAGACCACCGCGGACGTGCAGCGTCAGCCAGTTCTGCATGACCGGCCACCCCTCGCGGTTCATCCGCCTGTCGATCGCCAGGTTGCGGCCCAGGTCGGCGAGGGTCGCCCAGGACACGACATCGGGGACGCCGTGGTCGCGGTGGTAACCCCGGACGACATCGACAAGCGCGAGGTACGCGTACCCGTAGAGGTGCCGCCAGGCGGGGCCCCGTTCGCGCGGCAGCGCCGGACCGGGCACCAGCCAGCCGTAACCGCCGAGGTCGGCGCGGACCAGGGCGATCGAACGGTCGAGCAGCCAACGCAACTCGACCGTCCATAGAGGAGAATCCGGGTCGGGCCAGCCCGCCATGATCTCGGCGACGTCGTCCGGCCGCACCGCGAGCCGGTCGAGGATCGCGGGCGCGTCGGCCTTGTCGGGCAACGGAGCTGACGGCAGGTCACCGGCGAGCCGGTGAACGCGCTCGATCTCCTCGACCGGCACCCCGAGTCGGGCGGCGGTGTCGTCCAGGTCCACGCGACGACCCTACCGACCGTGAGGTCGCCGCAACAGGCCCGCGGCGACCGGCCATCGGGTCAGCAGCCGAGACGCGTGGTGGAGAGCGCGATGTCGTCGATCCAGAGGTCGAACTCGCCAGGCGTGGTGCCACCCTGGTAGAGCTGCCAGCCGATCTTCACGGTGTTCACCGTCGGCAGGATGAACGGCACGTCGTTGCCGCCGTGCTCGTTCGTGGTGGCGGTCAGCTCCGGGTTCGCCACCCCGTCGATCCACACCGCGACGCGGTTGTCCGTCCGGTCGAGTTTCCACTCGAAGCACTGCCAGGTGTCCTCGACGACCGGGGCGGACTCCCGCCAGTTGGTCCAGTCGCCGGTCGGCCCGCCGTCGGCGCCCACGCCCCAGAAGATTCCCGGAACGGTGGGTGCGTACTGGCCGCCGATCGGGCGGACGACCTCCGAACTGCCGGTGCCGGTCGCCTCCACCAGGGTGAAGTGCGCCCAGTCGGGGGCGGTCGGGAAGGCGTCGACACGCAGCCGCATCCGGCCGTAGAACCGGTTGCCGGGCGCGGCGAAGTCGTCGACCCGCAGGAACGCGCGTCCGTTGTCGACGGTGTGGACGTGCAGCACCTGGTTGCCCCGACGGGCACGCTCCACGGTGAGCGTGCCGTTGCGGGTGTCGACGCCCCAGTTCAGGGTGGCGGGACCGCCGAGCGGCAGCCGCTCGAAGTCTTCACAGAAGAGCAGGTGGCGGGTGCAGGAGCCACGCTGGGAAGCGTTCGCGGCGTCGGACGGGACGCTGCCGGCCGTGGCGCCGAGCACCAGGGCGGCGGTCAGCGCGGCGAGCACGTTACGCACGGGTTCTCCTCCATGGCTGGGTCCCCCACCGGACATCGTGGAAGCGTTCCCATATATAGCAGATGGTAGATGTCTATGTGGCGGTGCGGGACCATTGCTGATGGGTGCCGCCGTGGCAGGCGTACTGCTGGATGTCGGCGCCGTCACCGGTGCCGGCGTTGACCACGTCGAGGCACTTGCCGCTGTGTCGGGCGCGGAGCTGGTGGTGGTCGCCGATCGCCGCCCACTGCCACTGTTGGTTGGGCCCGCTGCCGCAGGTGTACTGGATGATGTTGGCGCCGTCGGCGGTCGATCCGGAGGCCACGTCGAGACACTTGCCGCTGTTGAGGTTGACGATGCGGAAGTAGCCCCCGCCGGCGTCCTGGAACTCCCAGCGCTGGTTGCCACCACCGTTCCAGCCGTACTGCTTGACCTCGGCGTTGTTGGCCGTGGAGTTGCTCACCACGTCCATCACCCGGCCGCTGTTGCGGTTGGCGATCCGGTGGTACGCCGGCGTGTTCGCGGTGACCGTGCCGGTCTGGGTGTCGACGGTGATCGACGGCGCCCAGTTCAGGCTCATGCTGGTGCTCGACGGGAAGGTGATCGGCAGCCAGACGTACTGCGAGTCGTTGACCGGCCCGCCCCACGCGCCGGCCCAGCGGTCGCCCAGGTAGAGGTAGCTGGTCGTGGTGGTGCCCTGGATCGGCAGCACGAAGGTCGGCTGGGAGCGGAAGGTGGTGGCGTCACCCACGTCGGTCCAGCCGGTCCACGGTCCGGAGATGCTCGACGCGGTCGCGTACCGGGCCTGGTTGGGGTTCCACCCGGTCGCGCCCGAGGTCAGCATGAAGTAGGTGCTCCCCCGCTTGAACAGGGCGGGCGCCTCACGATGGGCGTCGTTCCAGAAGTTGCCGACCAGACCGGAGACGGTCAGGTAGTCCGCGCTGAGCCGATAGATGTGCAGGTCGTAGTTCTCGTCGGCGGCCGAGATCAGGTAGCCGGTGCCGTTGTCGTCGTAGAGGGTGATGTCACGGGACATGTGCCCGAGCGGCCGGAAACTCCCGTGGTACGTGTAGTTGCCGTCCACAGTGGTCGACGAGGCCACGGCGGCCCGAGCCTCGTTGTAGTTCGTGCCGTTCTCCTTGTGCATCCACATCACGAAGCGGCCGGTGCTGGCGTTGTAGATGACCTTGGGGCGCTCAATGTTCGCGACCTGCAACTCGGTCGCGGACGCCTGGGTGAGCACGTCGTTGCGGAACTCCCAATTACGCAGGTCGACCGAGCGGTAGACGGAGACCGCCCGAAACGTGTTGTTCGGATGGCGGTTCTCGCCGAACCAGTAGTAGTAGCCGCCGACCTTGAGCACCCCGCCGCCGTGCGCGTGCAGCGGACTGCCACCGACGTCGGTGAACTGGATGCCGTTGGTGATGGTGACCGGTGCCGCCTGGGCGGGCTCACCATCTCTCGCGACCGACACCACCACCAGGCCGCTCGTCACGACGAGCGCCGTCGCCAGTGCCAGCAGCCTGCTGCGCGTACGCACCTGGCCACCCCCTTCTCCGACCCGCGCCGCACCACCCGGACGGTGCCGTTCACACACGGGCAACCCATTGGTAATCGACGGTGATCCAGTAGGCCAGAGCGCAGACATTTAATTCATATAGACCAATAGAATGAGGAAGTTTCGCTCTCCGTGACCGGTGGCCGCGAGCGGTTCCGCTGACCGCGGCGCTGAGGCTTGACCTTGACGCAGCGTCAACCCCGCATGCTGACGCCATGTCCACGACTTCCCCGATGACAAGCGAGCAGGTTCGCGAACCTGCCATCCAGGTACGGGGCCTGGAGAAGTCGTACCAGAAGCTGCATGTGCTGCGCGGCGTCGACCTCGACGTCGCGCGGGGCAGCATCTTCGCCCTGCTCGGCTCCAACGGGGCGGGCAAGACCACAGTCGTGCGGATCCTCTCCACGCTGCTCAAGCCGGACGCGGGGACGGCGAGCGTGCACGGCTTCCCGGTCATCACACAGCCGGCGAAGGTGCGCGCGTCGATCAGCCTGACCGGACAGTTCTCCGCCGTCGACGAGATCCTCACCGGGCGGGAGAACCTGATCCTGGTCGCCCGGCTGCGGCATCTGCGGGAGCCGGGCCGGGTCGCGGACGAGTTGCTGGCCCGCTTCTCGCTGACGGAGGCGGCCGGCCGGCGGGTGTCGACGTACTCCGGTGGCATGCGCCGCCGCCTCGACATCGCGATGAGCCTGGTCGGCAACCCACCGGTGATCTTCCTCGACGAACCGACCACCGGGCTCGATCCGCAGGGGCGGATCGAGGTGTGGCAGGCCGTGCGGGAACTCGCCCGGCAGGGCACCACGGTGCTGCTCACCACGCAGTATCTCGACGAGGCCGAACAGCTCGCCGACCGGATCGCGATCCTGCACGGCGGGCGCATCATCGCCGAGGGCACCCTCGCCGAACTCAAGCAACTGCTGCCGCCGGCCACTGTCGAGTACGTCGAGAAGCAGCCCACCCTCGAGGACGTCTTCCTCGCCATCGTCGGCACCGAGGGTGCCGAGGGTGCCGAGGGTGCCGAGGGTGCCGAGGGTGCCGAGGGTGCCGAGGGTGCCGACCAGAACACCGCCAGCCCCGACCGCGTCACGAACTGAGGCCCCGCGAATGACCACGCACTTCTTCGGCGACACCGTCGTCCTGCTGGGGCGCTCGCTGCGCCACATCAGCCGCAGCCCGGACACCATCATCACCACCGCGATCACGCCGATCACCATGCTGCTGCTCTTCGTCTACGTGTTCGGCGGCGCGATCCAGACCGGGTCGGACAACTACGTGAACTACCTGCTGCCCGGCATTCTGCTCATCACTGTCGCCTCGGGCATCTCGTACACCGCGTACCGGCTCTTCCTGGACCTCAAGGGCGGCATCTTCGAACGGTTCCAGTCCATGCCGATCGCCCGCTCCTGCGCGCTCTGGGCGCACGTGCTGACCTCGCTGGTGGCCAACCTGATCTCGCTCGTGGTGGTGGTGGCCGTAGCCCTCGTCATGGGCTTCCGCTCGGGAGCCGGCGTGCTGGCCTGGCTCGCGGTCGCCGGCATCATGATGCTGTTCACCCTCGCGCTGACCTGGCTCGCGGTCATCCCGGGCCTGACCGCGACGTCGGTGGACGGGGTGAGCGCATTCTCCTACCCGCTCATCTTCCTGCCGTTCATCAGCTCGGCCTTCGTGCCCACGCAGAGCATGCCCGGACCGGTGCGGGCCTTCGCCGAGCACCAGCCGGTGACCTCCATCGTCAACACGATTCGTGGCCTCTTCGCCGAGCAGCAGGTCGGTGGTGACGTCTGGATCGCCCTCGCCTGGTGCGTCGGTCTCCTCGTCCTGGCCTACGGTGTCGCCACCACACTGCACCGACGCAGGATCGGCTGAAGACGTGTCGCCTTGGTGCAGGCTGAAGCCATGCTGACGATCGGACGGCTGGCGTCCTACGCCGGGGTGACCATCCGCGCGGTGCGGCACTACCACCAGATCGGGCTGCTGCCGGAGCCGGAGCGCGACGCCTCCGGCTACCGGACGTACGACGCCGCCGCGGTGGTACGCCTCATCCGGATCCGGACCCTGGCCGAGGCCGGCGTGCCGCTGGCCCGGGTCCGGGAGCTGCTCGACGCCGACCCGGAGACCTTCGCCGCCGCCACCGCCGAGATCGACAGGCAGTTGCGTACGCAGATCCGCGCGCTTCAGGAGCACCGGCGGCGGATCGCGCTGCTGGGCAGCGGCGACTCCCTGGCCATTCCGAAGGAGGTGATCGACTACCTGGAGCGGCTGCGTGCCATCGGCGCGCCGGCTGCGGCCGTCGAGGGCGAGCGCGACGCGTGGATCCTGATGGCGGCCCGCTGGCCGGAAGCCATCCCGGCGTTCATGGCCGACAAGGTGGCCTCGCTGGACAACCCGAAGGTCGTCCGGCTCTACCAGCTCATCGCTCGGATCGCCGAAAGCCCGGAGGACGACGAGTTGCTGCGCGAGACGGCCGACCTGATCTGCGACTTGAACGAGGCGGCGGCGGCCCACGGCGGACTGGATCAGCAGGACGCCATGACGCCCGATGCGGCGTTCATCGGCCTGATGGATGGGTTCGCCGACGCCGTCCATCCCGTCGTCGGGCGGCTGCGGGAGCTGGTCGCCGAGCGTGGCTGGACCGGGTGGACGGTGATGGAGAAACGCGAACCCTGAGGCGGGTGGTCACCAGCGGGTCAGCGCGACCAGTTCCGCGCGCCCGTCGGCCGCCCGTGCGGGCAGCAACAGCAGGGTGCAGGCGCGTTCGAACCGGACGCCGTCGCGTTCCCACGCGTCGACCGAGGCGACCAGCCGTTCCTCGTCATGGTGCAGCCGCCCGGCCGCGCGGGTCAGGCAGGCCATCGCCCAGTCGTTCTCCCGGCACACCGGTGCCGCCGTGGCGAGACGTTCGACGGCGTCCGGTAGACCGGCGACGACGGCGAGTTCGGCGGCGGCGGCCCGAGCGTACGGCGTGAACCTGCTCTGCGGATGGTCGTCGAAGGCCCGTCGTACCAGCGCCGCCGCACCGTCCAGCCGGCAGTGGTGCACGGCGACCCGGGCGTCCACGAAGGCGAGGAACGGGACGAGGCTGGGCAGTTCCTCGGCATCGGCACGACCGGTGATCTCCAGCGCCTGGCGGCGCCACCTGTCGAAACGCTCACCGTCACCGCGCAGCCCGTGTGCCAGCGCAGCCGCCAGGGCAGGTGGCGCCAGCCAGGGTGCCGGCGGGCGGCCCGCCCGTCGCCAACCGGTCCACATCTCGTCCGCGCGGCGTACCGCCTCCGCGAACTGCCCGGTGAGGGCGAGCGGCGCAATCAGCTTGCTCGCCGAGGCGTACGGGTGGTTGCTCACCAGGTCGTCCTGCTGCACCCGGTGGGCCGCGGCCAGGGCGGCCGGCAGGTCTCCGGCGGCGAGCGCGTAGGTGGCCGCCATGTGCAACGCGTCGACGATCTCCGGCCCGGCGTACGGGTCGTCGCGCGGCAGCAGGGGCAGCAGCGCGATCCGCTCGGTGGCCACCCGATGCGCCTCGCGCAGCCGGCCAGCCCTGGTGGCTGCCGCGCTCACCGCTTCCAGGCCGGCGCTGACCAGGACCGGGTCGCCGGCGGCCCGGGCCGCGGCGACCGCGGCGACGGCGAGTTCCGGATCCGGATCGCGCCACTGCCCACCGGCAGTCCATGCCCTGGCCAGCGCGAGGCCTGCCGCCACCGCCTGCCGCGCCGGCGAACCGCTGCCGGCCGCGTCGTCGAGCAGGTCCCGCAGCCGCCGCTGAGGTATCTCGGCGGCGGGTTCCGAGCTGAACCGGTTGGCCAGTTCCACCGCCCGTGCCAACGCGACGGCGCGGGCGTCGCCGTCACCGGCCGCGTCGGCCCGTTCGGCAGCGGCCAGCAGCTGCCGGAAGGCCGCCGGGCTGGAGTTGGTGACCACCACGACGCAGTCGGCCGCGCTGCGCAGATCCCGGGCGGCGTCGGCCGGGTCAGGGGCGTGGCCGGCCGCGCGCGCGAAATGACGCGCCGCTTCGCGCAGGAACCGGTGCGCGTACGCGAGGTGGCCGAGGGAGCGAGCCAGTTGATGGGCGAGCGTGTCCGGCTCCGCAGGGCAGTTCGCCAGGGCCGCCCGCAGGTCGTCGGCGACGGCGTGGAAGTCGGCTCGCGGCTGCTCGGCCGGTCGCCGCTCCAGCTCCGCCGCGGTCGCCACCGCCCAGCGCAGGTGCCACTGCCGCAGCGTCGCCTCCTCGCCGGCCGTGCCGAGCTGCTCGGCGGCGAAGGCCCGAACCGTCTCCAACAGCCGCCACCTGCTCGGTGTGCCCCGGACGTGGACCAGCAGGCTCTTCTCCACCAACCGGCCGAGCAGATCGGCGACCGTCCCGGGCCCGCCAGCCCGGCTGACCGTCACCGCGGCGCTCAGGTCGAAGCTGCCGACGAATACCGACAGCCGCCGGAACAGGGCGCGTTCCTCGTCGTCCAGCAGGTCGTGGCTCCAGTCGATCACCGCCCGCAGCGAGCGGTGCCGTCCAGCGGTCCGCCGCCCTCCGGCGAGCAGACGCAGCATGTCGGTCACGGCGGCCAGCAGGCCGGTGACGCCCAGCGACGCGCTGCGCGCGGCGGCCAACTCGATCGCCAGTGGCATCCCGTCGAGGCGGGTGCACAGCTCGGCGATGACCGCCGGGTCCGCCTGGAAGTCCGGGTCGGCCGCCCGGGCCCGGTCGTGGAAGAGAGCCACCGCGTCGGTAGTCGAGGGTAGCGGCGCCACCGGGAAGACCTGTTCGCCGGGCACGGCGAGGCGTTCGCGGCTGGTGGCCAAGACCGTGCTGTCCGGGCAGGCGGACAGGATCTGCTCGACGAACTCGGCCGCCGGGTCGAGCAGGTGCTCACAGTTGTCCAGCACGAGCAGCGTCCGACCCTGGCTGAGGCGGTCCACGATCGCGGGCAGCAGCGACTGCCGCGCCCGTTCGGTGACCCCCAGGGCACTCGCCACGGCCTGGACCACGAAGTCCTCGCGGATCGGCACCAGATCGACGAAGACCGCGCCGCCCGGGAACGCACCCGCCACCGCGTCGCCCACCACACCCGCCAGCCGGGTCTTGCCCACCC
>NZ_POTX01000558.1 GCF_003236305.1 Micromonospora endophytica | reverse complement strand
TTTCAAGGTTGAGTTTGCATGCCGTATTACTGACTTGATACGCGGTGAAAAACACTGGCACCTGCTGGATGCCGACGAGGTCAGTCACGGCCCTTACAGCCATGTGATAGTGGCAACGCCGGCACCTCAGGCAACCGCCCTGCTTGCTTGTGCGCCCAAACTGGCAAGCACCGCGGCCGGAGTGAAAATGGACCCGACCTGGGCCGTCGCCCTGGCTTTCGATACGCCCCTGGAAACCAAAATGGATGGCTGCTTCGTGCAAGACAGCCCGCTGGACTGGCTAGCCCGCAACAGCAGTAAACCGGGGCGTGAGCACAAGCTCGACACCTGGGTGCTGCATGCCACCAGCGCCTGGAGCAGGCAAAACCTGGATCTGTCCAAAGA
>NZ_POTX01000557.1 GCF_003236305.1 Micromonospora endophytica | reverse complement strand
TCTTCAACGTTGGTTTAAAAATGGGAACGTTCCCGAAACACAGCGACGATCACAAATTACTCGTGGTATTCCGTTTAATCAGTCACTCAGGCGAGGGTAGAAGGAATGACGATCCGGCGCGGCTCGCAGCGGCCATTGATCTGTTCGATCAGCTGCGAAGCCGCCTGTCGTCCGGCTTCAGCATAGCCAGGATCGACAGTGACGATCTCCGGGTGCAGGAATTTTATCAGCGGCGTATTCCCGACGCTTGCCAGTTGCAGCGTCTCAATACGTTGCTCCTGTAAATACTTACTGGCGCCCAACGCCAGCGTATCGGTGGCGCAGACTAACGCGGTGGTATCCGGCATGATGACGCTTGCCGTATGCTCATAGCCCTGCTTCATGG
>NZ_POTX01000556.1 GCF_003236305.1 Micromonospora endophytica | reverse complement strand
GGTAGCATTCGGTGCGGAACACGCCCCAGGCGGAGCGCTCCAGTTCGACGTTGACGCGTGGCAGCAGGGCCGGCGGCAGGCGCAGGGTGACGATCTGGCCGAGGCCCATGGCGACGGTCCAGGAAACGATCTCCACGCCCTCTCCCGGAAAGCGCTCCCACCAGTCCATGGCCTTCATGCGGGCCTGGATCTCGTCGAGATTCTTCGACTGGTCGTGCCGGAGCAGCACGGTCAGCAACAAGGTGTCGCTCATGCTCGTCTCAACTCCTGGGTTTGTCGGTGAGGAACCGGCCCTGCGGTGCCTCGACGCTTTTCTGTCGCCGGGTATTGCCGTCCAGGCCACCGGCGATGGCCCATTCGGCGAACACCGTAGGGCCAGGTTCGAAC
>NZ_POTX01000555.1 GCF_003236305.1 Micromonospora endophytica | reverse complement strand
CGTCTTGCCGCCGCCCGTCTTGCCGCCGCCCGTCCTGCCGCCGGCCCGGCCGGAGAGCACCCGCTCCAACTCCGACCACGACATCCGCGAATTGTGAAAACTCACCGTCTCCCCCGGCCCACCGTCGAGATCTTGGTGCGTTTCGGCCCTCCCGGAGGCGGCCCTCCCGGAGGCAGAAACGCACCAAGATTCACCTCAGTCATAGATCGCCTCCAACAGCCACCGGCCCTGCTCCACGGCGAGCAGCAGGGCGCTGCCGTCGGCAAGGCGAACCTGGAACCGGGCCTGCCGGCGCGCCTCGGCGGGCACCCACCACCGCTCGTCGACCGGCCACGGGCCAGCCCAGCCGACAATCTCGACCGACACACCCACCCCAGCACCACCCCCCAC
>NZ_POTX01000554.1 GCF_003236305.1 Micromonospora endophytica | reverse complement strand
CAGATGATCATCGTCGGCCGTTGCCATCAGTTGTGCCAGCAATGCGCGGCGCACGCTCAGAGGTTCGCGGCGCAGGTCCCGTCCCCCGATGAACGGCAGATCGAACGCATAGAACACGATGCCGCCGGTGGCGTCGCCGTCGAAGGCGTTCTGCAGCGCCTGGAAGTCGGGCACGCCGTGCTTGTCCAGGACGACGACCTCGCCGTCCACCCAGGCGCATTTCGCCGGCAGCCGGCCGAAGGCCTCGACCAGATGCGGCAGCTTGGCGCTCCAGTCATGCCCGTTGCGGGTATGGAGGTTGACCGTGTCGCCGTCCAGCCGCGCCAGCAACCGGTAGCCGTCGAACTTCAATTCATAGAGCCAGTCCGCCGAGTCGGACGGGATTCCATC
>NZ_POTX01000553.1 GCF_003236305.1 Micromonospora endophytica | reverse complement strand
ATCTGGGGGCCGGTGAGGGGCGCAACGCGGTCTGGCTGGCCGAGCAGGGCTGGCGGGTGACCGCCGTCGACTTCTCGGCCGTTGCCGTCGAGCGCGGCCGGAAGCTCGCCCGCGAACGCGGCGTCGAGGTCGACTGGCAGGTCGCCGACGTCACCAGTTACCAGCCCGAGGTGGGCGGCTTCGACCTGGTGCTGCTCGCCTACCTGCACCTGCCCGCGCCGCAACGTTCGACGGTGCTACACCGGGCCGGTGCCGCCGTATGCCCCGGCGGCTCACTGGTCCTGGTCGGGCACGATCTGGCGAACCTCACCAACGGGATCGGCGGCCCACAGGACCCGACCGTGCTGCAGACCCCCGACATGGTCGTCGCCGAACTGTCCGGGCTCCACGTG
>NZ_POTX01000552.1 GCF_003236305.1 Micromonospora endophytica | reverse complement strand
ACTTCGTACTTGTCCTGGTGGACCTTCGTCATGACCTGCATCAGGCCCTGCGCACCCATACCGCTCTCGGCGAACGGGTTGAAGCTGGACTCGATCGCCATCACGCCAAGGATGAGCAATGGATCCAGGCCGACTTCCTTGCCGGTCTGATACGCAGCCTTCACCAGCTGGCCGGTGGCTGTAGCCGCCACGCGATACTTGCGGGCAATGTATTCCGCCACGGCAGCCTGCTCTCGCGGGGTACCGGCGGTTGCCGACTCACGCGCGTCGCGGACGACTTGCGTGTTCGGAATCTGCGCAGCCAACTCGGCCACGGACGGCACCTTCGAAAGCGCGTCCCAACCTGCCGCCGCGACCGTGCCACCCTGGGCCGTCGCCGGAGCGACAGCTTGAGC
>NZ_POTX01000551.1 GCF_003236305.1 Micromonospora endophytica | reverse complement strand
GTTAAATATGCACCAAGTGAATCGAAATATAAAGTTTATATTATAGATGAGGTGCACATGCTAACAACAGGTGCTTTTAATGCCCTTTTAAAGACGTTAGAAGAACCTCCAGCACACGCTATTTTTATATTGGCAACGACAGAACCACATAAAATCCCTCCAACAATCATTTCTAGGGCACAACGTTTTGATTTTAAAGCAATTAGCCTAGATCAAATTGTTGAACGTTTAAAATTTGTAGCAGATGCACAACAAATTGAATGTGAAGATGAAGCCTTGGCATTTATCGCTAAAGCGTCTGAAGGGGGTATGCGTGATGCATTAAGTATTATGGATCAGGCTATTGCATTTGGTGATGGTACGTTAACATTGCAAGATGCGTTGAATGTCACAGGT
>NZ_POTX01000550.1 GCF_003236305.1 Micromonospora endophytica | reverse complement strand
CCCCACTGATCCCGCAGAACTCCCTGCTCCCCACACCCCACCGTGTCACGCCGATCTCATTCGGGCAGTAGCGAGATCTTGTTCCGAAATGGCCCCCGTCTCCGCGGTTGATCATGAAGCTATTGCCATCCGGCCCGGCGTGTCATGCTTCATGATCATCGATGTAGGGGGGTGGGGCGGGGGTGCGACAGCCGGCGCACCTGGGAGAGGCGCTTTCGCGCCAAGAACTCAGCCGGCTCCTGGCTGATCCGCACAGTTTCGGGGAAGTTGCTGCCTCCGCCGCAGGCTGACCCAGCAACTTCCCCGAAACTGTGGGACCTGTCGTTGGAAGAGTAGTTCCGAATCCCCTTCCCAGCGGGCGTTGCGCAGGTGAGCCCGCCCTGAGGGCCGCCCTGAGGGCCGCCC
>NZ_POTX01000549.1 GCF_003236305.1 Micromonospora endophytica | reverse complement strand
CACCCGCTCCAGACCAGGGGACAGGTGCGCGTCACACCGCGTCGGCAACACCGGCGCCAGCTCACCCAGCAACGCCGCCAGCTCACCGACACCCGCCGGCCCCGACAACGCCAGCAACGTCGGCGGCCGCGCACCGTGATACAGCAACGCCACCGCCTCACCCCGGCGAAACCACGAGGTGTACGGCCAGAAGAAATCGTCCAGATCACCCAACTCGTAGGCGTGCAACAGCGGATCCCGACCCAACAACCCCGCCAGCACCCCACGATCATGTTCCGCCCGCACCGACATCCGTCGATGATCACACGCCGGTGGCCGGCCCACTCACCCAGCCACCCACTGGTCATAACCGAGCCGGCCCACCAACGCCAACACCACCACCAACAGCACCACCCGCACGAACCC
>NZ_POTX01000054.1 GCF_003236305.1 Micromonospora endophytica | reverse complement strand
ATTCCGCACCTCACCCACGCCGCCCCTCCTCCCCCGTCACTTCCTTCGTCGATCATGCACTTGTGGTGCCCCATGAATGGTGCAGAACCACCTGATCCGGGCACCACCACTGCATGATCGATGCGAACAGGTGGGGGCGGGGTGGTCAGAGGCGTTCGAAGCCACGGGCGAGTTCCCAGTCGGTGACGGCGGCATCGAAGGCGGCCAGCTCGACCCGGGCCATGTTGGCGTAGTGGGCGTGCACCTCGTCGCCGAAGGCGGCGCGGGCGATCTCGGAGGACTCCCAGCGGGTCAGGGCGTCGCGCAGGGTGCCGGGGACGCGCTCGGCCGTCGGGTCGTCGTACGCGTTGCCGGTGCACTCCGCACCCAGCTCCAACTCGTGCTCGATGCCGTGCAGCGCGCCCGCCACCAGGGCCGCGATCGCCAGGTACGGGTTCACGTCCGCGCCCGGCACCCGGTTCTCCACCCGCATGCCCTGACCGTGCCCGACCAGCCGCAGCGCGCAGGTGCGGTTGTCGGTGCCCCAGCGCAGCGCGGTCGGGGCGAACGAACCCGGCTGGTAACGCTTGTACGAGTTGACGTTCGGGGCGAAGAAGAGGCTCAGCTCCGGCATCGTGGCGAGCAGCCCGGCGAGCACCCGCTGACCGGTGACGCTCAGGTGGGCGGGGCCGTCGCCGAGCATCGCCGAGCCGCCGGCGGAGTCACGCAGCGAGAAGTGGATGTGGCAGGAGTTGCCCTCCCGATCGTTCGGCTTGGCCATGAACGTGATCGACATGCCCTCCTGGGCGGCGATCTCCTTCGCGCCGTTCTTGTAGATCACGTGGTGGTCGGCGCAGGCCACCGCCTCGTCGTACCGGAAGGCGATCTCGTGCTGGCCGAGGTTGCACTCGCCCTTGGCGCTCTCCGGCGTCAACCCGGCACCGGCCATCTCGGTGCGGATGCGACGCAGCAGCGGCTCCACCCGGGCGGTGCCGAGCAGCGAGTAGTCCACGTTGTACTGGTTGGCCGGGGTCAGGCCACGGTAGCCGCGGGTGAACGCCTGCTCGTACGAGTCGCGGAAGAGGACGAACTCCAACTCGGTCCCCGCGTACGCGGTCAGCCCGTGCCCGGCCAGCCGGTCCAGTTGCCGGCGGAGGATCTGCCGGGGCGAGGCGGTGACCGGCCCGCTGCCGTCCAGCCACTCCAGGTCGGCCAGGAGCATCGCGGTGCCGGGCTGCCACGGCACCCGGTGCAGCGTGTCGAAGTCCGGCCGCATCGCGAAGTCGCCGTAGCCACGGTCCCAGCTCGACATCGCGTACCCGTCGACCGTGTTCATGTCCACGTCGACGGCGAGCAGATAGTTGCACCCCTCGCTGCCGTGCGCGACGACCTGGTCGAGAAAGTACGGCGCGTGGAATCGTTTGCCCTGTAACCGGCCCTGCATGTCCACCAGAGCCAGCGCCACCGTGTCGATCTCGCCCTCGGCGATGGCGACCCGCAACTGCTCCAACGTGAGCGGTGCTTTCCTCATCCGCCAGCCTCCATCACCAAGGTCTACCGGCCGAGCCGATCACCGTCAATGAGACGCCCCGGTCGTACCCTCTTCCCCTCCCCCGGCAAACCGCCAGGAACCGACGATGCGTGACCTGTCCCCCTCCGCCGGGCTCTAGCTGGCCGCAGGCGCGGCGCGCAGGAGCGCCGGGTCCACATCGGGGACGGCGGACCTCGGGTTGTGACCGGCGGCGACGACCCGCATCACGAATCCGGCCGCCTCCTCCAACTGGCGGGCAGCGGTCAGGCCACCGACCACGGCGGTGCGGGCGCCGAGATCCCGGATCAACGTCGTGGTGCGTTCGAGCGCACTCGGATCGTCGCCACAGATGGCGACGACGGGGGCGGCGTCCTGGGGGCCCTCGTACGGCCAGGATGCGCCGGCGAAGAGATGCAGCGCCTTCACCACGTGTGCGTCGACGGCGGTGCGGGCAACAAGCTCGGCCGCCGAGCCGGAGGTCGGCTTCAGCGCGCCGGTGGCGAAGTCGATGGCGTTCGTACAGTCGATGACGGTCTTGCCGGCCAGCCTGCCCGCGTCCGCGCCGATCAAGGTCAGCGCCGCCGTCAAGCCGTCCCAGGCGACCGCCACCACGACCACGTCGACCTGAGCCGCGAAGTCGGCGGGGTCGACCGCGTTCGCGGCCCGCCCGATCCGGTCGACGGCCTGCGTGACCCGCTGCGGGTCACGTCCCGTGACCGACAGGGTGTGTCCCGCGCCGGCCCAGGCCCGACCCAACGTCTCGGCCAGGTTGCCGGTGCCCACGATTCCCACGTTCATGGCTCTTCCCTCCATGCGGTAATGCCGAGAACGTTACGAACGCGATTCCTACCAACCGGTAGGCGGTCGCTGCCACACTGGAATACGTGCTCGATGAGAACTGCCAGACATTCGTGTCGGACTGCCACGTGCGGGCGGCGGCCGAACTCATCAACCATTCCTGGGATCCGGTGGTGCTTTCCGCCCTACGGCTGGGGCCGGTCCGCCGCAACGACCTGCTCGTACGCATCGGCGGTATCAGCGACAAGGTGCTGACCCAGTCGCTGCGCCGCCTGCAGGCGCGGACCCTCGTCAGCAAAGAGACAGCAGGGCACGGTGGTGTTGTCTATCGGCTCACCACACTCGGCGAATCATTCGCGAACGGTCCCCTCGCGTACCTCGCCCAGTGGGCCGCGGAACACCAGGCCGAACTGGCCTGACCACGGCGAAACGGCGGTGTCGAGAGCCTGCGGCTGCGCCACGAACGAGAAAAGCAGGAAGAACCAGTCTCCCTGCCACCTCTAACGTATATCGCACCCCGGGTCTTGCCGCAAGACCCGGGTGATGCCGCAGAATCTGCGGCCGAGGCCAGGACCTGCGGAATCAAAGATCCGCTAAGGGCGCGCCGGACCGCGCAAGGCAGCTGGCCGAAACCACAATGGGGGTACGGATGTTTGACGTGATCATCGCCGGGGGTGGGCCGACCGGCCTGATGCTGGCCGGCGAGTTGCGGTTGCACGGCGTACGCACGCTGGTGCTGGAGCGGGACACCGAGCCGACCAGCTATGTCCGCGCGCTCGGCCTGCACGTACGCAGCATCGAGGTGCTCGACCAGCGCGGCCTGTTGGATCGGTTCCTGGCGCTCGGCAAGCGGTACCCGGTCGGTGGTTTCTTCGCCGCCATGGACAAGCCGGCGCCCGAGCGGCTGGACACCGCGCATCCCTACGTCCTGGGCATCCCGCAGCCGGTCACCGATCGGCTGCTCGCCGAGCACGCGGCCGAGGTCGGCGCGGAGATCCGGCGTGGCTGCGAACTGGTCGGGTTGAGCCAGGACTCCGACGGGGTGACCGCCGAGTTGGCCGACGGCACGCAGCTGCGCTCCCGCTACCTGGTCGGCTGCGACGGCGGGCGCAGCATCGTCCGCAAGCTGCTCGGCGTCGGCTTCCCCGGCGAGCCCAGCCGGACCGAGACGCTGCTGGGCGAGATGGAGGTGGGGGTGCCGTGGGAGACCGTGGTCGCCGTGGTCACCAAGGTCCGCCAGACGCAGAAGCGGTTCGGCCTCGGGCCGGTCAAGGACGGGGTGTACCGGGTCGTGGTGCCCGCCGACGGGCTGGCCGCCGACCGCTCGGCGCCACCCACCCTGGAGGATTTCAAACAGCAACTGCGGGCGTACGCGGACACCGACTTCGGGGTGCACTCACCGCGCTGGCTGTCCCGCTTCGGTGACGCGACCCGGCTGGCCGAGCGCTACCGGGTCGACCGGGTGCTGCTGGCCGGCGACGCGGCACACATCCACCCGCCGACCGGTGGGCAGGGCCTCAACCTCGGCATCCAGGACGCGTTCAACCTCGGTTGGAAACTCGCCGCCGAGGTGGCCGGCTGGGCGCCGGAGGGTCTGCTCGACAGCTACCACGCCGAACGGCACCCGGTCGCCGCCGACGTGCTGAACAACACCCGGGCGCAGATGGAGCTGCTCTCCACCGAGCCGGGTGCGCTGGCGCTGCGCCGGCTGCTGTCGGAGCTGATGGACTTCGACGAGGTGAACAGATACCTCACCGAGAAGATCATCGCGACCGCGATCCGCTACGACTTCGGCCCGGGGCACGACCTGCTCGGCCGGCGGATGCGGGACGTACGGCTCAAGCAGGGACGCCTCTACGAGTTGACCCGGGCCGGCCGTGGTCTGCTGCTCGACCAGACCGGCCAGCTCTCGGTCGACGGCTGGGCAGACCGGGTCGACCATGTCGTCGACGTCAGCGAGGAGGTGCCGGCCCCCGCCCTGCTGCTGCGACCGGACGGTCACGTGGCCTGGGTCGGCGACGACCAGCGCGACCTGGTCGGGCACCTGCCCCGCTGGTTCGGCGCCGCCTAGTCGGGTCGCGATCCCCGGATGAACTGCTCGACGGCCGTCTGCACGAGGACAACCTCAGCCTTGACTTAATTAAGCTAGGCCTGAAATAGTTCGATCGTGCACGCGTTCGACGTCCTCGGCGACCCGGTCAGACGCCGGATACTGGAGTTGCTCGCCGACGGCGAACAGGCCGCCGGATCCGTCAGCGAGGCCATCCGGGCCGAGTTCGGCATCTCGCCACCTGCGGTGTCGCAACACCTGCGAGTCCTGAGGGAGTCGGGTTTCGTCACCGTCCGCCCAGACGGCACGCGCCGCCTCTACAGCGTGGAGGCGGCGCCGTTGCAGGAGATCGACGTCTGGCTGGAGCGCTTCCGGCAGTTCTGGGAGCAGCGCCTGGACGCATTGGCCACCGAACTCGCCCGCGGCAAACGTCAACGCCGCGAAGAGCGCGGCGATCCGTAGGAACACGGAATCACCGCCAGCAGGCGAGCCGTCAGCGAGGAGAAGACGTGATCGACATCATCAACCAGATCAACGCCACCCACCGGGAGATCGGCAACCAGGCGGTCGCCACCGGGGCAGGGCGATCACTGCTGCTGCGAAGGACCTACGGCGCCCCGATCGAGGACGTCTGGAGTGCCTGCACCGACCCGGAACGGCTCAGCCGCTGGCTGGGCCCGATCGAGGGTGACCTGCGGGTCGGCGGCAGGTTCCAGCTCAAGAACAATGCCGGCGGCGAGATCTTGCGCTGCGAACAACCCCATCTGATCAAGGTGACCTGGGTCCTGGGCGAGGGCATGCCGACCGAGGTCGAGGTACGCCTGACGCCCAGCGACGACGGCCGCACCATCTTCGAGTTGGAGCACGCCTCGCCCGCCGAGATCGTCGATCAGTTGGTGAACACCTACGGTCCCGGTGGCACGATCGGAATCGGCGGCGGTTGGGATCTCACGCTGATCGCTCTTGACATGTTCCTCAACGGCGTGAGCTTCGACTGTGCCACCTGGGAGGACACCCCCGAGGCGAAGGAGTTCGCCGCCCGCAGCTGCCACGCCTGGGGCCCCGTCATCCAGGCTGCCTGGGAAACCAGCGACGACGACATCGCCGCGGCCATCGCGTTCGCGGTACAACACTTCTCCCCTGAAACCGACGGTGCCCACTGACGACCGGATGTGCACGCGGCGCGAGTGATCTACGTGAGAGGCAGGAGGCTGGATGACCGAACCGACGGTGGCCGAGGTGCTGACCGAACTGGCCGCGTATGAGGACCCGAAGACGCGCGAGGCGAACGAGAAACACGGTGACGATCATGGTGTGAAACTCAGCCTGCTGCGCGCGCTCGCGAAACGCCTCAGGACGCAGCAGGAACTCGCGCGTCAGCTCTGGAAGACGGAGGACACCGCAGCGAGACTGCTGGCGACCCTGGTCTGCCGCCCGAAGGCGTTCCCGCCCGACGAGTTGGACGTCATGTTGCGCGAGGCGCGCACCCCCAAGGTGCACGACTGGCTGGTGAACTACGTGGTGAAGAACAGCCCGCACGCCGAGGCGTTGCGCCTGGCCTGGTCCGCCGATCCGGATCCAGCGGTCGCGAGTGCCGGCTGGGCACTGACCACCGAACGCGTGGCGAAGAATCCCCAGGGCCTCAGCCTCGCCGGACTGCTCGACGTCATCGAGGCGGAGATGAGAGATGCCCCGGACCGGCTGCAGTGGGCGATGAACCACTGCCTCGCTCAGATCGGGATCGAGCATGCCGAGCACCGCGACCGGGCCCTCGACATCGGTGAGCGTCTCGGTGTGCTCAAGGACTACCCGACTCCCCCGAACTGCACGTCCCCGTACGCCCCGATCTGGATCAGGGAGATGGTGCGGCGACAACACGACACAGCGTCAGCCGGTAAATGATCATCAGGCAATTGCGTTGCCGGATGCTTCGGCGTACCCCATCCTTGGGCTTGTGACCAGGCCCGATCGCGACGGGCCTACCCGGGCCCTCGGAACGGCCCGGCAGCCGCGGCGGCGCGGGGAAACGTCACCTCTCTCTCGGGCACGGCACTGCGCCCTGCCCTGACTTCCGCCCCGCGCCGCCCGGTCATCACCACTGCAGCTCAGGTGAGGATCAGGCCGCTCACCCAGAGCGCGCCGATCACCACGCCGGAGAGAAACTCGATCAGCATCGACAGCCCGGCCGCGCCCACCGCGCGCTTCGTCGCCGGCCAGGCGAGTCGGGTGTCGCCCAGCCGCAGCCGCTCCATCAGGAAGATGCCGCCGACGAAGCCGATGACCAACCCGACGACGGGGATGACGAAGAAACCGACCAGGCCGAGCAGCGCCCCGACCAGCAGCGTGGAGGTGGGCACGCCGGCCCGTTTGAGGTTGCGGCCCGGCCAGGCGTACTTGACCACGGTGCCGCCGAGGGCGACCACGGTGGCCGCCGCCAGCACCAGCCAGCGGCCGGCGTCGGCGTCGCCGAACAGCGCCCACACCAGTACGCCGCCCCAGCACAGTGGCAGCGCCGGCAGCCCGGGCACCACCACACCGGCGAGCCCGGCCAGGATGGCCAACGCGGCGACCACGGACACCACCGCGCCGGTCTCTGTCACATCCACGTCGGCTCCCCACCCGATCGTTCCAGCTGTTAAAAGGGGACCCCTGCTCTACCTGAGGCGTTAACAGGGGGCCCTTCCTTACCCGCCGGCGAGGCGGGTTCTTATTGTGTCGGCGGGGGCTGGCGGACCGAACAGGCGGCCCTGCGCGGTGTCGCAGCGCAGCGCCCGCAGTCGTTCCGCCTGCGCCTCGGTCTCCACCCCCTCGGCGGTCACCCAGAGTTCCAGCGCGTGGGCCAGGCGCACCAGGGCGTCCACGATCCGTTCGTCCCGGTGGTCAGCGGCCTCCGGCTCGTCACCCCGGATGCCCTCGACGAAGGGCGCGGCCAGCTTCAGGCAGGTGATCGGCAGCCGGCGCAGGTACGCCAGATTCGAGTAACCGGTGCCGAAGTCGTCGACGGCCAGCCGTACGCCGAGGGCGGAGAGCCGGTGCAGCGTCCGCAGCGGCTCACCCGCGGACCCCATCACCGCGCTCTCGGTCAGCTCCAGTTGCAGCAGTTCCGCCGGCAGTCCAGTGGCTGCCAGCGCGTTGGCCACGGTGTCCACGATCGCCGGGGCGTCGGCCTGGCGGGCGGCCAGGTTCACACTCACCACCAGCCGGGCGTCGGGGAACTCGGCGTGCCAGCACTGGGCGTCCTGGCACGCCTGCCGCAACACCCACTCCCCGAGCCGGACGATCAGCCCGGTCTCCTCGGCCAGCCCGATGAAATGGTCCGGCCCGATCAGCCCCAACTGCGGATGTTGCCAGCGGACCAGCGCCTCGACGGCCAGCATCCGTCCGTCCAACAGCGACACGATCGGCTGGTAGTGCAGCACGAACTCCCCCCGGTCCAAGGCCAGGGGCAGTTCGGCGACCAGGGCCGACCGGGCGATGTCGCGGGCGGTGCGCTCCGGGTCGTAGACCGCCCACCGGCCCCGACCCTGGGCCTTTGCCCAGTACAGCGTGGTGTCGGCGGCCTTCATCAGGTCGGCGGCGCTGGTGCCGACGTGCTCGGAGTCGACGATGCCGATGCTGGCCGAGACGATGAGTTGCTGCTCGTCCACGAAGACCGGGGCGGAGACCGCGGCCAGCGCCGTCTCGGCCACCGCGATCACGCCGTCGACTCCGGCGTCGCCGTCGACCAGGATGACGAACTCGTCGCCGCCCATCCGGGCGACCAGGTAGCCCTGCTCCGCCACGCAGCCGGCGAGCCGCCGGGCGATCGTCACCAGCAACCGGTCACCGAGGTCGTGACCGAGGCTGTCGTTTATCGCCTTGAAGCCGTCGAGGTCGAGGAAGCAGAGCCCGACCCGTCCCGACGAGCCCAGCAGCCGGCCCAACGTCTCGAAGAACAGCGTGCGGTTGGGCAGGTCGGTGAGCGGGTCGTGCAGCGCCTGGAAGCGCAGCCGGCGCTGGAGTTCGTACCGCTCGGTGATGTCCTCCACCACCGCCACGGTGAACCGGGGCCGCCCGTCGTCGTGCCGGATGAGGGAGGCCGCCACGTCCGTCCAGACGGCGCTGCCGTCCTTGCGGTAGTAGCGTTTCTCGACCCGTACGCTCTCCTGCTTGCCCTCGACCAGTTCCCGGTAGAGCTGCTCCATCCCGGGCGCGTCGTCGGGATGGAACAGCGACCCGACGTTGAGCTGCCGCATCTCCTCGATCGGGTAGCCGAGCATGTCGGCAAAGGACTGGTTGACGTCGATGATGGTGCCGTCGACGTCGGCGATGCCGATGCCGATCGCCGCGCCCCGGAAGACCGCCCGGAACCGCGCCTCGCTGTCCCGCAACGCCTGCTCGACGGTGTCCCGGGCCTGCCACACCGAGCGGGCGATCCGCTCCTGATGCTCGAAGGTGCGATCGCGCAGCGCCCGGGCGAAGCCGGCGGCCAGCCCGCCCTGCGCCGCCGCGATCCGCTCCCCGAAACCGGCCCTACCGCCGCGCCCGACCTGCTCCCCCACGACGCGGCTGCCGAGCACCTGGGCCGGGAGGCGGTCGGCGAAGGCACGCACCGACCACTCGATCACCGCCGGGTCGGTCAGGTTCGCCTCGACCAGGGCCCGGCCCACCGCTTGCGCCACCGGTGCCACCGCCTCGTCGCCGACCAGCGCGTCGGCCAGCCGAAGGGTGTGCGTCAGTAGTAGCTGCTCGGTCTCGGCCGGGCTCAGCGGCACGAACCCGAGCCGACGCACGGCACGCGCCCACTCGGCCGCGTACCGCTGGGCGCCGGCCCGGTCGACGGCGTACTCCCCGGCGGCGTCGGCCCCGGCCATGGCTCAGTCCGCGGGCCGGTCGTTGCGGGCCACGCCACCGAAAGCGCCGAAGCGTTGCGCGTCGGCGGCGACCTCGGACGGCGAGTCGGGACGCCACAGTTCCATGTGCACCACCCCCGGGTCGAGGATGGTCCAGTCGCCGAAGAAGCCGGTGATCTCGGCCCGGGAGCGGAGGCTGATCTCCGTGGCGGTGCGCGCCGACAGCCGCTGCGCGTCCAGCATCTCCTGCGGCTGGTCCTCGAAGGTGGAGTGGGAGATGACCAGGTGGCTGCCGGGTGCGGCGGCCGCGCGCAGGGTGGCCAGGATGTCGGCGGGACGGTAGGTGTCCGGTACGAAGTGGACCACGCCGGCCAGCAGGATGCCCAGCGGCCGGTCGAAGTCGAGCAGCGCCAGCCGGCGGGCCTCGGCCAGGATCCGTCCCGGCTCGCGCAGGTCGGCGTGGATGACCCCGGTCAGCTCGTTGCCGGCCAGCAGCTCCCGGCTGTGTGCCACCGCCACCGGGTCGATGTCGACGTAGATCACCCGGGCCTTCGGGTTGGCGGCCTGGGCGACCTCGTGCACGTTGCCGACGGTGGGGATGCCGGAGCCGATGTCCAGGAACTGGTCGACACCGGCGTCGAGCAGCACGCGTACGGCCCGACGCAGGAACTCCCGCCCGGCCCGCATGGTCGCCGGAAGGTTCGGGGTCATCGCCGCGATCTGCTCGGCCAGTTGCCGATCGATGTCGAAGTTGTGGGCGCCGCCCAGGAAGTAGTCGTACACCCGGGCCGCGCTGGGCCGGGAAAGGTCGATCTCGGTGGGCAGTCCGTCCGGCATCTGCACTGGTGCACCCCAAGTCGTCGCCGCGGATCGTGTGACGCTGACCACTCTAGGCCGGTGCGTCACGCGACGGGAGATCCGGGCCTGGGCCGCCCGCCGGGGCGACCCGACCGGTCAGGCCGCTTCCAGCAGCAGCGAGATGCCCTGCCCGACGCCGACGCACATGGTCGCCAACGCCCGCCGCCCACCCCGCCGACGCAACTCCAGAGCAGCGGTGAGCGCGAGCCGGGCACCGCTGGCCCCGAGCGGGTGCCCGAGGGCGATGGCCCCGCCGTTGGGGTTGACGTGCTCGGCGTCGGCGGCCAGGCCCAGCTCCCGCAGCACCGCGACGGCCTGGGCGGCGAACGCCTCGTTCAGCTCGATCACGTCCAGGTCGGCCAGGGCCAGCCCCTGCCGGTCGAGCAGCCGCCGGGTCGCCGGGACCGGACCGATGCCCATGATGCGGGGTGCCACCCCGGCGGTCGCCGCACCACTGACCCGAGCCAGCGGGGTGAGGCCGTACGCCTCGACCGCCGCCGCCGAGGCGACCAGCAGGGCCACCGCGCCGTCGTTGACGCCCGAGGAGTTCCCGGCGGTCACCGTGCCGCCGTCGCGGAACGGGGTGGGCAACGCGGCAAGCTTCTCCAGCGAGGTCTGGCGGGGGTGCTCGTCCACCTCGACCAGCCGCGTCTCACGCCGACCCGCCGGCACGGTCACCGGCACGATCTCCTCGGCGAACCGGCCGTCGGCCTGCGCCTTGGCGGCCCGCACCTGCGAGCGGTACGCGAACTCGTCCTGGGCGAGCCGGTCGACGCCGTACTCCGCGGCGACGTTCTCGGCCGTCTCCGGCATCGAGTCGACCCCCCAGCCCCGCTCCATCAGCGGGTTGACCAGCCGCCAGCCGATGGTGGTGTCGTACACCTCGGCGGCCCGGGAAAACGGGGTGGTCGCCTTCGGCATGACGAACGGCGCCCGGCTCATGCTCTCCACGCCACCGGCCACGATCAGGTCGGCCTCGCCGGCGACGATCGCGCGGGCGGCGGTGGCCAGCGCGTCCAGGCCGGAGCCGCAGAGCCGGTTGACCGTGCTGCCGGAAACCTGCTCCGGCAGCCCGCCCAGCAGCGCCGCCATCCGGGCCACGTTGCGGTTGTCCTCACCGGCCTGGTTGGCACAGCCGAGAATCACGTCGTCGGTACGCGCCCAGTCCACTGACGGGTGGCGGGCGACCAGTTCGCGGATGACGTGCGCGGCCAGATCGTCGGGGCGTACGCCGGCGAGCGCGCCAGCGTACCGGCCGATCGGGGTGCGGACACCGGCCACCAGATATGCCACGGTCATCGCGAGTCCTTCGGGGGTGGGGAAGGGGTCGACGTCCCCTGGAGCTGCGCGGACGTCAGGCGGCCAGGATATCTCCGCTGCCGCGGAGATAGGTTGTCGGCATGGCACAAGCCCAGTTCAGCGCGGAGAGCAGTGACACCGGCGCGTTCGTCCGGCAGCCCAACCGGTTCACCGGGCGGGTCACCCCGCACTCCACCTCGCCGCCTGGCGGCGGGCCTGACGATCAGGACCGCTGGCCGCTGGAGCCGGGCCGCTACCGGCTGATCTGGTGCCGGGCCTGCCCGTGGGCGCACCGGGCGCTCATCGTCCGCAACCTGTTGGGGCTGGACGACGCCATCTCGTTGGGCACCGTCGACCCGATCCGCGACGACCGCGGTTGGCGGTTCACCCTCGACCAGGACGGTTTCGACCCGGTGCTGGGCATCGGTTTCCTGTCCGAGGCGTACCTGGCCACCGATTCCGACTACACCGGCCGGGTCACCGTGCCCGCGCTTGTCGACACCGTCACCGGCCGGGTGGTCACCAACGACTATCCGCAGCTCACCCTGGACCTGTCCACCGAATGGCGACGGCTGCACGCCCCGGACGCACCCGACCTCTACCCGGTCGAGCTGCGACCGGAGCTGGACGCGCTGATGGCCGAGATCCATCGCGACGTCAACAACGGCGTCTACCGGTGCGGGTTCGCGACCTCGCAGCAGGCGTACGACGAGGCGTTCCGGACGCTCTTCGCCCGGCTGGACGCGCTGTCGCAGCGGCTTACCGACCGGCGTTACCTGATGGGCGAGCGCATCACCGAGGCGGACGTGCGGCTGTTCACCACGCTCGTCCGCTTCGACGTGGCGTACCACGGGCACTTCAAGTGCAACCGGAGCAAGCTCACCGAGATGCCGGTGCTCTGGGCGTACGCGCGCGACCTGTTCCAGACCCCGGGCTTCGGCGAGACCGTCGACTTCGACCACATCAAGCGGCACTACTACGCCACCCACGGCGCGATCAACCCGACCGGGATCGTGCCGCTCGGCCCGGACCTGCACAGCTGGACGACGCCACACGGGCGTGGCTGACCGGGATCGGCTCGCGTCACCGGTCACCGCGCCGGGCGCGGCCGACCGTGGCAGCGTCGCGGTCCGGGTCGCCGCCACGGGCGCGGCGCTCGGTGTGCTCGTCGGCGCGGCCCTGGTGACGCTCACGGTGGTCGCCGGTCCCGGTCCGGGCCTGACCGGGTACGTCAGCGAGGCAGGTGTCGCCGACAGCGGATCCGCCTGGACGTACCGGATCGGGGTTTTCGCCCTGGCCACGGCGTTGCTGTTGCTCGCCGCCGCGCTGCACCCCCGGCCGCTGCGGCCCGGTCCAACGCCCCGGCGCGACCACATGGCCCGGCGCGACCGGACACCGTGCCGCGACCGCACAGCCCGACGCGACCACACGGCCCGGCGCGATCAGGCGCTGTGGCGCGGGGAGGACCGGCTGCGGCTGGTGGCGGTGTGGCGCAGCGGCTACGGGCTGCGGGTCGCGGCGCTGCTGCTGGTGGCGTCTGGGCTGGCCACGGTCCTGTCCGGGGCGGTGACGTGCAGCGCGGGTTGTCCGCTGCCGCCGTTCGAGCGGGCCACCGTGGCGGACCTGGTGCACGGCGGCGCGAGCATCGCCGCGACGGCCGCCGTGGTCTTCGCCATGATCGCGGTCACCCTGACCCCGGCGGCGGGACACACGCTGCGCCGGACGGCCGCCACCGCGACGGTGCTGGCGCTGCCGCTCGCCGGCGCGGTGGGTCTGTCCATGCTGTTCGTCGGGCGGGGGTCGCTGGTCGGGGTGCTGGAGCGGTTGCTGCTCGCGGTCGCGGCCGGCTGGGGCCTGGCCACCGCCGCCACCCTGGCCCGCCGGCACCCCCACTGACCCCTCGCATCCTCGGCCCGGGTCGGCTGGCGCGCCCCATGATTCGCACAGGTTCAGCGATGTTGCTGCCTCGCACCGGCACGAAACAGCAACATCCGGGAGATTGCGCGAGTCATCGGCTCGGAGAGGATGGGGCAATGAGTTCCTTGTTCACAGAGTTGGCGTTGCGCACGGTGACCCTGCCCAACCGGATCGCCATGGCGCCGATGTGCCAGTACAGCGCCGGACCCGACGGGCTGCCCACCGACTGGCACTTCGTCCACCTCGGCACCCGCGCGGTCGGCGGGGCCGGGCTGGTGCTGACCGAGGCGACCGCCGTGGTGCCGGAGGGCCGGATCAGCCCGCAGGACACCGGGCTGTGGTCCGGCCGGCACGTCGACGCCTGGCGTCCGGTGACCCGCTTCGTGGCCGCGCACGGCGCGGTGCCGGCCGTGCAACTCGCGCACGCCGGGTTCAAGGCGTCGACCTACCGGCCGTGGGATCCGCGCCACGGTGGGGTGGCCGACGCCGAGGGCGGCTGGGTGCCGGTGGGCCCGACCGACACGCCGTTCCGGCCGGACTACCGGACGCCCACCGCCCTGGACGAGGCAGGCATCGCCGCCGTCATCGAGGCGTTCGCGGCGGCCGCCACGCGAGCGCTGGATGCCGGATTCGCTGCCGTGGAGGTGCACGCCGCACACGGCTACCTGCTGCACGAGTTCCTGTCGCCGCTGACCAACCACCGCACCGACGGCTGGGGCGGGGACCGCGCCGGGCGGATGCGACTCACCCTGGAGGTCACCCGCGCGGTCCGCGCCGCCGTCGGCCCGGACGTGCCGGTCCTGGCCCGCATCTCCGCCACCGACTGGGTCGAGGGCGGCTGGACCGTCGACGACAGCGTCGCGCTCGCCGTCGAACTCGCCGCCGCCGGAGTGGACCTGGTCGACTGTTCCTCCGGTGGCGCGTCGCCGAACGCCGCCGTCCCGGTCGGCCGCGGCTACCAGGTGCCGCTGGCCGCCCAGGTCCGCAACGAGGCCAAGGTCCCCACCGGCGCGGTCGGGCTGATCGTCGAACCGGAGCAGGCCGAGGCCATCATCGCCGGTGGCGAGGCCGACCTGGTGCTGCTCGGCCGGGAACTGTTGCGCAACCCGTACTGGCCGCAGCAGGCCGCGGCCAAGCTCGGCGCGGACGCGAGCTGGCCCAGCCCGTACCTGCGCGCGGCCTGACCCGGCAGGTCGGCCTCCTGACGCCCCGCAGGCACCGGGAGGCCGACCCGACGCAGGCCCGGCCCGACAGCTGGTCGGCCTGACGCTCAGCCCGCAAGGTGTCCCCAGCGCCGCTCCAGGTCGTGCCACGGTCCCTGGGCCGCCGCGGTGCCCCCGACGAGCACCACCACGTGGTCGGCCCGGACCAGGGCGGCCCGCTTCGAGGTCGAACCGACGACCGTCACCCCGCGCTCGCGCAGCGCCTGCCACAGGGCCAGCTCGGTGGTGACGTCCAGGGCGGAGGAGACGTCGTCGGCGACCAGCAGCTCGGTACGCGGTGCCAGCGCCCGGGCCAGGGCCAACCGCTGCAGTTGCCCGCCGGAGAGCCGGGTGCCCTTGTGCCCGATGAGCAGTCCGAGGCCGCTGCCGGTGGCGGCCAGGTCGTGCGCCAACTGGGCGGTGGCCACCGCGTGCCCGGCGTCCACCGGGTGGCCGAGGCTGATGTTGTCGGCCACCGTCCCGGAGAGCACCCGGGGCAGCTGGCCCACGTAGCCGACCTGGTTCGGGCGCAGGAACAGTTCCGGCTCGGTGACCGGCTCGCCGTTCCAGGTCAGCTCCCCGGTGTGCGGGGCGATCCCGGCCAGCGCCCGCAGCAGCGAGGACTTGCCCGCGCCGACCGGGCCGACGACGAGCACCAACTGCCCCCGGTCCACGGTGAGGTCCACGTCGCGTACGGCGACGGTGCCGTCGGTGTGCCGGACGCCGAAGCCGGTCAACTGCAGCCGGCGCAGTGGGGTACGCGGGGCGGCCGGTGGCGCGGGCGCCGTCCCGGCGGCCAGGTCCACCCCTGGCACCGTCGCCGAGTACGCCTCGATCCCGGTCATCTCCGCGGTCCGCCGGGTCCACACCCGGGCCGACGGCACCTGCGAGATCAACGACGCGACGGTCCAGGCGAACCAGCGCGCCGCGCCCAGGGTGGAGACCGCGACCAGGGTCGCCCCGGCGGAGAGTCCGCCGGCCAGAAACAGCGCCCAGACCGCGATCGGCAGCAGGCCACTTGTCAGCACCGGGGTGGAGCGGGCCCACACCTGGACCGCGATCTCCCGGCGCTGCCGCTCGCTGCGGACCGTGTCGAGGTCGGCGAGGTGCGTCAACACCGGCCGGGTGGCCCCGGCGAGCTTCACCGTACGGGCCGCCGACAGGCTGGAGACCAGCGCGGTGGCGAACGCCGCCCGGGCCGCGACGGTGTCCCGCGCGGCGTGTTCCAGCCGCGGCCCGAACGCCGTGGCGGCCAGCCCGGAGAGCACCATCGTGCCGAGGAAGAACAGCCCCGGCACCACGCTGCCGGTGACGACCGTCATGGTGATCAGGACGAGCACCCCCGTCGCCTGGTCCACCAGGTGGTCGGCGAGCTGCACCACCCGCTCGGTGTCGCCACCCTGGGCCACCACCTCCGCCGGGGTGTGCCGGCTGACCCGGCGCGGGCCGGTCTGGCCGTGCACCAGCCGGAGACTGATCCGCAGCATCTGCCGGACCCACCAGGCCGGGAACCACAGGTGGGTCCAGTAGTGCGTGGGGATGACGAGGATCAGCCCGGCCGCGATGCCCAGCGCGGGCAGCCACGGGTCGCCGGTGCCGTCCACCACGTCCGCCCAGAGCCAGGGCAGCACCGGCCCGTCCAGGCCGAGAATCACCAGTACGGCGAAGATACCGACCGCCGCCATGCCGTAGCGGGGGTCGTTGAGGCAGAGCCGGAAGATCTCCCGCATGGTCCGGGCCCGCGACGCCGGCCGCCGGTCCGCCTCCGGCCCGTCGACCGGAGCCGCTGCCACGCTACGGGTGCCCGGCTCACGCCCACCGACCTCCCGAGCGCCGCTCTCCCGACCCGTCACCGGATCGACAGGCTCGGGTCCGACCACCGGCGCGGGATCGTCAGCGGTGACGAGCGTGCCGACCGGACCGCCCGTGCCGTCCCCGCCTGCGCCCGCCCCGGCGGCGGGCAGACCCGCGTCGGCGGTGGCGTTCGCCGCTGCCGGGCCGGCACCGACAAGCGCGGGCTCCGCGCTGGTCCAGCCGGTGCCGGCCACCGCCGGTTCGGCGTCGGTGCGCAGCTCGGCTCCGGTGTCGGCGAGCAGTTCGGTGCCGGTGCCCTTCGCGGCGGTCTGGCCGGCGGCGAGGAGTTCGGCGAAGCGGCGCGACTCGGCCAGCGGGGCGGCCTCGATCACGGCACCGTCGGCCAGCACCACCACCTCGTCGCAGCGGCTCACCGACGACAGGCGGTGGGCGATGACGATGCCGATCCGGCCCCGCAGCAACCGCTCGGTGGCCTGCTGCACCCGCGTCTCGGTGACCGGGTCGAGTCGGGCGGTGGCCTCGTCGAGGATCACCACGTGCGGGTCCCGGACCAGGATGCGGGCGAAGGCGACGAGCTGTTCCTGCCCGGCCGAGAGCACGTGTCCGCCCTCACCGAGGCGGGTGTCCAGACCGGCGGGCAGCTCGGCGATCCAGTCGGCCAGGTCGAGTTCGTGCAGTGCCTGCGCGGCGGCGTCGAGCAGGTCGGGGTCGAAGAGCGCCACGTTCTCGGCGAGTGTGCCGGCGAGAATCTCGGTCCGCTGCGGCACCACCGCCACCCAGCGGCGCAACTGCTCCACGTCCAGGTCGAGCACATCACGTCCGCCGAGCAACACCGTGCCGGGCGGCACCTCCACGGCCCGGGTGAGCACCTTGGCCAGTGTCGACTTGCCGGATCCGGTCCGCCCGACCAGGGCGTACGACCGACCCCGGACGAAACTGAGGTCGACCTCGCGCAACGCGGGGCCCCGGTCGGCGTCCGGACCGTTGGCCGGGTAATGGTAGGTCAGGTCGCGGATGACCAGATCCCCGTCGGTCGGCGCGGCACCGCCGGAGGGTTCCTGCTCGGCGGCGGAGAGCAGTTGCACCCGGCCCCAGGCGCCGAGCGCGTACTGCACCTCCGGCACCATCCGGCTGACGTGTTCGACTGTCATGCCGAGGGAGAGCGCGAGCAGCCAGATCGCGGTCAGTCGGGCGGCGTCCACCCGGTCGGTGGTCAGCGCCCACACCCCGCCGAGCACCACGAGCGCGATGCCGGTGCGGGTGACACCGGCGGCGATGGTGTTCACCTGAGCCGACATCCGCCACACCGGCCAGCCCCGGCGGAGCACCTCGGCCGCCCGGGCCGCGTACAGCCGCAGCACGTACGGTCGGGCCAGGCTGGTGCGTACGTCGTCCTGGCCGTGGATGGCCTCCTCCATCACCGCCGCCAGGTCGGACCAGGCCGCCTCCTCGTGCATCCGGGCCGGCGCGATCCGCCCTGCGGGCCGGCGCAGGATGATCACGAGCAGGATGGTGAGCAGCAGCATGCCGATCCCGGCCGGCCACCACACGGTGAGCGCCACGAGCGTGGACACCACGCCCACCGCCAGCGACTGGGCCAGCCGTACGCCGGGACCGCGCAACCCCGACGCGACGTCGTAGACGTCGCCGTCGATGCGGTCGAGCATCTCACCGACGGGTGTGGTCTCCAGCGCGGGCACGGGCTGCCCCATGGCCACCCGGCACAGCCGGCGGCGCAGGTCGGCCGACCAGTCGGCGGTGACCCCCGCCATCACCAGGCTGATCACCAGATCACTGAGCACGACGGCGACCAGGGCCGCCGACAGCAGCACGAAGAACCCGACGGAACGGTGCACCAGCACCGGCCCGGCCAGCGCGGCGGTGGCCGCCTGCCCGATGCCGCCGAGGAGGACCAGGACGGCCACCAGAGTCATCCGGCGGGGAGAGGTGACCCACAGATCACGAAGCAGGCGCATGGGTCGATTCCTCCGGGTTTCGTGGCGGAGGTTCCAGCCTGACCCGGGCCACCCCGGCGGCTCAACGGATTTTCCCGGGCCGCCGCCTCAGAAAAGCACAGTGGCCAGGGTGCCGACCGGGCGGAAACCGCAGCGCTCGTAGACCCGGCGGGCGGGCCTGTTGAAGTCGTTGACGTAGAGGCTGACGGTCGGGGCGACCCGGGTCAGCGCGTCGCGGACCACCGCCGCCATGGCCGCGGTGGCGATGCCCCGGCCCCGCCACTCGGGTGCCACCCAGACCCCCTGCACCTGCGCGGTGCGCCGGGTGACGACCGCCAGTTCGGCCTTGAAGACCACCCGGCCGTCGACGATCCGGGCGTACGCCCGGCCGGAGCGGATCATGTCGGTGACCCGGCGGCGGTATCCGCGTCCACCGTCCTCGGCCAGCGGCGAGACGCCCACCTCCTCGGTGTACATCGCCACCGCCGCCGGAAAGAGCCTGTCGATCTCATTGCCGTGAACCTGGCGGACCTGCGGGTCGGCCGGCACCTCGGGCAGTTCGTCGGCGACCAGCAGGGGCTGGTTCGGGCGTACGTCCCGGGCCGGTCCCCAGGCGCCGTCGAGGCGGTCCCACAGCTCCAGCACCGCGTCGGCCCGCCCGACGATCGATGAGCAGAGCCGTTCCTCGCCGGCGAGCAGGTCAGCGAAGGCGGCGACCGCCTGCGGTCCGGCCAGGACGGGAGTCAGGTTGCCGCCGAGCCAGCAGACCGATTCGAGGTGGCGGCGGGAACCATACCCGAGCACCCGGCCCTCCGCCCGCCACCAGGCCAGGCCGCGTGCGGTGATCCGCTCCGCGACCTGCGCACTCGCGTACGGGTCGAGGTCGAGCAGCCGCTCGACCGCGCGCCGTTCCGATTCCCCCAGTTGCCGCACCGGCGCCGTCAGCACAGTTACAGCCTGCCAGATATCCCCGGAGTGTGGTGGCGGACGGTGACCGCCGCCCGACACCACACCGGGTTCAGTGCACCGTGACGGTGGCGCCGGGAAGCAGGCCGCGCAGTTCCTCGGGCAGCTCGGCGCCCATCTCGTCGGCCAGCCGGAGCGCCTCCTCGATGAGCGTCTCCACGATCTGCCCCTCGGGCACGGTCTTGACGACCTGCCCCTTGACGAAGATCTGCCCCTTGCCGTTGCCGGAGGCGACCCCCAGGTCGGCCTCGCGGGCCTCACCGGGGCCGTTCACCACGCAGCCCATCACCGCGACCCGCAGCGGCACCGGCAGCCCTTCCAGGCCGGCGGTGACCTCCTCGGCGAGCTTGTAGACGTCCACCTGGGCCCGGCCGCAGGACGGGCAGGAGACGATCTCCAGGCCGCGCTCGCGCAGCCCGAGGGACTCCAGGATCTGGTTACCGACCTTGATCTCCTCGACCGGCGGCGCGGAGAGCGACACCCGGATGGTGTCGCCGATCCCCTCGGCCAGCAGCGCACCGAAGGCGACAGCCGACTTGATGGTGCCCTGGAACGCCGGACCGGCCTCGGTGACGCCCAGGTGCAGCGGGTAGTCACACTGCTCGGCGAGCTGGCGGTAGGCCCGGATCATCACCACCGGGTCGTTGTGCTTGACCGAGATCTTGATGTCCCGGAAGCCGTGCTCCTCGAAGAGCGAACACTCCCACAGCGCCGACTCGACGAGCGCCTCCGCGGTGGCCTTGCCGTACTTGGCCAGCAGACGCTTGTCCAGCGAGCCGGCGTTGACCCCGATCCGGATCGGCGTACCGGCGGCCGAGGCCGCTGCCGCGATCTCCTTGACCTTGTCGTCGAACTGGCGGATGTTGCCCGGGTTCACCCGCACCGCCGCGCACCCGGCGTCGATCGCGGCGAAGACGTACTTCGGCTGGAAGTGGATGTCGGCGATCACCGGGATCTGCGACTTCTTGGCGATCGCCGGCAGCGCCTCCACATCGTCCTGGCTAGGCACCGCCACCCGGACGATCTGGCAGCCGGAGGCGGTCAGCTCGGCGATCTGCTGCAACGTGGAGTTGACGTCTGCGGTCAACGTGGTGGTCATCGACTGAACGGACACCGGCGCCCCGCCACCGACGGGCACCGAACCGACCATGATCTGGCGACTGGCCCGACGCGGCGCGAGCGGCGGCGGCGGTACGGCGGGCATACCGAGGCTGACAGCTGTCACTTCAGGCACTCACCTTGGGAAGAGGGTGATCGGGTTGACGACGTCCGCGGTGATGGTGAGCAGGGTGAACACGCCACCGATGAGGATCACCACGTACGTGAAGGGCATCAGCTTGAAGTAGTCGACCCGGCCCGGATCGGGGCGGCGCAGCCGCGCGTACACCCAGGAGCGGGCCCGTTCGAACCAGGCGATGGCGATGTGCCCGCCGTCCAGTGGCAGCAGCGGCAGCAGGTTGAACACCCCGATGAAGAAGTTCAGCGAGATGAACAGCATGACGAACAGCTCCCAGGCGTCGTTGGCGACCGCCTCGCCACCGAGCACGCTGGCGCCGACCACGCTGATCGGGGTGTCGATGTCCCGTTCACCGCCGGTGATGGCCCGCCACAGCGCGGGAATCTTCTCCGGCAGGCGCTGCAACGCCTGGGCGGTGGCCACCGCCATGTCGCCGATGAAGGTGCTCGTCGCACCGACCGCCGCCACCGGCCCGTGGGAGACCAGACCGGGAGTGGAGACGACCAGCCCGACGCCGAGCGCGGAGACGTCGGTGACCGGGCCGTTCGGGTCGTTGATCGGCGGGCGCTTGGTGGTGGCGAGCGCCGTCTCGGTGGTGCCGGACTGGCCGTCACGCTCGTACCCGATGGTGGCGGTGCTGCCGGGGGTGGTGGCCCGCAGGGTGGTGAGCAGCTCGCCGTAGTTGTTGATCGGGGTGCCGTTGATCGAGGTGATCCGGTCGCCGTTGCGCAACCCGCCGGCCCCGGCGGGGCTCGGTGCGTCGCCCGCGGCGCACTCCCGGTAGGTGGTGTCCGGCAGCACGCAGTCCTGGATGGCGATCACCGCAGGCTCGGCCCGGATCTGTTCCTCGTTGCGCGGGAAGTCGGGGTTGGGCAGGCCGAAGGTCATCGCGGCCAGCCAGGTGGCGATGATCGCCAGCCCGAAGTGGGTGGCCGACCCGGCGGACATCACGATCGTGCGCTTCCACACCGGGTAGCGCCACATGGCCCGCTTCTCGTCGCCGGGCTCGACGTCGTCGTCCTGCGGCGTCATTCCGACGATCTTGCAGAAGCCGCCGAGCGGGATGCCCTTGATGCCGTACTCGGTCTCACCCCGCTTGAACGACCACAGGGTGGGCCCGAAACCGACGAAGTAGCGGGTGACCTTCATGCCGAAGGCCTTGGCGGTAAGCATGTGGCCTGCCTCGTGCAGGCTCACCGAGATGAGAATGCCGAGGGCGAACAGCACGACCCCGAACGCGAACGACATCAAGCTCCTTCCACCGCAGCAGCGATGATCGCCTGCGCGTGCGCGCGGGCCCACGACTCGGCTTCGAGTACGTCCTCGACGGTACCCGGTTCGTCGAAATCGGGTGCCCCGTCCAACACCCGCCGTAGCGTGTCGACAATGCCGAGGAACGGCAGCCGGCCGGCGACGAACGCCGCCACGCATTCCTCGTTTGCCGCGTTGTAGATGGCCGGCCGACACCGACCCGCCTCGCCGGCTGCCTTGGCCAGCGCCACCGCCGGGAACGCCGCGTCGTCCAGCGGCGTGAACTCCCAGGTGTGCGCGCTTGTCCAGTCGACCGCCGAGGCGGCATCGGCGACCCGGTCCGGCCAGCCCAGGCCCAGCGCGATCGGCAGCCGCATGTCCGGTGGGCTGGCCTGGGCCAGCGTCGAGCCGTCCACGAACTCGACCATCGAGTGGATCACCGACTGCGGGTGCACCATCACGGTGATGTCGGCGTACGGCAGGTCGAACAGCTCGTGCGCCTCGATCACCTCCAGCGCCTTGTTCACCATGGTCGCCGAGTTGATCGTGACGACCGGTCCCATGTTCCAGGTCGGGTGAGCGAGGGCCTGCTCCGGTGTGACTCCGGTCAGCTCGTCACGCCGCTTGCCCCGGAACGGCCCGCCGCTGGCGGTGACGATCAGCCGGCGTACCTCACCCCGGGTGCCGCCGCGCAGGCACTGCGCGAGCGCCGAATGCTCCGAGTCCACCGGGACGATCTGCTCCGGCCGGGTCACCGCGGCCTTGACCAGCGAGCCGCCGGCGACGAGGGACTCCTTGTTGGCGAGCGCGAGGGTACGCCCGGCGCGCAGCGCGGCCAGGGTCGGCGCCAACCCGAGCGACCCCACCACCCCGTTGAGCACGACGTCGCAGGGCCACTGCGCCAGCTCGCTCATGGCGTCCGGCCCCGCCACGATCTTGGGCAGCTTGAACTCGCCGCTGGCCCACCCGCGCCGACTCGCCTCGGCGTAGAACGCCAGCTGAAGATCTTGTGCGGCGGACGCCTTCGCCACGCCCACCGCCTCGACGCCGAGTTCCAGCGCCTGCGCGGCGAGCAGCCCGACATTTCCCCCACCGGCACCCAGCGCCACCACCCGAAACCGGTCCGGGTTGCGCCGCACGATGTCGATGGCCTGGGTACCGATCGACCCGGTACAACCCAACAGCACAAGATCGCGAGGGGACGTCACGCCGCCATTCTTCCGCATCGACCCAAGGTGCAAGGAGGGGCACCTTGTTAACGCCTGCGGTAGAGGAGGGGCCCCTTATTAACACCAGCTACGTCTCGTGCGGGGTGTCGTCCTCCAGGGGCGCTTCCTCACCGAGCAGGTCACCGGGGTCGACCGAGAACTCGAATGGCTCCCGCATGACGAATCTGCTGCCAGCAGCCGCAGCAGCCACCGGCCGGTACTCACCGTCGGTCAGCTCGTAGAGCGCGATGGTGGGGATCCGATTGCGCAGGTCGACCCGGAGAAAGAACGGCACTCCGACGGCGCCGTACTCGCGCGGGCGATCGATGATGTCCTTACGGCGGTTGCCGGGCGACATGACCTCGCCCAGCAGGATGGCGTGTCTGATGTCCATGGTCGTGCGTCCCCCGCCTGGGACCTTGAGCACGACGATGTCGGGAATGAAGAGGTCATCTCCGGAGACGACGTTGGCCTCCAGGTAGAGCCACAGCTTGGCCTTACGGGCCGCCTGCTTCAACAGGTATGCGAGATCAAGCTCGGCATCCTGATGGTCATAACCAGCATGGGGTGTCACGATCACGCTTCCGCTCAGGACCTCAACCTTGGGGCCGTTGGTCTCCGGCAACAGGTCGAGGGCAAGCTGAGCGGTCCACGGCTCGTCGCGCCACCGCAGCACATCGAACGACGGTCCGGTGGGCCGGACATCGGCGCCACCGTCCGGCGGTGGTTCGGGCGCGTACGCAGCCTGGGCCATCCGGGCTCACCCCCTCAGCGGAACATTCTGCTCAGCTCAGCCTAGCCAGCGCAGCCCGCGCCGCACGCCATCGCACCGCAGGTCCGTCAATTGCCAGTCCGCAGCCCGGGTCACCTCAAACCGACACACCGTCGGGCGGGCGCTGCGGGAAGAGATGTCGGGGGACGAACCACAGGTAGAAGATCATGCCGAAGAGTTCGACAAGGGACTGCGTCACGACGACCACGGCGGCGATCTCCCACCCGGCGGGCAGGGAGAGCGCGAAGGGCAGCACGATGAACGAGTTCCGGGTGCCCAACGAAAAGGCCAGCGTGCGGCCCTGCCGGGTGGACAGCTTGCCGACGGTGGCGAGCAGCCGGGCCAGGGCGAGGCTCACGGCGAGGAAGACGGCGGCCACCGCGATGACGACGGGCAGCACGTCCAGCGCCGCGCGGGCCGGACCCACGTGCGCGGTGGCGACCAGGAAGATCACCACGGACAGCAGCGGCACCGGCCACCAGCCCAGCCCTTCCCGGATCCGCTCCCGGCCGCAGCGGCGGGCGAACCACACCTCACTGAGCACGGCCAGACCCAGGGGTACGAGCAGCACCAGCAACGCCGGCCAGACATCACCGGGGGCGAAGACGGCGGTGAAGTCGGCACCAGCCATGAGCCAGAGGTACGCGGGCAGCAGCGCCAGTTGCAGCAGCAGACTGATCGGGGTCAACGCGGTCGCCCGGGTCGCATCACCCCGACCGAGCTGGGTGAAGGTGATGAACCAGTCGGTGCACGGCACCAGCAGCACCAGCAGCAGACCCAGCCGCAGCGCGTCGTCGTCGGGGGTGAACTGGACCAGGCCCCACACGACGACGGGGATCAGCAGGAAGTTGCCGACCAGCGCGGCGGCGAGGAAGCGTCCGTCCCGGAACGCGGCCGGGATCGAGGTCAGCGGCAGCTGGGTGAAGGTGGTGTACAGCAGCACCGCCAGCACCGGCCAGACCAGCGCCTCGACGGGGTGCCCGGCCTGCGGCCAGATCGTACCGACGGCCAGGCCGAGCAGCACGGCGGTGAGGTAGCACCAGACCTGATGCCGTTCGAGCCGATCCCGGCTCACGAGCCGACGATCCGTGTACGTGCCGGATCGAGCTGCCTGACCAGGCCGAGCGGAGACGTCCCCATGACCCGCCACGCTAGTCCGTCCACCCCGGCCGTCAGGAGCGGCGGAGTGTTGTCATGTGCCGCGCACGCTGCTGAGGACGGCGTCCCAGGCCAGTTCGGCGGCAACGGTGCCCAGCCGTAGCGACGGGGCGGGCACCGTCACCTCGTCGGTGGTCAGGGCGAACAGGGTGTCGCCGTCGGCGATGGTGTGGAAGGGCTGGATCGCCCGATGCATGGAGCTGTGCACCTGGGTGGCGAACTGGGCGAGTTCGGTGTCGGTCATGCGGACGTTCGTCACCACGGCGGTCAGGGTGGTGTTTCCCCCGGCCGGCGCGAGGTCCGGCGTGGCTGCCGTGAGCAGCTCGGCGTAGTCCTCGGCCGGGTGGCGACGCAGGCCGGTCGCCGGGTCGAGGTTGCCCCGCACGATGCCGCCGGCACGGTCGACGATCACGCCCATCGCGTTCACCACGGTCAGCACCAGCAACCGGGCCGCGCCGATCCGGGCGAAGGCGGCACCCTGCCCGCCCCACTCGGCGCGGGCGTTGTCGACCTTGCCGACGGTCGCGCTGACGGCGGCGCCGACCCGGCCCACGGCCACCCGGTCGGTGCGTACCGCACGCAGCCCGTCCGCTCCGAGCGCGGCGTCGGGGTAGACGGCGTTGTCGCGGGGGGTGAAGTCGTAGACCACTGCCCCGGACACCACCGGCAGGCTGCCGAAGTCGGTGGCGTATCCGGTGCGGCGGAGCAGCTCGTCGTAGACGCCGGAGGCCGCGGCGAGCCCGAAGCTCGACCCGCCGGCAAAGCACAACGCGTGGTGGTACGGAAATCCGCCGCTGACCCCGACGGCTCCGCCCCGCTTGTCCACTGCGGTACGCGCGCCGCCGGGAACGCTGAGGACTGTGACACCTGTCGGCCCGTCGGGGTACTCGGCGGTGCCGATCCCCACGCCGGGCAGGTCGAAATCGACCCATCCGTCGCCTGCCGTGCCGAGTACGGCGGATCGGTGCTGGTGGTCGTTGCCGAACGGCAGCGTCGTACGCGGCGGGGCCGGAAACTGCTGGGACATGAGGCTTACCGTCTTCCCTGGGGTGTGCGGTGGTGCCGTGTCCCGGCCGATGCCCACTTCCCTAGACTGGGCGGATGGCCCGTCCCGTCACGCTGCACGATGTGGCGCGTCGGGCTGGGGTCGGCAAGTCCACGGTCTCCAATGTGCTGTCGTGTTCCGGCCGGGTCTCCGAGGAGACCCGGGAGCGGGTCCGCGCGGCGGTGGAGGAGCTGGGCTACGTTCCGAACCGCGCGGCCCGGCAGTTGCGGGGTGGCCGGACCGGCATCATCGGGGTCTACGTTCCGGGGGTGCCGTCCACCTCGGAGTTCTACATGCGCTTCGTCTTCGGCATCATGGAGCACGCCGCCGGCCGCGACCGGGACGTCACCATCCTGACCGCGTCCGGGCGTCGGTCGCCCCGGGCACTCGACGGGGTGATCGTGGCCGACCCGCACCAGGACGACGAGTTCGTGCCGGTCCTGATGCGCGGCGGCATGCCGGTCGTGTGTTTCGAGCGACCGCCGGACGGCATGCGCCCGCAGGTCGTGCTCTGGGCTGATCACCGCCGGGCGATCACCGAGCTGCTGGACCGGATGGCCGCTGCCGGTGCCCGGCGTCCCGCCCTGGTGCTGCCGCCGGAGACCGGCGACTGGGCCGCCCAGCTGGGCTCGGGTTACCGCGACTGGTGCGCCGGGCACAGCGTTGCCGCCGAGGTGGCGCACCACCCGTGGGTGCCCTCGCCGCCGGAGGTGTCCCGGGCGGTCGAGCAGGTGCTCGCCGCACCGGGGGTGGATGCCCTGGTCTGTGCCTCGGTGGACACCGCTCCGGTGGCCGTGCAGGTGCTGCACCGGCAGGGTCGACAGGTCGGGCGGGACGTCCTGCTGGCCAGTGCCACCGAGTCGAGTGCCCTGCGACTGGGACAGCCGCCGATCACCGCGCTCGACCTGTCGCCGTTGGATGCCGGACGCCGCTGTGCCGACCTGCTCGACGGCCTGATCGGTGGCGGCCCGGGTGGGGTCTACCAGCATCCGGTCCACCTGTGGTGGCGGGACTCCACCCGGGGGCAGGAGCCGTTCACCGGGTCAGCCGTTCCAGCGCCTCCTCCATCCGGTCACCAGCCTCCACCGGATTGAGCCCGGCCGCGAGACCCTCCTGGTAGACCTGGTCGAGCAGGGGACGGAAGCGGGCGTAGCGGTGTTCAAAGTCGGCCGCGTCGGTGCGCCAGTAGCCGACGCATACGGCCCGGTCGCGGGGCAGCTGGTGCACCGTACGCAGCACCGACCGGGCCTGGCGGCACTCACCGGCTTCACCGGCGACCCATACGTAGCCGGGGCCAGCCGGCAGGGTCATCTCCCGTAGCCGATCGACGAGGCTACCCGGGCCGTGGCCGTTGCCCACTCCGACCCGTACGTCGATCTGCACTTCGGGGTCGTCGCCGGCGGCGGCGAGCAGGTCCCGGGCGTCGGCCAGCTCCGGCAGGTCCACCAGCACCCGCACCGGGATGCCGGGGGTCCGTTCCGCGACGGCCCGGGTCGCGGCAGGCAGCCCGGCCAGGTCGGCGGCGAGCACCAGCCAGCGGGTGTCCACCGGCGGGCGGTACCAGGCGCGGCAGCGCCACAGCAGCAGACCGGTGCCGGTTGCGGCCCGCCGCGCCCAGGTCGTGGCGGGCCCGTGCTCGTGCAGGGCGAAGTCGATGGTGAGCTGGCCGGCGACCGGGTCGACGGCCCGGATCGAGTAGTTACGGCCGGTGGGCGGGCACTGCTCGTCGTGGTAGCCCCACACGCCACCCCGCAGGGTCATCGGTGGCGGGGCCAGCTCGTCGGGTCGGGGAAAGTAGAGCGTAACCGATTCGTCAGGCACGCCCAGTGAGGGAAATCCGGCCAGGTCGGGGCCGCCGAGGACGACCCGTTGCAGATGCGGAGTAAGCCGCCGGACCTCGTGCACGGTGGCGGTCCAATAGCCGGGCCGGGTGAGCGTGTCGGTCATTTCGCGCTGTACTCCGAGTCGGTGGCCGGGTCACCGTCGACCGCGGCGGTGAGCGCGGGCACGATCTTGTCCAGCACGTACGGCAGGCTCAGGACGGAGGAGAACGCCAACGCGCCGTTGGCCTCGGCGCCGAGGAAGACCTCACGGTGTTGGCTGCGGACGTCCAGTCGGGTGTAGAGCGGATCCTTGAGCAGGGTGGCCACGCCCGGGTCGGTGGCCGCCTCGGACCAGACCGCGACGTCCACGTCCACCAGGTCGAACCGTTCCCGGCTGATGGTGGCGGACTGGTTGGCGTTGTCGGTGAGCGTGGTCACCTCGGGAGTCATCGTCAGCCCCAGGTCGAGCAGCACCTTCGAGGCAGTGGTCTCGGGGCTGAACAGGTAGTACTGGCCTTCGTACGTGGAGGCGAAGACGGTGCTGGCGCCCTTGAGTGCGGGATTCTCGGTGGCGACCGAGGCGATCCGTTGCTCCAACTCGGTCACGAGCGTCTCGGCCTCGGCGCTGCGGCCGGTGATCTGCCCGGCGGCCCGGGTCATCTGCTGCCAGGTCACCGCCCAACTGCCGTCCCCCTCGGGCTGGGCCACGGTGGGGGCGATCTTCGTCAGCAGGTCGTACTCCTGCTCGGTCATGCCGGAGGAGAGCCCGACGATCACGTCGGGGCGCAGTGCGGCGATCTGTTCGTAGTCGAGTTCGGCGCGGGCCAGAACCTCCGGCTTGGCGTCGCCGAGTTGCTCCCGCGCCCACGGCCAGACTGCGTTCGGCATGCCGCCGTACCAGTCGCGGATCGCCACCGGCACCTCACCGAGGGCGAGGAAGTAGTCCTGTTCCTTGAGGCCGACCACCACGATCCGCTCGGGCTTGGCGGCGATCGTCGTCGCGCCGAAGGCGTGGGTCAGCGTGGTGGGAAAGGCGGCATCGAACGATCCGGACGCCGGCTCGGCCGGTTCGGCCTCGGCTCCGGCGCACCCGCCGGCCACCAGCGTGACGAGTAACAGTGTGGCGGCGACAAGTCGAGTGGTCAGCCGAGGTGGGCGGGGCTTTGGCATGGCATTCGATCCTCGTGAGGGGCGGCGGGAACGGTATTCCCAACGGGCTTAGGATAGGTTTACCTTAGTCACGGATGGAACGTTCCACCATGAAGTGAGTCACAGTGACAGTCGCCGCCCCCACCGGCTTGCAC
>NZ_POTX01000548.1 GCF_003236305.1 Micromonospora endophytica | reverse complement strand
TAATAAATGTTTTTTAATTTCCTGTGAAACCGGAATTTTATTTTCTTTCATATTAAGATCCCTCCAGTATAAGGATCATTTGTTTCCCAGTGATTTTTCGACCCTTTCAAGAAATTGAACGGGCGATTTAATGACGATCTCTGTCTTTACTCGCACAATACGTTTATTGGTGAAGCGTTCTTCTCCTTTTATTTTCACATCTACAGCAAGAATCACGACGTCAGCAGCAGAGATATCTGCCGCCTGTAATTCATTTTCTGTACCAATGGTTCCCTGGGTTTCAACTTTAATGGTATGGCCCAGAGCTTTTGCTCCTTTGATTAACTTTTCACGAGCAATATAGGTATGAGCAATACCCGCCGTACAGGCGGCAACACAGACAATATTCATGACATACTCCCTGTTATTTAGC
>NZ_POTX01000547.1 GCF_003236305.1 Micromonospora endophytica | reverse complement strand
GGATGAGGGTGCCGTCCACGATCCACAGCCGGTCGGTGGCATCGGCCGGCCTGGGAGCGGGCTGCAAAGCGAGCAGCGGGCCAAGCCGCTGGATAATGCGGCATACGGTGGCCGGAGAGATCCCGAATAACGGCGCGAGCTGCCGCATGGTGAGGTTGGTGCGGTAATAGACGGCCACCAGGAGTACCCGATCGGCCAAGGGCAGGCACCACGGCCGGCCACCACCGGGACCGTTGCCGCCCCGCTCACGCACCACCCTCACCAGCCGTTCGAACCGGCCCATCCCCAGGCCAGTGAAGGTCTCCACCCACAAAGGATCAGCTCGTAACAGCCCGCCCATACACGAGAAATGCCCATCCCGCTCGCTTCTGCAACAGCCTTTAGAGGGGACGGGACAGAGGTCCATGGTTCTGGAC
>NZ_POTX01000546.1 GCF_003236305.1 Micromonospora endophytica | reverse complement strand
TCATTGCGCGACGGAACATGATGCGGCGCTCGAGCTGCTGCGTGATCGAATCGGCGATCAGCTGTGCATCGACTTCCGGCTTGCGGATTTCTTCGATGTTCACGTGCACGGGCACGCCCATGCGACGCTGCAGTTCAGCCTTCAGCAGTTCGATGTCCTCGCCCTTCTTGCCGATCACCACGCCCGGACGCGAGCTGTAAATGGTGATACGAGCATTCTTGGCCGGACGCTCGATGACCACGCGGCCCACCGACGCGTTCTTCAGCTTCTTCTTCAGAAACTCGCGAACCTCGATGTCTTCCTTGAGCATGCCGGCAAACTGGGTGTTGCTCGCGTACCAACGCGATGCCCAGTTACGGCTGACAGCCAGACGGAAGCCAGTCGGATGAATCTTCTGTCCCATCGTGACCCCTTAGT
>NZ_POTX01000545.1 GCF_003236305.1 Micromonospora endophytica | reverse complement strand
GTTTTAAAGGTCGTCGTGACCTTGAAAAGTGTCTCAATAACTGGCTTGATGATTGCGAAATAATAGCGTCTTAGGCCGCGTTCCACGGCCTTTGCTTCACCCGACCCAGAGTCACCCAGGCACTTATTTGAAAGGCCCGTACTCCAAGCCGCAGGCAATCCCAGGTAGTAGGACCGCTTTTGGTTAATGAAGTCCATGCTTGAATTTGTGGCAGTCATATCGGGTTTAGCGCATTCAATAATGTCCTTGGCATCCAAGGCGACGTCGAACCCTTTTTTAAGACCCTCGGCAATGGCTTTGGCCTGGACAATAACCTTTTCAGAGTCACCCGACGCGACCGACGCCCTAAGCTCATGGAACTTTAGTTGGATGGCCTTTGACAGGTTCATGTTTTTGTAAAGGCTTGAGACCGTGAAAT
>NZ_POTX01000544.1 GCF_003236305.1 Micromonospora endophytica | reverse complement strand
GGCACATTCGATGGGCGGTGCGATCTCCACATTATTTCTGCAACGCCATCCAGGTGTATGTGACGCCATTGCGCTAACTGCGCCAATGTTTGGGATCGTGATTCGTATGCCGTCATTTATGGCACGGCAGATCCTCAACTGGGCCGAAGCGCATCCACGTTTCCGTGATGGCTATGCAATAGGCACCGGGCGCTGGCGCGCGTTGCCGTTTGCTATCAACGTACTGACCCACAGCAGACAGCGATATCGACGTAACTTACGCTTCTATGCTGATGACCCAACGATTCGCGTCGGTGGGCCGACCTACCATTGGGTACGCGAAAGTATTCTGGCTGGCGAACAGGTGTTAGCCGGTGCGGGTGATGACGCCACGCCAACGCTTCTCTTACAAGCTGAAGAGGAACGCGTGGTGGATAAC
>NZ_POTX01000543.1 GCF_003236305.1 Micromonospora endophytica | reverse complement strand
GCGCCCCGCCCATCCTGGTCGTCGGCACCACCGGCGACCCGGCCACACCCTACGAGCAGACCCCGGCGCTGGCCGAGATGCTCGGCGTCGGCAAGGTGCTCACCTGGGAGGGCGAGGGCCACACCGCCTATCCGCAGACCCCCTGCATCACCCAAGCCGTCAACGCGTACCTGATCGACCTCACCGTCCCCGCCGAAGGCACCCGCTGCCCCGCCCGCTGAGCGAAACCCCACCACACCGGATCTTGGTGCGAAAACGCCCCCATAGGGGCAGTTTGCGACCAAGATTCACACCACCTGGGATTTATGTCGTATATGTCCGGGGCGTGGGTGCGGGGCCGGCGGAATGGTGGGCAGGCGGGCGGCGTTGTACATGACTGACCGCGGGCACTCCCCCGACCCGCACCCCCCGGGGACCTGCCA
>NZ_POTX01000542.1 GCF_003236305.1 Micromonospora endophytica | reverse complement strand
GTCTCACCCGCTTTCCAGTTGGCGGCGGGAAAGTTACGGTTTAGATCAATGCCATTCGCATTTGCCCTTAACCCCAGTTGACAGCCATCAGGATTAACGGCAAGTACGACATGATGACGGCGAAGGGACGGATTTAAGGTGCGTAACGCACAGGAGAGCGTCACCACGGATGAGGTTTCATCCCCGTGGGTGCCAGCCAGTATCAGACCGCTTTCGCGATTGGCGGCAGGCGCCGGAAACCAGATTAGCGGCGCGCCTAGTAGCGAACGTCCATAATGTTCAGTGCCTGGCGGAAATGCGCCGCGCTCGGCACGGGGGCGGGTGACAGTCATACGCGTTTCCCGAAGCTGAGACCAGTAGGGTAATCATCGTAGTGTTGTGTAAAACCCGCCGATTATCAAATGGTTTCTATTTACCCTCTTGTAT
>NZ_POTX01000541.1 GCF_003236305.1 Micromonospora endophytica | reverse complement strand
CCGTAGGCGAGGAGCGGTATCACGTCCGAGGCCCAGTCGGTGGCGCTCCATGTCCGAGGGTCGGTGACCTTGAGCAGGGTCAGGGGCATGTTCGAGCCGATCATCGCCGCTGCGGTGAGCGCACCGACGGCGGTGGCCCACCGGGGCCGTTCGGATGCCACGACGGCGTACAGCGCGGCAGCGCCAAGGCCGGTGGCGTAACCGAGCAGTGGGCCGAGCCCGGCGCGTCGGTTGGCGGCGGCCTGCTCGTCACCAAGGGTGACGTGTAGCTTTCCGGCAAGGCGGTCGACGCTCTGCTCCGGCGTCTGGCTCGCGGGGCGGGCCCGCAGCGTCATGTCCAGGTAGGTGACGATGTTGAGGGCGCTGGTTCCGGCGGCGCCAGCGAGCATTCCGCGGAGAACATGTCGCATGGAAGCGGGCCTACCC
>NZ_POTX01000540.1 GCF_003236305.1 Micromonospora endophytica | reverse complement strand
GGCATATTCGCCGGCCAAGTACGGCATCCTTACCGAACTCCTCCCCCCTGAAAAGCTGGTCGCGGCCAATGGATGGATCGAAGGCCTGACCGTCGGCTCGATCATCCTCGGCACCGTGCTAGGTGGGGCCTTGATCTCCAACCATGTCTCGGCATGGCTGCTGTCGTTCGACATTCCCGGGCTCGAGCGCATCGACACGCCGGCTGAAGCGGCGATGCTGGTGATCATGGTGATCTACCTGATCGCGGCGCTGTTCAACACGCGCATTCCCGATACCGGCGCGCGCTATCCGCAGCAGGAAAAGAACCCGGTACGTCTCATTTCGGAGTTTGCCGACTGCTTCAACGCGCTGTGGCGCGACAGGCTCGGCCAGATCTCCCTGGCGGTGACAACGCTGTTCTGGGGCGCAGGCGCCACGCTGCAATTC
>NZ_POTX01000539.1 GCF_003236305.1 Micromonospora endophytica | reverse complement strand
GTCGGCCACCGTAAGCGTCGCCTGCTCGCGGAAACCGTCTTCTTCGGTCTGGCTGCAGTAGCCGTTGACGTCGATGCGGCGGTCGGAAATCGGCGGCGGCTTGGTCGTCGGGCGGCTGATGCCCGGAATCGACGGCAGCGGAATCGGCACGCACGCCGCCAGCAGGCCGGCGGCAAGCGCCAGCCCGAGTGCAGTGCGGATGCAGTGGTTCATGCGTGCCTCCTGCATGGAGCGGATACGTCTGTACGGGCCTCAAGCCGCCGGCTGGCGGTGGTGCCAGTCGGTCGCCTGCTGGAACGCATGCGCAATCTGCAGCATGCGTGCCTCTTCAAAATAGTTGCCGATGATCTGCAAGCCAACCGGCAGACCGTTGGCGCCAAAACCGGCCGGCACGCTCATGCCCGGCAGGCCGGCCAGGCTGGTCGACAG
>NZ_POTX01000053.1 GCF_003236305.1 Micromonospora endophytica | reverse complement strand
CCCCGACACCGGCCCCCGCCGCCTGTGATGAAAGGAGGGGCCCCCTGTTAACGCCTCGTGCATAGCAGGGGTCCCCTCTTAACCGGCCGCGCCCAGCCGGCGCTCAACGCCGGCTGGAGATTTGCTGCACGCCCCAGGTGTTGCCGTCCGGGTCTGCGAAGAACACGAAGCCGACGTTGTCCAACGGGTCCGGCACCGGGTGAGGGTTCTTCCCGACCACCTGGATCTCGCTCACCTCCACACCGCGTTCGAGCAGTTCGGCGCGAGCCTTGTGCAGGTCCGCCACGACGAGTTGGAGCCCCTTGAGGGAACCCGGCGCCATCGGCGGCACCGCTCCCTTACCGATCACGATCGAACAGCCCGAGCCGGGCGGGGTCAGCTGGATGATCCGTACGTCGTCGTTGATTGTCGTGTCGTGGTCGACGACGAAGCCGCACTTGTCGGCGTAGAACGCCTTGGCCCGGTCCAGGTCGGTGACCGGCACGACCACCACTTCCAGAGTCCAGTTCACGATGCTCCCTCTGATGTCGTCGCCAGCAGGCCGGCGAGTCGGGTGTAGCTCTGGGCGATGCCGCGGGCCATCGGGTACCGCAGCGCCGTGGCGCGGCCCTCGGGCGTGGCGAAGCGCAGCGTGGTGGTGACTGTGGTACGCCCGACCAGTTCGGTGAAGTCGTGGCGGACCAGGGTCTGACCCGGGTACGACTGCTCGTCGAAGAGTTCGGTCTGCACGATCCGGTGCGGCGGGTCGACCTCCCGGTAGACGCCGCTCTGGACCATGCGTTCCCCGCCGGGCCCCTGCGACACGAACCGCCAACGCCCGTCGACCCGCAGGTCCACCTCGCACTCGACCAGCCGCCAGCCACCTGCGCCGTACCAGCGCATCAGCAGGTCGGGGCGGGTGAAGGCGGCGAAGACCAGCCGCGCCGGGGCATCGAACACCCGGCTCAGCACGATCTCCCGGTCGCCTGGTGTCTCCACCACGAGGTGATCGTCGATCATGGCGTCCCGCCGCCTGGTTCGGTCTGCTCCGCCGTGCGGAGTTCGTCGAGCAGGTCGTCGAGGTGTTGGTAGCGCTCTGCCCAGTGGTCCCGGTACGCCGCCAGCCACGCGGTGACGTCGCGCAGCGGACCCGCCTCCAGGCGGCAAGGACGTCGCTGCGCCACCCGGCCCCGACTGACCAGACCGGCCCGCTCCAGCACGCGCAGATGCTTGGAGATCGCCGGTTGGCTCATCGCGAAGGGTGCGGCGAGTTCGGTGACCGTGGCCTCGCCAGCGGCCAGCCGGGTGAGGATGGCCCGCCGGGTCGGGTCGGCCAACGCCGCGAAGGTGGCGTCCAGGTCGGTGTGCACGGTTTATAACCTCCCGGTTTAATAACCAAGAGGTTTTATATCGGCTTCCGAGGACGGCGTCAACCAAGCACCAGACGACGTCGGCCCCGGCGGTGAAGCCGGGGCCGACGTGGTAGAGGTCAGGATCAGCAGGCGTACGCCTCCAGCCGCTGGGACCGCTCCGGCGCCCGCAGCTTGAGCAGGGTCACCTTCTCGATCTGGCGGATCCGCTCCCGGGACAGGCCGAACTCGCGGCCGACCTCGTCCAGGGTGCGCTGCCGGCCGTCGTCGAGGCCGAACCGCAGCCGGATGACCGCCTGCTCGCGCTGCGACAGGGTGGCCAGCACGATGCTCACCTCGTTACGCAACTCGCCCTGGGCGGCGGCGTCACCCGGCTGGGTGGCCGGGTCGGCGGCGGCGACGAAGTCACCGAGGGCGCTCTCGCCGTCCTCGCCGACGGCCTGGTCCAGGCTCACCGGTTCCCGGTCGTACGAGATCAGCTCGATCACCTGGAACTCGGGAACGTCGAGCGCGCGGGCGACCTCGGCGAGCGTGGGCTCGCGGCCCAGCGACACCGCCAGTTCCCGGCGGGCCCGGACCATCCGGTTGACCTGCTCGACCATGTGCACCGGGATGCGGATGGTGCGGGCCTGGTCGGCCATGGCGCGGGTGATGGCCTGGCGGATCCACCAGGTGGCGTAGGTGGAGAACTTGTAGCCCTTGGTGTAGTCGAACTTCTCGACGGCGCGGATGAGGCCGAGGTTGCCTTCCTGGATCAGGTCGAGGAAGGCCATGCCACGGCCCGTGTACCGCTTCGCGATGCTCACCACCAGGCGGAGGTTCGCCTCCAGCAGGTGGTCCTTGGCGGCCCGGCCCTGCTGCGCGACCAGCTCCAGGTCGGCGCGCAGCTCGGCGGAGACCGGGGTGCAGGTGGCCAACTTCTCCTCGGCGAACAGGCCGGCCTCGATCCGCTTGGCCAGGTCGACCTCCTCGGCGGCGGTCAGTAGCTTCCGCCTGCCGATCCCGTTCAAATATGCCCGGACCAGGTCGGTGGAGACGCCGCGCTCGTCGGTGGCGTCCAGGTCGGTCAGGGTCTCGACGCCAGGCTCGGCTTCGGTGCCGGCGCGCATGCGGTGCTCCATCGTCTGCAGGGCCATCTCTGTCTCCCCGTTCCACGTCCGTGCCGTGTGCTCCGGCGAAGTTCTGCCGGGTGACCCACAGCTTGGCGGGTGAGGCGTAAAACGGGAGTGAGGCGATCGGGGACCCGACAGCGGGACGCACCCGCCGGCCCTGGCCGTATCCGCCGTACGGCCGGAGCAGTTGTGGACGCCGGTTACCGTGCCAGCGGCCGGCCGGGACCGGTGAGACAGGCGCCCGCGTCGGGACGGGCGATCGAGCGATGGAGGCAGCACGTGGTGTTCAAGCGGCTCATGCAGGCGATGGGCGTCGGAGGCCCCTCGGTGGAGACGGTGCTGGCGAACCCGAACTGCCGTCCGGGTGGGCAGTTGACCGGGAGCATCGCGGTGACTGGCGGGGACCACCCGGTGGATGTCTCGTACGTGGCGCTCGGGCTGCTCACCAGGGTCGAGGTGGAAAGTGGTGACAACGAGTACTCGACAAATCAGGAGTTCCACCGGCAGCAGATGACCGGGGCGTTCCGGCTGGAGGCGGGGCAGCGGTACGACATCCCGTTCCACTTCGACGTGCCCTGGGAGACCCCGGTCACCGAGCTGTACGGGCAGCATCTGCACGGGATGACGATGGGGCTGCGTACGGAGTTGGAGGTGGCCCGCGCCGTCGACTCCAGTGACCTGGACGCGGTCACGGTGCACCCGCTACCTGCTCAGGAACGCCTGCTGGAGGCGTTGCTGCGGCTCGGTTTCCGGTTCGCCCGGGCCGACGTGGAGCGCGGGCACATCTACGGCGTGCACCAGACGCTGCCGTTCTACCAGGAGATCGAGTTCTACCCCGCGCCGCAGTACGCCGGCGCGATGAAGCAGCTGGAGGTCACCTTCGTCGCCAATCCCCGGCAGATGGAGGTGGTGTTGGAGCTGGACAAGCGCGGTGGGTTGTTCACCGAGGGCCGCGACGTCTTCGGGCGGTTCACCGTCGACCACGCCAGCCTCGACCAGGTCGACTGGGCCGCCCAGCTCGACAACTGGCTGCGCCAGTCGCTGCGCCGTCGCGGCCTGTTCGGCTGAGCGTCGTCAGAGGTCGAGCAGGATGGTACGGGGGCCGACGTTGACGCTCTCGACAAGCATGTGCGCGCGGAAGCGGCCGGTCTCGACGGTCGCGCCGCGCTGCCGCAGCGCCCGGACCATCTCCTCGACAAGCGGTTCGGCGATCTCGGCTGGCGCGGCAGCGGTCCAGCTGGGGCGGCGGCCCTTGCGGGCGTCACCGTAGAGGGTGAACTGGCTGACCACCAGGATCGCCGCCCCGGCGTCCGCCGCGGAGCGTTCGTCGTCCAGGATCCGTAGCTCGTGCACCTTGCGGGCCATCGTCCGGGCGGTCTCGACGGTGTCGCTGTGGGTCACCCCGAGCAGCACCAGCAGCCCGTCGGAGATCGCACCGACCACCTCGCCGTCGACCGTGACGCTGGCCCGGCCGACGGTCTGCACCACCGCCCGCATCAGGCCGGCACCGTCGCGCGAACACTGGCGGACGGTGCCGGCACCGGGCGCCTCACGGCTGCACCGGCTCGACGAAGCCGCGTTCGACCAGGTGCGCCACGATCGGGCCGGCCGCCTCGGTCAGCTCGTCGACGGCCGCGTCGTGCGCGACGGCGAGCAGGGCGAGCTGGTCCCGCAGGGGCAGTCGACCGTCGGCCCCACCCACCAGGGCCAGCACCAACGGGTCGATCTCCTCGGTCCAGCGCAGACCGTGCGGCATGGTGAGCACCTGGCGGTCCACCCCCCAACCGTCGTCGCCCATCGTCGCCTCCTGGTGCAGCCGGAGTCCATCGGCGGCGCGGTACCGCGCGTCCAGCAGCCCGTCGGTGGTCCGGCCGCGCAGCCAGTCCTGCCGGTCGAACCACTCGGCGATCCGGTCGCCCATCGGCGCCTGGACGCGCTGGCGCAGGTCCTCCACCCGCAGCACCGGGTCGTCGTGGCCGCTGCGGCGCAGCGAGACGATGCCGAAGCCGATCGCCTCCACCTTGTGCGCGTCGAACCAGTCCAGCCAGTCGGCCATCCGCTGCGGGTCGGCCGCCTCGCCGACGTCGGTCAGCCAGAGGTTGACGTACGCCATCGGGTCGGCGACCTCGCGCTGGATCACCCAGGCGTCCAGCCCGGTGCCGGCGAACCAGCCGGCCACCCGCTCACCCCAGTCCTCGCCGGTGACGTGCACCCAGTTGGCGAGGTACTGCATGGTGCCGCCCTCGGTGAGCAGTCCCGGCGCGGCGGCGGCCAGTTCGGCGCCGATCGCGTCGCCGACCCGGCCGGAGTCGCGGTAGACGTGGGTGGTGGTTCCCGGCCCGACCACGAACGGGGGATTGCTCACCACCAGGTCGAAGCGGCGGCCGGCGACCGGTGCCACCAGGTCGCCGTGCAGCAGTTCCCAGTCCTGCCCGTTGAGCGCGGCGGTGGTGGCGGCGAACCGCAACGCGCGCCGTGAGACGTCGGTGGCGGTGACCCGTCGGGCGTGGGTGCTCAGGTGCAGTGCCTGCACGCCGGAGCCGGTGCCGAGGTCGAGCGCGGTCTCCACCGGCCGCCGCACGGCCGCGCCGATCATCGTCTGCGTCGCGCCGCCGATGCCGAGTACGTGCTCGGCGTGCAGCGGCCGGCCGGGGCGGGCACTGGCCGGCACGTCGGCTAGCACCCACCAGTCGTCGCCGTACGGTTCCAGGTCCAACCCCATCCGCAGCCCGTCGCCGTGCCGTTCCACCAACCCGGCGTCGAGCGCCTCGGTGATCGACAGCGGGGCCAACGCGGCGGTCACTGCGGCCTCCGGCTCGGTCTGCTCGCAGATGAACACCCGGATCAGGGTGGCGAGTGGATCACCGTCGGTGGTGGCGCGCAGGGCGGCCCGGAAGTCGTTGCGGGCCACCCCGCCGGTGGCCTGCGAGCCGAGCCGGGCGGCGATGCCGTTGGCGGTGAAGTTCGCCCTGACCAGTGCGGTCCGCAGCGCCTCGATTCCGGCGGGCGAGAGCAGCGTGTCGTGTCCGTCCACACCGCCATCCTGCCTGCTGGCACCGGCTCGGGTGCGACCGCCCGTGACATTTTCAAACCATCGACACAAATCTCTGTCATATTCGTCGATCGGAAGCTAGCATCTCCTCCAATCAAGTCCGTGGGATGACTGGCCGGCCATAACCCGGTCAGCCGTTCCGGTTAGGGAGGCAGACGATGACCTCAGGGCCCACCGCGCGACGGCGCCTCATCCAGGCGCTCGCCGTCGCCGCCACCGCGGCGGCCGTCTCGGCGGCCAGCACCACCGCGGCGGTCGCCGCACCCACCGGCGAGATCCGCGGCGCTGGCGCGGCGAACGCGATCAGCGGCAGCTACCTCGTCGTGCTGCGCACCGACGTGGTCGGCGCCGTCGGCTCGTCGGCCGCCCGCAACGCGGTGCCGGACCGCGCCAGCACGCTGGTGAAGCGGTACGGGGGCAAGGTCTCCGACACGTACAGCGCCGCGCTCACCGGGTTCGCGGCCAAGATGACCGCGACCCAGGCGGCCCGGCTCGCCGCCAACCCCGCCGTGGCCTACGTCGAGCAGGACAAGGCGGTCTCGATCGACGCCACCCAGAGCAACCCGACGTGGGGCCTGGACCGCATCGATCAGCGCAACCGGCCGCTGAGCAACAGCTACACGTACCCGAACACCGCCTCCAACGTGCGGGCGTACATCATCGACACCGGCATCCGGATCACCCACAACGACTTCGGTGGCCGGGCCACCTGGGGCACCAACACGATCGACACCAACAACACCGACTGCAACGGCCACGGCACCCACGTCGCCGGCACCGTCGGCGGCACCACGTACGGTGTGGCCAAGGGGGTCCGCCTGGTCGCCGTGAAGGTGCTCAACTGCTCCGGCGGCGGCACCACCACCAGCGTGGTCAACGGCGTGAACTGGGTGACCGCCAACGCGGTGAAGCCGGCCGTGGCGAACATGAGCCTCGGCGGCGGAGCCAGCACCGCCATCGACAACGCGGTGGCCAACTCGGTCGCCTCCGGCGTCAGCTACGCCGTCGCCGCCGGCAACTCGAACGCCAACGCCTGCAACTACTCGCCGGCCCGTACCTCGACCGCGATCACCGTCGGCGCGACGACCAGCACCGACGCCCGGTCGTCCTTCTCCAACTACGGCTCGTGCGTGCACATCTTCGCGCCGGGCTCCAGCATCTCGTCGGCCTGGAACACCAGCAACACCGCGACCAACACGATCAACGGCACCTCGATGGCCTCGCCGCACGTGGCCGGTGCGGCCGCCCTCGTCCTGGGCACCAACCCGTCCTGGTCGCCGGCGCAGGTCAAGACCTACCTGGTCAACAACGCCACCACCGGCGTGGTGACCAGCCCCGGCACCGGCTCGCCGAACCGCCTCCTGTTCGTCGTCAACTGACCGTGATCTGAACCGGCCCGGCGGACGGCTCGACCGATCCGCCGGGTCGCTTCGCGTCCCGGGGCAGCCCGCTGTCGATCTAGGCGGCCAGTGGGGCCGGGGCGGCGGCCGGGCGGCCCGTGGTGGCGTCGACCGGAAGGGCGCGCGCGGGACCGTCCACGTGCACGGTCACCTCGCCACCGATGGCGACGGCGGCGTCACCGTCGAGGATCCGGGCGGTGATCCGGGTGCCGTCGGCCAGCCGGAGCCCGACCAGCGCGTCGTGGCCGTGGAAGTCGTGCCGCAGTACTGTCGCGGTGACCGCGTTCGGAGCGGGGGAGAAGCGCACCTGCTCGGGTCGGACCAGCACGGTGACCGCGCCGTCGGGCACGGTACCGGCGACGGGGAGGACGCCGAGGGCGGTGCGCGCCGACCCGTGCTCGACAACCGCCGGCAGCAGCACCGCGTCGCCGACGAACCCGGCCACCCACGCGTCGGCCGGCTCGCGGTAGATCGTGGTCGGCGCGCCGGCCTGGATCACCCGTCCGTCGCGCAACACCACCACCTGGTCGGCCACGGAGAGCGCCTCGCCCTGGTCGTGGGTGACCAGCACGCCGGTCGCCCCGTCGGCGCGTAGCGCCTCACGTACGTCGTGCCGCAGCCCGACCCGCAAGCCCGCGTCGAGGGCGCTGAACGGCTCATCCAGCAGCACCACCGACGGCCGCGGCGCCAGCGCACGGGCCACCGCCACCCGCTGCTGCTGCCCGCCGGAGAGCTGGTGCGGCATCCGGTCGCCGTACCCGGCGAGCCCGACAAGCGTCAGCACCTCCTCGACCCGGTCGGTGCGCCGGGCGGCCCGGTCGAGGCCGTAGCCGACGTTGTCCGCCACGCTCAGGTGCGGAAAGAGCGCGCCCTCCTGTGGCACCACCGCGATGCGACGCCGGTGTGCCGGCAGGTGCCTGCCGCCGCCGGCCACCCGGGTGCCGTCGATGCGGATCTCGCCCGCGTCGAGCCGCTCGAAGCCGGCCAGGCAGCGCAGCAGCGTGGTCTTGCCGCAGCCGGACGGCCCAAGCACGGCGGTGAGCTGCCCGGACGGCACGCTGAGGTGCACGCCGGCCAGGGCGCTGACCCGCCCGTACCGCTTGACCACCCCACTGAGCACAACCTCGCTCATGCCGGCCCTCCGCTGCGCTCCGTGCTGCCATGAGGCACCGGCACGCCGAGTTGATGATTCGCTCGCTGCCGCTCACTCATGAACGGTCCTCCTTGTCGAGCAGGCCGCTGCGGGCGACCAGCAGCCAGGTGGGCAACGCCGAGATGATCACCAGCAGCGCGGCGTAGGGCGCCGCTGCGGCGTACGCGCCGACGGCCGTGCTGGTCCAGAGTTCGGTGGCCAGGGTGTCCGTGCCGGTGGGCCGCAACAGCAGGGTGGCCGGAAGTTCCTTCATGCCGGTCAGGAAGACGAGCGCGGCACCCGCGCCGATGCCGGGCAGGATCAGCGGCAGGGTCACCGTCCGCAGCACCGTCCACGGCCCCCGGCCGAGGGAGCGGGCGACCTCCTCCAGCCCGCTGGGGGACTGGGCGGCGGCGCCGGCGACCGCGCCGACCGCCAGCGGCAGGAACAACGTGGCGTACGCCAGCGCCAGCAGCCACCGGGTCTGGTAGAGCGGGTACGCCACGTTGATCCCGAAGAAGATCAGCGAGAGCCCGATCACCACGCCGGGCAGCGCGTGCGCCAGGTAGGCCAACCGGTCCAGCACGGTGGTCAGCGGGCCCGGCGCCCGGGCCGCGAGCAGGCCCAGCGGCAGCGCCAGCAGCATGGTCAGCGCGGCTCCGGCGAGCGAGACGGTGAGCGAGTTCCCGGCGGCGCTGAGCACCTCCGGCAGTGCCCCCGGGCGGGACACCCCGGCGGCGAGCCGCCGTCCCAGGCTGACCGCCGGCACCCCGAGCGCCAGCGCGGCGACCCCGACCAGGGCCACCGCCGCCGGCCAGCGGGCCGGCCCGAGCGGTGTCCGGGACACCGGCCGGCGGGTGCCGCCGAGCCGGGCGTACCGGGCGCCGCGTCGGCGGGTGGCCGTCTCACCGGCCAGCAGCAGCACGGTCAGCGCGACGAGCACGCTGGAGAGCACGAGCGCGCCGGTGCGATCGAAGCCCAGGTCGAAGGCGACGAAAATGGCCCGGGTGAAGGTGTCGGTGCGCAGGATGGACACCGCGCCGAAGTCGGAGAGCACGTAGAGGGCGACGAGTAGCGCCCCGGCGGCGGTGGCCGGGCGGATCTGCCGCAGCGTCACGGCGGTGAAGGTCTGCCAGCCACTGCGGCCCAACGACCGGGAGACCTCCTCCTGCGCCGGGTCCGCGCCGCGCAGCGCGGCGGCCACCGGCAGCAGCACGTACGGGTAGGAGCAGAGCGTGAGCACCAGCGCCGCCGGCCAGAAACCCTCCAGCCGGGGCACCGTGGAGACCCAGGCGAAGGCCGCGATGTAGGTGGGTACGGCCAGCGGCAGCGCCGCCAGCAGGGCGAACAGTCGGCGGCCGGGCAGGTCGGTGCGGGTGACCAGGAAGGCGGTGCCGACGCCGAGCAGCACACAGGCTGCGGTGACCACGCCGGCGAGTCCGAGGCTGCGCAGGGCGAGCAGCCCGACGCGTTCGGTCCACAGCTCGGCGGCGATCCGGTCCCCGCCCGCCTCGGCCGTGCGTACGGCGAGGTAGGCCAGTGGGATCAGCGCCACCGCCACCGCGGCGGTGGAGGCCGCGAGCAGCGCCGGCCGGGGTGCCAGTCGCCGCCACCGTCCGGGTACGCCGGACAGGGCCGACCCGGTGCGGGTCGGCCCTGTGGTGGTCGGTGTGGTGGTCAGGGCACCAGCCCCGAGTTCTTGATCATGGTGACGGTGGCGTCCAGCGTGTCCAGGTCGTTCAGGTCCACCTTCGGCACCGCCAGCTCGCTCAGCGCCGGCACGTACGCCGGGCCAGGCACGCCGGCGATGACCGGGTATTCGAAGGTCTGCTCGGCGAAGTACGTCTGCGCCTCCGCGCCGAGCAGGAAGTCCACGAACTTCTGCACGTCCGGGTCGTCGGCGGCGCGGCTGAGCACACCCACGCCGGCCACGTTCACCAGCGCGCCCGTGTCGCCGCCGGGGAAGAAGTGCACCTTGGCCTTGAGCGCCTCCGGCGTGCTGCCCTGCTCCTTGGCGATCTCACCCAGGTAGTAGTGGTTGACCAGGCCGACCGGGATGGTGCCGCTGTTCACGTCCTCGACGATCTTGCCGTTGCCGTCGCGGATCTGCGGATCGTTGGCCTTGAGCCCGGCCAGGAACTCCTCGGCCTTGGCGTCGCCGTGCTGGACCCGGATGGCGGTGACGAACGCCTGGAACGAGGCGTTCGTCGGTGCCACGCCCACCTTGCCCTTCCAGGCCGGGCCGGTCAGGTCGAAGACCGACGCCGGCAGTTGGTCGGCCGGGACCAGGTCGGGGTTGTAGACCAGCACCCGGGCCCGGGCGCTGACGCCCACCCACTGGCCGGTGCCGGCGCGGTAGGTCGCCGGCACCTGCGCGGTGGTCGCCTCCGGCAGCGTGCTGAACATGCCGCGCTTGGCGACCGTGCCCAGCGCGCCGGCGTCCTGGGCGAAGAACACGTCGGCCGGGGACTTGTCGCCCTCCTCGACCAGCTGAGCGGCGAGCTGCGCGGTGCTGGCGTAACGCGCCTGCACGGTGATGCCGGTCTGCGCGGTGAACTTCTCCAGCAGCGGCTTGACCAGCTGCTCGTTGCGTCCGCTGTAAACGGTGATCTGCTTGTCGTCCGACGTGCCCGCACTGGTGGCGTCCTCGCCGTCGGCTCCGCAGGCGGCCAGGCCGAGGGCGAGCACGCCGGCGGCGAGCAGCGCGGTAGTGGTACGACGGGTGAGTGGCACGGTGAACCCCTTCTTCCGGTCAGGACGACCGACGGGGGGAAGTTAGCACAGCCTAACCTCACTGGGAATCGGGGTGCGTGGCGGATCACGTCGGCGAGAAAGTGCAGGATGGAGGCCATGACACTCGCGCTGCCCATCGCCCCGGAGGCAAACCAGTTGCTGCTGCGCAGTCCGCTGGCTCTGCTGATCGGGATGGTGCTCGACCAGCAGATCCCGATGGAGAAGGCGTTCTCCGCACCGTACGTGCTGGCCCAGCGGCTCGGTCGCGACGACCTGGACGCCCGGGAACTCGCCGGCTACGACCCGCAGGCCCTGGTGGCGATCTTCGCCGCGCCGCCGGCGCTGCACCGCTTCCCGAAGGCGATGGCCGACCGGGTCAGTCAGGTGTGCCGGGCGCTTGTCGAGCACTATGACGGCGACGCCGCACGGCTCTGGGCCGACCCGGCCGACGGCCGCGAACTGCTCGCCCGGATCGCCGCCCTGCCCGGGTTCGGCCGGCAGAAGGCGCAGATCTTCCTCGCGCTGCTCGGCAAGCGGTTCGGGGTCCGACCGCCCGGCTGGCAGGAGGCGGCCGGCGACTACGGCGATCCCGCGGCGCACCGGTCCGTCGCCGATGTCACAGATGCCGAGTCGCTGCGCCTGGTCCGGGAGTACAAACAGCAGATGAAGGCGGCGAGCAGGGCAAAGGCCGCCGACGTCTGACCCGGGTGCGGGTCACCGGCGACGGCCCCGCCGGCGATTGTCGCCGCCCGGCCACTGCTGGTGACAGGATGGGGACGAACCCTGAGGAGGTACACGGTGAAGCGTCAGGCGTACCAACCGATCCTCATCACCGACGCCCCACGAAGCCAGGACGACCAGCTCACCAGCCGGCAGCGGCGGTACGTGGCGATGATGGGCGTCCGGGTGGCCTGCGTGATCGCCGGCGCGATCCTGGTCGGCACGAAGGCTCCACTGCTCTGGCTCTGGCTCCCGCTCGTCGCCCTGGGCATGGTGCTCATCCCCTGGCTCGCGGTGCTGCTGGCCAACGACCGGCCGCCGAAGGAGCAGCATCGACTGGCCAACCGCCTGCGCACCAGGGCGACCGAGGAGGCCCCGCCGATGAGCCTCACCGCTGAGGAACGGCCCCACAAGGTCATCGACGCCGAGCCCTGACCAGCCCGGTTCAGCGCGCCGGGCGGGCCCCGAACTGGGAGACCGCTGCGGCACCCAGGTCGGCACCCCGACCCAGGGCGGCGCTCGGGCCCGCTCCGGCCAGCCAGGCGGCCAGCAGGCCGGCGGCGAAGGCGTCCCCCGCCCCGATCACGTCGACCACCGGCACCCGGTGCGCCAGCACTGTCGCGACAGTGCCGCCCCGGTCCACCCAGGTCGCACCGGCGGCACCACGTTTGATCACCGCCCGCCGCGCCGAGGCGACGAGTGCCCGTCCCTGAGCCGCCGGGTCGAGCCCGCCGGCCAGCACGTTCGCCTCGTCCGTGTTCACCAGCAGCAGATCGACCTCGCGTACCCAGGACAGGAAGGTCGCCGCACCGACCGCCCGCAGCGGCGCGGCCGAGGCGGCGTCCACGCTCGTGGTGAGGCCCCGTTCGCGGGCCACCGCCAACGCGTGCAGGCCGGCCGGGCGGGAGCCGGCATCGAGCAGGGTGTACCCGGACAGGTGTAGGTGGGTCACCTCCGGCGTGCCACTCAGCGCGGCGTCGACCTGCGCCGGACGCAGCCGCAGGTTGGCGCCCCGTTCGGTGATCATGGTGCGTTCGTTGCCGACGGCCATCACGATCACCGTGCCGGTGGCGCAGCCGGCGATCCGGTCCACCGCGCAGTCGACCTCGGCAGCGGCCAGTTCCGCCAGCCGCTCGCGGCCCGACGGGTCGTCGCCGACCGCGCCGACCAGAGTCACCGGCACGCCCTGCACAGCCAGCCAGCACGCGGTGTTGGCGGCCTGCCCGCCGCCGGTGAACCGGATCGTGGCCGGGGTGTCCGAGCCGGTCGCCGGCGGACCGGCAAGCACCGCGACCACGTCGGTGATCACGTCGCCGACGACCAGGACCCGCCCGGGCCGCTGCGGCGTATCGGGTGCCTTCACGCCGACGTGTCGGCCCGACGGGTGGCGGCGACTGCGATCCGGGCGGCGAGATCGGCGTTGCGCAGGATGATCCGTACGTTCACCGCCAGGCTCGCGCCCTCGGTGGCGGAGTGGAAGTGCGCCAGCAGGTACGGCGTCACCGCCTTGCCGCTCACCCCGTCGCGCTCCAGCCGGGCCAGCCCCTCGGCGAGGGTACGGTCGTGCAGCTCCGGGTCGAGCTGTTCGTCGGTGGGCAGCGGGTTGGCCACGATCAGGCCGCCGTGGTGCACGCCGTGCCGATCCCGGGCGGCCAGCACGTCGGCGACCAGCTCCGGGGAGTCGACCGACCAGTCCAGGTCGAAGCCGCTGTCGGTGATGAAGAAGCCCGGGAACCGCCGGGTCCGGTAACCGATGACGGCCACGCCCAGGGTCTCCAGGCGTTCCAGGGTCGCCCCGACGTCGAGGATCGACTTGACCCCGGCGCATACCACCGCGATCGGCGTCCGGGCCAGGGTGACCAGGTCGGCCGACTCGTCGAAGGTCTGCGCGGCCTCGCGGTGCACCCCGCCCAGACCGCCGGTGGCGAAGACACCGATCCCCGCGGCGGCGGCCACCGCACTTGTCGCGGCCACGGTGGTGGCACCGTCGGCACCGGTCGCGGCGGCCACCGCGAGATCGCGTACGGAGAGTTTGGTCACGCCGTCCGCGGTGGCCAGCCGAGTGAGCTGGGCGTCGTCGAGCCCCACCACCAGCTCACCGGCGACCATGCCGATGGTGGCCGGTACCGCACCCGCATCGCGGACGGCCTGCTCGATCTGCCGGGCCACGTGCAGGTTGTCCGGTCGGGGCAGGCCGTGCGAGACGATTGTGCTCTCCAGGGCCACCACGGGACGCCGCTCACGCAGCGCCAAGGCCACCTCGGCACCCAGATGCAGGGGAAAGTCGGTCACAGTCGCAAACCGTAGCGTGCCGCTTCGGTCGCCTCCGCTGGACCGGGGTCCCGATGACCTGCCAGACTTGTGGGTTGGAGGTGCAGACGTGAGCACACAGGTTCTCGAGCGTCCGGAGCTGAAGGACGCCGACACCGGTCCGGAGATGTTCCACTACGTCCGAAAGGAAAAAATCGCCGAAAGTGCCGTCATGGGCACCTTCGTCGTGGCGCTGTGCGGGGAGACCTTTCCGGTCACCAAGTCAGCGAAGCCAGGTTCGCCGGTCTGCCCGAAGTGCAAGGAGATCTACGACTCGTACCGCGAGTGAACTCCGCCCGGCGGCGTAGCCTGCGGCGGTGACCACCTCCACCGCCCTGCTCCTGGCCGACCTGGCCGGTGTCATGGTCTTCGCCGCCTCGGGCGCCTCCGCGGCGGTGGCCAAACGGCTTGACCTGTTCGGTGTGGTCTTCGTCGGTTTCGTCGCCGCGCTCGGCGGCGGCATCGTCCGGGATCTCGTGATCGACGAGGTTCCGCCGCTGGCCTTCGCCGACTGGCGGTACGCCACCACCGCCGCGGTGACCGCGGCGGCGATCTTCTGGCTGCACCCGCAGTTCGCCCGGCTGCGCACCACCGTGCTGGTGCTGGACGCGGCCGGGCTCGGTCTCTTCACCGTCACCGGCACCCTCAAAGCCCTCGACGCCGAGGTGCCGCCGGTCGGTGCGGTGCTGATCGGCATGATCACCGCCATCGGTGGTGGGCTCGTCCGGGACCTGCTGACCGGTGAGATCCCGGTGGTGCTGCGGCGGGAGATCTACGCCGTCGCGGCGCTCACCGGCGCGATCCTGGTGGTGCTGCTGAACGTACTCGGGTACACCGGGCCGATCCCGCTCACCGCAGCCGTGCTGCTGGTCTTCGGCGTACGCCTGGTGGCCCTGCGCCGGCGGTGGTCGGCACCGGTGCCGACGCCGCGCACCGGTGTGCCACCACAGTGATCGGGTTCGTCGGGCCGTGGTCACGGCGGTAGTGGTGAACCGCACGGCCGGATCCGGTGTGGCGTCGAGTGGGAGTGGCGGGCGCCGCTGGTTATGCTGAGTCGGCCTTCGCGGCTACCGATGCGCGGAGGCGTTTTCGTGGGCGGCGGCTGCCGTGGCCCTCGGCCCGGATCCGCTCACTCACGGTCGGGTCATCCTGCGGTCAAAGAGGAGCCAACCCCGTGGCAGTCCGGACGCCGGCGCTGGAGACGTTTCCGCCTCTGCGCGCCTGGCAGCGCAAAGCGATGGTGGAATATCTGCGCCGCCGCAGCGAGGACTTCACCGCTGTCGCCACGCCCGGTGCCGGCAAGACCACCTTCGCCCTGCGGATCGCCGCCGAGCTGCTCGCGGACGGCACCGTCGAGGCGGTCACCGTGGTCGCGCCGACCGAGCACCTGAAGACCCAGTGGGCGGCTGCGGCGGCCCGGGTGGGCATCCAGCTCGACGCGGCGTTCCGCAACGCCGACCTGCACTCCTCGGCGGACTTCCACGGTGCGGTGATCACCTACGCGCAGGTCGGTATGGCACCGCACGTGCACCGACGGCGCACCATGACCCGGCGCACCCTGGTCATCCTCGACGAGATCCACCACGCCGGCGACTCGCGTACCTGGGGCGACGGCGTGAAGGCGGCCTTCGAGCCTGCGGTACGCCGGCTGATGCTGACCGGCACCCCGTTCCGCTCCGACGACAATCCCATCCCGTTCGTCGGCTACGAGCGGGGCGAGGACGGCCTGCTGAGGTCACGGGCCGACTCGGTCTACGGCTACTCCGACGCGCTGCGGGACGGCGTGGTGCGGCCGGTGCTGTTCCTGGCGTACTCGGGGGAGACCCGGTGGCGTACCAACGCCGGTGACGAGCTGGCGGCCCGGTTGGGCGAGCCGATGACGCAGGATCTGGTCGCCCAGGCCTGGCGTACCGCCCTGGACCCGGCGGGTGACTGGATGCCGCAGGTGCTGCGGGCCGCCGACGCCCGGTTGACCGTGCTGCGGGAGGCGGGCATGCCCGACGCCGGCGGCCTGGTCATCGCCACCGACCAGCAGGTGGCCCGCTCGTACGCCAAGCTCATCGAGCAGGTCACGGGGGAGCGGGCCGCGGTGGTGCTCTCCGACGACGTGGGCGCGTCGTCCCGGATCGCCACGTTCGCGGCGTCTGAACAGCGTTGGCTGGTCGCGGTGCGGATGGTCTCCGAAGGGGTGGACATTCCCCGGCTGGCCGTCGGTGTCTACGCGACGAGTGCCAGCACCCCGCTGTACTTCGCGCAGGCGATCGGGCGGTTCGTCCGGGCCCGCCGGCCGGGTGAGACCGCGTCGGTCTTCCTGCCCAGCGTCCCGCACCTGCTCGGCCTGGCCAGCGAGATGGAGACCGAGCGGGACCACGTTCTCGGCAAGCCTAAGGACCGGGACGGTCTCGACGACGACCTGCTGGAGCGGGCCCAGCGCGACGAGCAGGCCAGTGGCGAACTGGAGAAGCAGTTCACCGCGTTGTCCGCCACCGCCGAACTGGACCAGGTCATCTTCGACGGCGCCTCCTTCGGCACCGCCGCCCAGGCGGGCACTCCGGAGGAGGAGGAATATCTCGGCCTGCCGGGGCTGCTCACCTCCGAGCAGGTGGCGGCGCTGCTGACCAAGCGGCAGGCGGAGCAGCTGGCCGCCCAGCGGCGTCGGGCCGCCGAGCGTCGGTCCGAGCCGGCGGCCGCGCCGGCCGCGCCGGCGCCGATGAGCGCCGCCCAGCGCCGGGTGGCGCTCCGCCGTCAGCTCAACGCCCTGGTGGCCGCCCAGCACCACCGCACCGGCCAACCCCACGGCAAGATCCACGCGGAGTTGCGTCGCCTCTGCGGCGGCCCCCCCAGCGCCCAGGCCACCATCGAACAACTGGAAGAACGCATAGCCACCGTCCAAACCCTCTGACCCGCCCTCCAGCCGTGGTTGATCATGAAGTTATTGCCCAGGTAAGCGCTTACCTGGGCAACTCCATCGAAGGGTGCAGGGAAAACGGACGGCCGGGGACATCCAGAGGATGTCCCCGGCCGCACGGGTGGGTCGGGTTATGGATCAGTTGGCCATCAGGTCGGCGCCACGCCAGGTGAACTCCGGGTCCGTCGCGTACCGTACGGTGATCTTCACGAGATCCTCGGCGTACTTGTTCGCGTGGTGGCCACAGAACACAAGCTCACTACCACCCGAGAGGGTGATCCGGAGCTTGCCGGCAGCATTGCAGCGGTCGCACCGTTCATCGGCGGCCGGGGGGCTCACCGTCTCGGGCGGCGGCGTGAGGGTCGGGGTCATCGCCTTCCTCCTCTGGTCGTCACCGATGAACACTCTCTTCGGTCTTGGTCACCTATCGTGCAACATCCTTGCCGGGTCTTGCCTTCCCTGTGTGCCCTCGGGGGACCGAGGTCACACCTGGCACGGACAGTGTGCCGTGTACCCAGGGTGCCACGTCAACGATCACATTCGTGCAACCGCCTGATCACCATCCGGCGTGGCGCCTGGTGATCAAAAAGACACGATCAGTTGACGAATGCTGATCAATCGAGGTAGTCCCGCAGCACCTGGGAGCGCGACGGGTGCCGCAACTTGGACATGGTCTTGGACTCGATCTGCCGGATCCGCTCCCGCGTCACGCCGTAGACCTGGCCGATCTCGTCCAGCGTACGCGGCTGGCCGTCGGTCAGGCCGAACCGCAGGCGTACCACGCCCGCCTCACGTTCGGAGAGCGTCTGGAGCACCTGCTGGAGCTGGTCCTGCAACAGCGAGAACGAGACCGCGTCGACCGCCACGACGGCCTCCGAGTCCTCGATGAAGTCACCGAGCTGGCTGTCGCCCTCGTCGCCGATGGTCTGGTCGAGCGAGATGGGCTCCCGAGCGTACTGCTGGATCTCCAGCACCTTCTCGGGTGTGATGTCCATCTCCTTGGCCAGCTCTTCCGGGGTGGGCTCACGGCCCAGATCCTGGAGCAGCTCGCGCTGGATCCGGCCCAGCTTGTTGATCACTTCGACCATGTGCACCGGGATGCGGATGGTGCGGGCCTGGTCGGCCATGGCGCGGGTGATGGCCTGGCGGATCCACCAGGTGGCGTAGGTGGAGAACTTGTAGCCCTTGGTGTAGTCGAACTTCTCGACGGCGCGGATGAGGCCGAGGTTGCCTTCCTGGATCAGGTCGAGGAAGGCCATGCCACGGCCCGTGTACCGCTTGGCGAGCGAGACGACCAGGCGGAGGTTCGCCTCCAGCAGGTGGTTCTTGGCGCGCTCGCCGTCGCGGGAGATCCAGAGCAGGTCGCGCTGCATCTCGCGGACGAGCTTCTCCTCGCCCTCGTCGGCCGCGCGCAGCCGCTCGGCGGCGTAGAGCCCGGCCTCGATCCGCTTGGCCAGCTCCACCTCCTGCTCGGCGTTGAGCAGCGGGACCTTGCCGATCTGCTTGAGGTACGCCCGGACCGAGTCCGCCGAGGCGGTCAGCTCGGCGTCGCGGCGCGCCTGCTTGAGCGCCTCGGACTCCTCGTCGTCCCATTCGAAGTCGTTGTCGGTGGCGGAACTCGCGGCGTCGGCCTCGGCGGCCTGGGTCAACTCGGCCGGCTCCTCGACCACCACGTCCTCGATCTCGGCGGCGAGCTCCTCCGGGTCCACCTCACCGTCGGGGCCCTCACCCTTGGCGGCCTTGCCGGCGGCGGGCTTGGCCGCGCCCGCTGCGGCGGCCACCGTCGCCTTGGTGGCCCGGGTGGTCTTCTTGGCCGGACCGGCGGCCTTGGCGGCCACCTCGGCGGTGGTGCCGGCAGCCTTGCGGGAGGTCGCCTTCCGCGGTGCCGGGGCGGCGGCCTCCTCGGCCGCCGGCGCCTGCTTCGGAGCGGGCGCGGCCTTCTTGGTGGTCTTGGCGGTGGTGGCCCGCGACGCCGGGGTCGCGGAACGGGCGGCGGCGACCCGGCGGCGGGTGCTGGCCGAGCCGTCGACCACCACGGTCACCCCGGCGTCGGAGAGCGCCCGCAGGATCTTCTTGGCCTGGGCCGGAGTCACCTCGGCGGACTCGACGGTGCGCGCGAGCTGGGCCGACGTGAGCTGGCCGCCGGCGCTCTGCGCGTGGGCGATCAAGGTGTCGGTGAGCGAGCGAACGTCGGCGCCGGTCTGGCGGGGTTCTGTCACGAATGACCTTCCGGAGGCGAAGAGCGAGCACGGCCGGATCGTCTGGCGCAGCGTGGGGCACCGTGCCGGGCGATGTGGTTGAGGAACCCCCGTGTCCCCGGCCGGCCGGTCGCTCGGCCGCCCGCGGAGCGTGGGCAGGGGTGAATTGTAACGCCGTCTGCGGCGATCATCCTGCGCCGCACGGCTGATCGGTGGCCGAGACCGCCGATTCGGTGCTCTTGTGGACTTTGTAAGGATGATACCCGCGCGGAACCCGGAAACCCGGCCGTGCGGGAAGGGGACGGATGATGGACCGCCCGGCGCCACCACCATCGGAACTGCTGGAGATCGCGATCGACGTGGCGCGGGACGCGGCGGCCACCGCGTACCGGATGCGGATCGAGGGCGTTTCGGTCGCGGCCACCAAGAGCACCGTCACCGACGTGGTGACCGCTGCCGACCGTGCCGTCGAGCGTCAGATCACCGACGCGTTGCGCCGACTGCGGCCGGGCGACGCCGTGCTGGGCGAGGAGTACGGCACGGCGGATGGCGGCACCACGGACGCCCCCGCGCGGGTGCGCTGGATCGTCGACCCCATCGACGGCACGGTCAACTACCTGTACGGCCTGCCGCACTGCGCCGTGTCGATCGCCGCCGAACTGGACGGCGCGGTGGTCGCCGGTGTGGTGCGCAACATCCACACCGGCGAGGAGTGGACCGCGACCGCCGGTGGCGGCGCCTGGCGGGCCGGTGAGCGGCTGCGCTGCTCCACCGAGACCGATCTCGGTCAGGCGCTGGTGATCACCGGGTTCGGCTACGACGCGCGGCGCCGGGCCCATCAGGCGCGGGTGGTGGCGGAGTTGATCCCGTACGTACGGGACATCCGTCGCCTCGGTGCCGCCGCGCTCGATCTCTGCCTGGTCGCCGAGGGGCGGGCCGACGCCTACTACGAGAAGGGGTTGGCGGCCTGGGACCAGGCGGCCGGTGGCCTGGTGGCCGCCGAGGCCGGTCTGCGGATCGGTGGGCTGAAGGGCCTGCCGCCCGGTCCGGAAATGGTCATCGCCGCGCCGCCGGCCCTGTACGACCCGCTGCACGAGCACCTGACCCGTTGGGACGCCGCCGGCGGCCCGTGAGTCGACCCGGCCGGACGACCACCGCTGTGCCCGTCCGGCCGATCAGATCGGCCCGTCCGGCCCGGAGTCCGCGACGACCGGGCCGATCGCCGTCACTTCTCGTCGGTGACCGGGCAGGAGCCCGGCGGGGCGACCGGAGCGCCGAGGTCACCGAGGGACTGGTTGACCTCGGTGGTGGTGGCCAACTGCTGGAAGCCGTTGCCGATCACCACGTCGACGACGTCGTCCTCGCGCTCGGGGTTGTACTCGAGCTTGGCCCGGCCCAGGAAGTACGCCCGCAGCAGGTGCGCGGAGCCGACGCCCTTGGGGCCGTACCGCAGCACCGCCACCCCGTCGATCTGCTTCTTCTCGTTGGCGACCTTCTTGACCTGGAAGTCGCGGTTGCGGAAGTCGTCGCCGACGATGCCGGCGACCCCGGGTCGCTCGGTGCTGTTCATCACATTGATCTTGACGTCCTTGCGCTCGCGCAATGTGACGTCGGCACGTGGCCAGTCCTCGGGGCAGCCTTCGGCGAGACCGGCGTTGCTCTGGGTGTCCCTGATCAGAGCGACGACCACGAAGACCAGGGCGACCACCGCCAGCATGCCGACGACAACGAGTGCTCGCACTCGCGCAAAGCTCATCAGTGCCCTCCGGGGCAGTGGTGGGTGGCGGCGGCCGTGGAGGGTGTGGGGCCGCCCCGCCGGCCGTCGGGTACGCCGCTGAGGTTAGCGGTTGTCCGACCGTCGCGTGGAAACAGTCCGACATGCCGGCGCGCCATCCGATAACCGGGTAGTACTACCCCTATCTTCGTGTCGCCTGAGTCACATTGGGAACAACTTCAGGCGCAGGGGCGTACATCTCAGCCGCGAGGGCGGTATACATGCCTCGCCCAAAGGGGGGGTAGGGTTCCGCGCTCCGCCTGGGAGATTCTCCGGTGGTCTGGCCCACGCACGTCGGGTCAGGTGGCCGACACTAGCGGTGGCCGGCCAGCGGAACCGAAACAGCGTCGTCCGGCGTTACAACCGGAAGCGACAACATCGAAATGGGAGAGTGAAACCGATGGCCACCGACTACGACGCCCCGCGCCGCGACGAGGTCGACCTCGGCGAGGACAGCCTGGAAGAGCTCAAGGCCCGGCGCGTCGACTCACAGTCGGGCGCCGTGGACGTCGACGAGGCCGAAGTGGCTGAGAGCTTCGAGTTGCCCGGTGCCGACCTGGCCGACGAAGAGCTCACGGTCAAGGTGCTGCCGATGCAGCAGGACGAATTCCGCTGTGCCCGCTGTTTCCTGGTGCATCACCGCAGCCAGTTGGCGGTCGAGCGGAACGGCGAGCTGATCTGCCGCGAGTGCGTCTGACCGAGGGATCGACACCACTGGCACAGCGGCGGCTCCTGCAGTGGAGCCGCCGCTGCCCGGCTCGGCGAGCGCCGAGTCGGCCGACCTGATTGACTCGTGAGGCAGGCCGCCGCGCTGGCGGTCGTCCAGCCGGGAGGTCGGGCATGAGCGAGCGATTCGTCAGGCTCAGGGTGGTGGTGCCGCATGGCCGCCAGCGGTGAGGGACGGGGAGCGGATCGTTTACCCGACGAGAGCGACGTGTCGGCCGACCCGGGCGGCACCGCTGACGCCGCACCCTGCCCTGATCAGCTGGGTGCGACGGTCGCGGCGCTGACCGCCGACGAGATCGAGCCGGCCACCCGTCGGCAGCTGCTCGGTCGGCTCGTCACGCAGACCCGGGCCCGGGGGATTCGCGATCTGTTCAAGCCGCGGGCGGCGGTGCGCTGGATGGTTGACACGGTCGCCGAGATCGCTCCCCACGTGCCGATCCGTGACCTGGCCACCCTGCGCCGACACTTCCCTGGCCTGGACGACGAGGAGTTGGCCGACCGCCTGGTGCGCAACGCGTCCCGGGCGACCGCGGGGATCGGCGCGGCCGGTGGCGGCGCCTCCGCCGTGCAGTGGACGGTCACGCCCACCCTGCTGTCCGCCCCGGTCCTGCTCGCCGCCGAGACGGTGGCTGTGGTGGCCATCGAGCTGAAGCTGACCGGGGAGCTGCACGAGGTCTACCGGGCGTCACTGCCGGCCGGTGGCACCCAGCGGACGGTGGCTCTGGTGCAGGCATGGGCCAACCAACGTGGGGTCAACCCGATGATGCCCGGCGTCGGGGTCGGCGCCGTACTGGGCACGGCCGCCCGGCGTGAGTTGGGGGAGACGCTGATCAAGCGCTTCGGTCGGAACCTGACCACGTTGGGACCGTTTCTCACCGGTGCCGCGGTGGCGAGCTATCTGAACCGGCGGGCGACCCGGTCCCTGGCCGAGCAACTCCGCGCCGATCTGCGCCGGCAGCGCCGCAGCCTGCCCGGCACGCCGCCGGCCCTGCCCGGCGCGCCCTGAACGCGCCGGACCCGATTGGCACCCGATCAGTTCGACGGCTGCCGGGCGGCCAGGATGGCCTCGGCCAGCTCGACCGGGTGCCGGGAGCTGACCACCCAGAACGGGGTGGGATCGGCCGGATCGTCGAGGACCACCTGGACCGCGCCGGAGATCCACGGTCGTTGGACCACGAACGCCAGTGGATCGGCACCGACGCCGAGCACCTCACGTCGGCCCTCGGCGTCCAGCGGGATGGCGTCGGCGACGAACCGGACCGGCAGCCGGGCGTCGTCGACGCGCAGCTCGCCGTCGGTGACCGCGACCCGGATCCGCCCCAGCCACGCCATCGCGGCGACCGCGGCCGGCAGCAGCACGGCGAAGGGCACCCAGGCACGCAACCCGGCCGCACCCATCCACAGTTCCACGGCGACCAGGCCGGCGGAGGCCAGCCCCGCGAGCCACAGCCACCAGGGCAGTCGGAGCCGTTCGGTGTACGCCACGGGCACCGTGGTGGACGAAGCAGAACTCACTCGTGCCAGGGTACGGCGCGGATCCGCCCGGTTACCGGGCAGGATGGGCAGGGTTGTCCCAGCGGAACGGACGAAAGAGGGAAAACGTGACCGACCAGGTGCCCGTGCCGGTCCGGCGGCTTGACCCGGAGCTGCCGATGCCGGCGTACGCCCATCCCGGTGACGCCGGTGCCGACCTGGTGGCGGCCGCCGACGTCGAGTTGCCGCCCGGCGGCCGGGCGCTGGTGCCGACCGGTGTGGCGATCGCGTTGCCCGAGGGGTACGTGGGCCTGGTGCACCCCCGATCGGGGCTGGCCGCCAGACTCGGCGTGACGGTGCTCAACGCGCCCGGTACGGTCGACGCCGGTTACCGGGGTGAGATCCTGGTCAACCTGATCAATCATGATCGGGCCACGCCGGTGAAGATCTCCCGGGGCGACCGGATCGCGCAACTCGTTGTCCAGCGGGTGGCGCGGGCGGCGTTCCAGCCGGTGGCCGAGTTGCCCGCGTCCGGACGCGGGACCGGCGGTCACGGCTCCACCGGCGGGCACGCCGGGCTGGCGCCGCCGCAGACCGGTGGCACGGACGGACAGGATGGCACCGTGGGTGCGAACAGCGGAGGGTGGACGCAGTGATCTTCTCCCGGAAGCGGGCCGCGGGACGGCACGCCCGTGACGAGCGGGCCGTCGAGGCGCTCGACACCGTCGAGGGCGTCGAGGAAACTCCGGCGCGCGGACCGTACGACGTCAGCGAGGCACCCGACGGGGTGCAGCGGCTGGACCTGGGCAGTCTCCAGATTCCGGCGGTGCCCGACGTCGAGGTGCGGGTGCAGGCCGACCAGCAGGGGGTGATCCAGCAGGTCGTGCTGGTGCACGGGCGCAGCGCGCTGCAGGTAGGTGTCTTCGCCGCGCCGCGTTCCGAGGGCATCTGGGACGAGGTGCGTGAGGAGATCCGCCAGTCACTCTTCGCCGACGGCGCCGCCGCGCAGGAGGTGACCGGCGAGTACGGCACCGAGTTGCACGCCCGGGTACGCACCGACGACGGCCTGACGGAGCTGCGCTTCGTCGGTGTCGACGGGCCGCGGTGGATGGTCCGCGCGGTGTACCAGGGCGAGGCGGCCGGCAACCCGGCTGCGGCCGGTCCGCTGGCGCAGTGCCTGGACGGGCTGGTCGTCGACCGGGGAGCGGAGGCCAAGCCGGTGCGTGAGCCGCTGCCACTGCGGCTGCCGCGCGAGGCGGGCGAGCAGGTCGGCTCGGCGGACACGGACGCCGCCTCGACCGCCGCCGGTGGCTGACGCCCGTCTCGCGGGCCGGGCGCGGACGCCGGTCCGGCCGTTGTCGGCGTACGCTGGCGTGAGCCCGTTCCGGCGTTGCCGGCGCGGTCCGGTGCCGGCAGCCCCGCCGGCCGCTCTGGAGAGGGTGACGCGGAGGTCATGACCACCGACGAGGGTCGGGGTTCGCTGCGCCGGATGCTGCACCGGCTGACCGCGAGCGAGGCCGAGATCGAGGCCCAGCACCTGCAACGGGAGAGCGCCCGGTGTGGTGCGATGCCGGCGCGGCAGTGCGGGCGTGGGCAGGTGGTCTCGGTCAGCGGTCGGCTGCGTACCGTCGTCTACACGCCGCGGACCAACCAGCCGGCGCTGGAGGCGGACCTCTACGACGGCAGTGATGTGGTGACCCTGGTCTGGCTGGGGCGGCGGCACATCACCGGCATCGAACCGGGCCGGCACCTGACCGCCCGGGGCCGGGTCGCGGTGCGGGACGACCGCAAGGTGATCTACAACCCGTACTACGACTTGGAGCCGTCGAGGTGAACCTGTGGGTGTGGCGGACGGAAGGCGGGAGATGACCACCGGACAGCCCCCGGCCACTGTGCCGGAGACCGGGCCGGCCGAGGAGGAACGGCTGCCCACCGTCGCCGAGCAGATGGCCGACCAGCTCGGCGGGTGGCGCGGGTTGTTCGAGTCGAGCGTCCCGGTGGTGGTCTTCGTGATCGCCAACATCGTCGCCGACCTGCGGCCCGCGGTGATCGCTTCGGTCTCCGTGGGGCTGCTGATCGGCGCGCTGCGACTGGCCCAGCGCCGACCGGTGCGGCACGCCGTCAACGGGTTGTTCGGCATCGCGATCGGTGCCGCCATCGCCTGGCGTACCGGTGAGGCACGCGACTTCTACCTCCCGGGGATCCTCTACGGCATCGGCTACGGGGTGGCGTTGCTGTTGTCGGCGGTGATCCGGCAGCCGCTCGTCGGTTGGCTCTGGTCGGTGCTGGTGGCCAAGGGCAGTGCCGAATGGCGCCACGACCCTCGGCTGGTCCGGACCTTCACCGGGCTGACCGTGCTCTGGGGGGTGGTCTGGCTGGCCAAGGTCGGTGTGCAGGCCGGGTTGTATCTGGCCGAGCAGGACACCGCCCTCGGCGTGGCCCGGCTGGTGTTGGGCTACCCGCCGTACGTGCTGCTGTTGCTGATCACGGTCTGGACGGTACGCCGGGTCACCCGGGACTCGGAGCCGCAGCCGACCCCGCTGCCCGGCGGCTGACGGCCCGGCCGGCACCGATCCGGCGGCCGGACGGCCCGGGCCCGCTCAGCGCGACTCGCGGGTGCGCTCCACGCTGTCGGCGCCGAGCACCACCGCCCGTACCGCGTCCTCCATCTCGGCCGTGCACACAAAGATCAGTTCGTCGCCGGCCTCGATCGGGTCGTCCGGGCTCGGCACCAGCACCCGCTTGCCGCGCAGGATCGCCACCAGCGCGGCGTCGCGGGGCAGCGGCACCGCGTGCAGTGGCTGGCCGACGTAGGGCGCGCTCGGCGGCAGGGTGATCTCGACGAGATTCGCCTCGCCCTGCCGGAACGTCATCAGCCGGACCAGGTCGCCGACGGTCACCGCCTCCTCGACCAGCGCGGCCATCACCCGGGGCTTGCTGACCGCGACGTCCACGCCCCACTGCTCGGTGAAGAGCCACTCGTTCTCGGCCCGGTTGACCCGGGCCACCACCCGGGGCACCGCGAACTCGGTCTTGGCCAGCAGCGACACCACCAGGTTGACCTTGTCGTCGCCGGTCGCCGCCACCACCACGTCGCAGCCGGCGAGGTCGGCCTCCTCCAGGCTGGTCAGCTCACAGGCGTCGGCCAGCACCCACTGGGCGGCCGGCACCCGCTCGGGCCGCAGCATCCGCTGCTGCCGCTCGATCAGCATCACCTGATGGCCGTTCTCGATCAGTTCCTGAGCGATTGACCGACCCACGTTGCCCGCGCCGGCGATGGCGACCCGCACGTCACTGCCCTCCTTCCGGTGCCGCCGCCACCGCCGCGGTGACCGCGGCCACCAGGTCGTCGGTGACCAGCATGAACACCTGGTCGCCCTCCTGCACCACGCTGTTGGCGGTGGGCAGCGTGCCGATGCCGAAACGAATCAGGTACGCCACCCGCGCGCCGGCCGCCTGCTCCAGCACCCGCACCGGGCGGCCGATCCAGTCCTTGTGCACCGGCACCTCGATGATCGAGACGGTGCTCGTCGGGTCACGGAAGATCTCCACGTTCCCCTCGGGCAGCAGATGCCGCAGCATCCGGTCGGCGGTCCACCTGACGGTGGCCACGGTGGGGATGCCCAGCCGCTCGTAGACCTGCGCCCGGCGCGGGTCGTAGATGCGGGCCGCCACCCGGCAGACGCCGAACGTCTCCCGGGCCAGCCGAGCCGAGATGATGTTGGAGTTGTCGCCGCTGGATACGGCGGCGAAGGCGTCGGCCCGCTCGATACCGGCCTGCCGGAGCACGTCACCGTCGAAACCGGGCCCGGTAACCGTGGTCCCGGCGAAGTCCGGGCCCAGCCGCCGGAAGGCGTCGGTGTCCTGGTCGATGACGGCGACCGAGTGCCCCCGGGACTCCAGGTTGTGCGCCAGGGTCGAACCGACCCGACCACATCCCATGATCACGACATGCACGCTGCCTCCTCGGCTGCCGCTGCGCCTCGTTCCCCGCGAGCCTGCCACGTGCGGGCCACGGCCGGGAAGCGACGCTACTCCCGCGCCCCACCGGACGGTGGCCGGGCACCCCCGACAGCCGCCGATGCTGGTCGTACGCTTGGCGGCTGTGGCCCGATCCACCTCGCTGCTGAAGCGGCTGCTGCTCGGTCGACCGTTCCGGTCCGACCGGCTCAAACACACCCTCCTGCCGAAGCGCATCGCGCTGCCGGTCTTCGCCTCGGACGCCCTCTCCAGCGTGGCGTACGCGCCGGACGAGATCCTGTTGATGCTCTCCATCGCGGGCGCCTCCGCCTTCGTCTTCTCGCCGTGGATCGCCCTCGCGGTCGTGGTGGTGATGCTGACCGTGGTGGCCAGCTACCGGCAGAACGTGCACGCCTACCCCTCCGGCGGCGGCGACTACGAGGTGGCCACGGTCAACCTCGGCCCGCGGGCCGGGGTCGGGGTGGCCAGCGCGCTGCTCGTCGACTACGTGCTGACGGTCGCCGTCTCGGTCTCCTCCGGGGTGGCGAACCTCGGCTCGGTGATCCCCTTCGTGGCGACCCACAAGGTGCTCGTCGCGGTCATCGCCGTGGTCCTGCTGACCGCGGTGAACCTGCGCGGGCTGAAGGACTCCGGCACCGCGTTCGCCATCCCCACCTACGGCTTCATGATCGTCATCATCGGCATGATCCTCACCGGGCTGGTCCGGATCGTGGTGCTCGGTGAGGATCTGCGCGCTCCCAGCGCCGACCTGGTGATCGCTGCCGAGTGGCACGACACCACCGGCTGGGCCATGGCGTTCCTGCTGCTGCGCAGCTTCTCCTCCGGCTGTGCCGCGCTCACCGGCGTGGAGGCGATCTCCAACGGCGTACCGGCGTTCAAGGCGCCGAAGAGCCGCAACGCCGCCACCACCCTGCTGCTGCTCGGCGTGGTCTCGGTGACCATGCTCGTCGGTATCGTCTGGCTGGCCCGGCTCACCGGGTTGCAGTTCGTCGAGGACCCGCGGGCGCAGATCCTCGCCGGCCCCGAGGGGTACGTGCAGAAGACCGTCACCGCACAACTCGGCGAGACGATCTTCGGCTCCGGCTCGGTGCTGCTCTTCCTGGTCGTCGGGGTGACCGCCACGATCCTCTTCGTGGCCGCCAACACCGCCTTCACCGGGTTCCCGGTGCTCGGCTCGATCCTGGCCCAGGACCGTCACCTGCCCCGGCAACTGCACACCAGGGGTGACCGGCTGGCCTTCTCCAACGGCATCCTCTTCCTCGCCGTCTTCGCCATCGTGCTGATCGTCGGCTTCCAGGCCGAGGTGACGAAGCTCATCCAGCTCTACATCGTCGGGGTCTTCGTCTCGTTCACCCTCAGCCAGGCCGGGATGATCCGGCACTGGAACCGGCTGCTGCGTACCGAGCGGGACCCGCAGACGCGCCGCCGGATGCTGCGGTCGCGGGCGATAAACGCCTTCGGCATGGCGATGACCGGCACCGTGCTGATCATCGTGCTGGTCACCAAGTTCCTGCTCGGCGCGTGGATCGCCATCGTCGCGATGGGCGTGATCTACCTGCTGATGCTGGCCATCCGCCGGCACTACGACCGGGTCGCCGTGGAGCTGGCCCCGGACGACGGCCGGCCCGTGCTGCCCGCCCGCAACCACGCGATCGTGCTGGTCAGCAAGCTGCACCAGCCGACCCTGCGGGCGGTGGCGTACGCCCGGGCCACCCGACCGGACACGCTCACCGCGGTGACCGTCAACGTGGACGACAACGACACCCGGCAGTTGCAGGCCGACTGGGAGCGACGGGACGTGCCGATCCCGCTCACCGTGATCGACTCGCCGTACCGGGAGATCACCCGCCCGATCCTGAACTACGTGGCCGGCGTCCGCCGTGACTCGCCGCGCGACGTGGTCACCGTCTTCATCCCCGAGTACGTGGTCGGGCGCTGGTGGGAGAACCTGCTGCACAACCAGAGCGCCCTGCGGCTCAAGGGCCGCCTGCTCTTCGAACCGGGCGTGATGGTGACCAGCGTGCCGTGGCAGCTCGCCTCCACCGCCGGCAAGAACCTCGACCGGATGGACGCCACCCTGAGCCGGGGACCGGCCCGGGGTCCCCGGGTCGCGCCGCGCAGCACCCTGCCGCCGGTGAGCACCACCACTGATCGACAGGAAGGCGGTGAGCCGTGATGAGCGGTGCGGAGAAGGGGCCGACGAGGCTGGCGGAGCAGACGGGGTCGGCGGAGCCCGCGGGGCCCGCGGGGT
>NZ_POTX01000538.1 GCF_003236305.1 Micromonospora endophytica | reverse complement strand
CCGTTAGCCGGGTTATCCGGGCCATCACGACCGGTCAGACCGCTCTGTGCCTGATAAATAAACTGCGGTGAAGTTTCCAGCAGCTGGAACGGCTGGGTAGAGTTCAGCTCTTTCGGGTAAGCAGGCAGCAGAGCTTGCTCAACATCACCACCACGGGTGTTGATGGTCAGATCAAGCACGTCTGTCTTAACCGAGATCAGTTTCCCCTGGCCACTGGCCGGTACGCCCTGGTCGGCGGCGCTACCCGCTGCGGTGGTCGTTGTCTGCGTGGTCTGTTGGGCCTGAGGTTGCGGGTTTTTATCCTGCTCCCAGGCTTGCCAGATCATGAAAGACACGAACAGCAAAGCGATGACTAAAAGATTGCGTTGCGAATCCATCGTTAGTGTTCTCTGGTATCAAATGGTCCGGGCGGGACGGGATCGTCACCACCAG
>NZ_POTX01000537.1 GCF_003236305.1 Micromonospora endophytica | reverse complement strand
CCAGATGCAGCGTGGCCGTCAGCTGGCCTTCAAGCGATTCGGCAAGCGCCCGCAACTCGTCCGCATCGCGGCAGCGCACGACGAGGCCGGTGGCGCCGAAGATCTCGTCGTGCAACGCCGGTTGCGCCTGGAAGCTCTTCGCATCGGTGATGTAGAAGCCGGCTTGCCCGCGGTTGGGTTCGTCGCTGTCTTGGCCGCGTGCAACGCAGCGCACGTTGGCCTCGGAGGCCAGCTTGTCGACGCCACGTGTGTAGGCGCTGTGGATGCCTGCGGTGAGCATCGGCTGCGCAGCCACGCCGCCCATGGCCGCAGCGGCGGCCGCCTCAAAGGCATCCAGCTCCGGCCCGTCGATGGCGAGCAGCAGGCCCGGGTTCGTACAGAACTGGCCCGCACCCATCGTCAGCGACGCCACGTACTGCTGACCCAGCGCAGC
>NZ_POTX01000536.1 GCF_003236305.1 Micromonospora endophytica | reverse complement strand
GCAGGGCATCGATCAGCGAGCGACCGTATCGAAGGTGACCACGGGGATGCGGGTGGTTGACTCCGCCGGCATCGACGTGGGCACGGTGGACCTCGTCCAGCGCGGCGACCCCAACGCGGTGACGGTGCAGGCACCCACCGCCGACCCGGGCAGCAGCCTGGACGAGTTGATCGAGTCCGCAGCCACCGAGGAGCCGGACGTGCCGGCGGACCTGGCCGCCCGGCTGCTGCGTACCGGCTATCTCAAGGTCTCCACCGAGTTGGTCGCCACCGGCGCGGTCTACGTGCCGGCCGACCAGATCGCCGCCGTCACCGCCGACGAGGTCCTCCTCAACGCCCTCACCACCGACCTTCCCGCCGAAGCCTGAGCCAGCACGCGGTCACCGCTCCTGGCGAGCGCCCGCCTGATCAGGCTGCCCGTCGCGGGGGGAGGGT
>NZ_POTX01000535.1 GCF_003236305.1 Micromonospora endophytica | reverse complement strand
ACACCCAACACTTCATTTTCGGCAAGCGGGCGTTCTTCGGTTACCTGGTACGGGAGTCCGGCGAGACCTACTGGTTCGCCAACCTGCACCGCTCCGACGAACCCATCCGCAAAGAACTGGCTGCCATCCCGACGGCGCAGTGGCAGCGCCAACTGCGTGACCTGTTCGCCGATGACCTACCGGTCATCAACGAGATCATCACCAACAGCGTCGGGGACATCGGCGCCCACTTGGTCTACGACATCCCCACCAGCCCTGTCTGGCACCGCGGCCCGGCCGTGCTCATCGGCGACGCGGTACACGCCACCTCACCCTCCGCCGGCCAAGGCGCTTCCATGGCCGTCGAGGACGCCGTCATCCTGGCGAGATGTCTGCGCGACGCGCCGGACATCAACGCCGCCTTCACCGCCTACGAACAGCTGCGCAGGCCCAGGG
>NZ_POTX01000534.1 GCF_003236305.1 Micromonospora endophytica | reverse complement strand
ATACTAACCTGAGAAGCTATAAATAATTGTTATTAAAAGCAACTACATTAAATACGACGCATTTATTTAGGAGTGGCAAACTATGAACGGGAAAAAGGCGAATACGATAAACAGATACAAATATTTTCATCATGTCGATCATCAAAAAATTCAACAAAGTTCTAAAAAGACGCTATGGGCATCACTTATCATCACACTATTATTTACAGTGATTGAATTTGTTGGAGGTTTAGTATCTAATTCATTAGCATTGCTGTCAGACTCATTTCATATGCTTAGTGATGTATTAGCACTCGGTTTGTCAATGTTGGCAATTTATTTTGCTAGTAAGAAGCCGACTGCACGCTACACATTCGGATATTTAAGATTTGAGATATTAGCGGCATTTTTAAATGGTTTAGCATTAATTGTAATTTCAATCTGGATTTTATATGAAGCTATTG
>NZ_POTX01000533.1 GCF_003236305.1 Micromonospora endophytica | reverse complement strand
GCTTCAATGAGTGGCGCAAGCAGAGAAAAAGGGAAGGTGTCGTCCACGCCAATCACCAGCTCGTTTTCCCAGCCTTCATGCAGTTTGATCGCCTGCTTTTCCAGTTCTCGCACGGTATGCAGAACTTCCCTCCCTTTCTCTAATAACATTTTTCCGGTGCGGGTGAATTTAGCGCGGTGTCCGCTACGATCAAGCAATTGAATATTAAGGTCGCTTTCCAGCTTGTGAACGGTGTAACTCAGAGCGGACGGCGTCTTGTAGAGTTTGGCCGACGCCGCCGCAAAACTGCCCTCTTTTTCTAAGGCATCGAGGATCATCAACACATCCAGCAGTGGTTTCATACACGCCCCCTTGCAGTGCATGCGGCGTCCTGCTGGCGTGATCGTTTACTCCAGCGGCATTACCAGCGGATCGGGATACTGGTATTCAAATCCCAGTTCATTAC
>NZ_POTX01000532.1 GCF_003236305.1 Micromonospora endophytica | reverse complement strand
GCATGAGGGTAAACAGGATGAATATGCAGTTCGCCAAAACGTTGGGCCAGCGCGCGTTGCTGCTGCGGCGTAATAGCTTGATCGCGCAGAAACACCACCTGATGGCGCAGCACCGCATGGTAAAGCTGTTCAAACTGATTATCGCTTAACGGGCGCGTCAGGTCGGCACCCGAAATTTGTGCGCCAATATACGGCCCCAGCGGGGTAATGCTCAGACGTTCACTCATTGTACTTCTCCATGCCAGGGCGTCAGGCGGCGCTGTAACGCGCGCAAACCCAGTTCTAAAAGAAAAGCGATAATCGCAATCACCGCGATCCCCGCCAGCACCACGTCAGTCGCGAGAAATTCACCCGCTGACTGAACCATAAATCCTAAACCGCGCGTCGCGGCAATCAGCTCCGCCGCTACCAGCGTAGACCAGCCCACACCCAGACCAATGCGTAATC
>NZ_POTX01000531.1 GCF_003236305.1 Micromonospora endophytica | reverse complement strand
GTGTTTACAGTACCTGGGTTATCGGTGGGGCGGCGATTTTCGCTATCCTGCTTTCCTGCGTCGGTAAACTGGCTGCCGCTATCCAGATGATCCCATTGCCGGTGATGGGCGGCGTTTCGCTGCTGCTTTATGGTGTCATCGGTGCTTCCGGTATTCGTGTTTTGATCGAATCGAAAGTGGATTACAACAAAGCACAGAACCTGATCCTGACTTCCGTGATTTTGATCATCGGCGTCAGTGGCGCGAAGGTAAACATCGGCGCGGCGGAGTTGAAAGGTATGGCGCTGGCGACCATCGTCGGTATCGGCTTAAGTTTGATCTTCAAACTGATCAGTGTGCTGCGCCCTGAAGAAGTGGTGCTGGACGCAGAAGACGCGGATATAACAGACAAATAATGTACCGACCGGGCAGTGTTGCTGCCCGGTTCAAACATCATGGGATTCTGTGG
>NZ_POTX01000530.1 GCF_003236305.1 Micromonospora endophytica | reverse complement strand
GTGCGTGGCAGACCACATATGTCAAAAACAGGACCGTCAGGAGTGCGGGCTAAGCTGTACGTTGCAGCGCTGACCGCGAGCCGCTGGAACAAACAGGCGAAGGCTATCTATGAAAGGCTGGTCGCAAAGGGCAAGGCGAAGAAAGCCGCGCTGGGAGCTGTGATGCGCAAACTGGTACATTTATGCTTCGGCGTGTTGAAAACGCGGCTTCCGTGGGATGAAAATTATGTAGCTACCGCTTGACGTTCAAGACGGTAGCTACAAGCATCAATCAGCTGTAGGCCGGATAAGCGCAGCGCCATCCGGCAAAACAACTTACTCGCCCTTCTTCGCCGCCTGGATATAGAGCATTTCTAATGCCAGCGTCGCGGCCGCCAGAGCGGTGATCTCCGACTGATCGTAAGCCGGCGCGACTTCCACTACATCCATACCGACAATGTTCAGATCTTTCAGAC
>NZ_POTX01000052.1 GCF_003236305.1 Micromonospora endophytica | reverse complement strand
CCTGACACCCCGCCACCGCGGCTGTCCCACCCGCTGCGAGTCCCGGCCCCGGTGGCCACCGCCCACGCCTTACCCTTTATTGGGAGCGCTCCCGGCCGCAGGCGGTCAACCCATCCCTGAGGAGAACCCATGTCGATGCTCACCAGGCGCCACCTGCTGCGTCGCGCGGCGCTCTCGGCCGCCGCCCAGGCCGGGCCGGCCCGCGCTGCCGCCGGCACCACCGCCACGGCCGCCAGCACCACCGCCCTGGCCGGTTGTCGCTCGGACGACCGCACCGACCCGGCCGTCGCCCCGGCCACCCGCCTGCCGTTCCCGCCCGACTTCGGCTGGGGAGCGGCCACCTCGGCGTACCAGATCGAGGGCGCCGCCAAGGAGGACGGCCGGGGCGAGTCGATCTGGGACACCTTCAGCCACACCCCGGGCCGCATCCGCAACGGCGACACCGGCGACGTGGCCGCCGACCATTACCACCGCTACGCCGAAGACCTCGATCTGATGCGCGACCTGGGGCTGCGCAGCTACCGGTTCTCCATCTCCTGGCCGCGCATCCAGCCCGACGGCACCGGCGCCGCCAACCAACGCGGCCTCGACTTCTACCGCCGCCTGGTCGACGGGCTGCACGAGCGCGGCATCGCCCCGATGGCCACGCTGTTCCACTGGGACCTGCCGCAGTCTCTTCAGGACGTCGGCGGCTGGGAGTCCCGCGACGTCGCCCACCGCTTCGCCGACTACGCCGACATCCTCTTCGCCGCCCTCGGCGACCGGGTGCCGGTCTGGCTCACCATCAACGAGCCCAAGACCGTCGTGCAGAACGGCTACCTGCAAGGCCATCACGCTCCCGGCCAGCAGGACCCGGACGCCGCGTACCTCGTCGCCCACCACCTGCAACTCGCCCACGGACTCGCCGTACGCGCACTGCGCGCGGGCGGCGTCGAGAGCCGCATCGGCCCCGCCTTCAACCTGCACCCCTGCTACCCCGCCGACGACTCCCCCGGCGCCGCCGAGGCAGCCCGCCTGTACGACGGCTACGAGAACCGGCTCTACCTCGACTCGACGTTCCACGGCAGCTATCCCGAGGACGTGCTGGCCGACCTCGGGCCCAGCAGCCGGATGGTCCGCGGCATCCACGACGGTGACCTGGAGATCATCTCTTCTCCGGTCGACCTGCTCGCGGTGCAGTACTACACCCCGATCTACGTCACCGCCGACGGCGGCACCGCCCGGCGCTGGCCCACCTCGGAGGCGAGCTGGCAGCAGATCTACCCGGACGGGATGTACGACATCCTGACCCGGGTCACCCGTGACTACGGCCCGGTCCCGCTCACCGTCACCGAGAACGGACTGCCCACCCCCGACGTGCTCGCCGCCGACGGCACGGTCGAGGACACCGCCCGGGTCACCTTCCTGCGCGACCACCTGGCCGCCGCCCACCGCGCCGTCACCGACGGGGTGCCGCTGGAGAGCTTCCACGTCTGGTCGCTGCTGGACAACTTCGAGTGGGCCGAGGGCTACGACCAGCGCTGGGGCCTGATCTACGTCGACTACCCCACCCAGCGCCGGGTGCTCAAGCGCAGCGCCCACTGGTACCGCCAGGTCATCACCGACAACGCCCTCTGATGTGTAAGGAGGGGCCCCCTGTTAACGCCTCGTGTATAGCAGGGGCCCCCTCCTAACATCCGCTCCCGGCGAGCGGGCACGCGCCGGAAGCGGTGGGCGGCACGCGCCGGAGGTGGGCGGCACGCGCCGGAGGCGGGCGGGCAGGACACCGGGAGCGGCGGGCGCATGGTGGGGCGCCTGAGTCGTTAGAGTCGCAAGGCGTGGAGAATCCCCGGTCGCTCGGGCGGCAATTCTGGACGTTCTGGAGCGCTGCCGCGCTGGCCAACCTCGGTGACGGTATTCGGGTGGCTGCGTTCCCGCTGCTGGCGGCCGCGCTCACCGACAATCCGCTGGCGGTGGCCGCGGTCGCCGCCGCTCAGTTCCTGCCCTGGCTCGTCTCCGGCCTGTTCGCCGGGGTCCTCGCCGACCGTCGCGGGGCCCGTACGCTGCTCGCCGCCGCCGACACCGGCCGGGTGGTCGTGCTGGGCACGCTGGCCGCCGCGATCGCCCTGGGGTGGGTGAGCATCGCGCTGGTCGTGGTCGCCGCGTTCCTGCTCGGCGTCGGCGAGACGATCCGCGACACCGCCGCCCAGACCGCCGTGCCCCGGCTCGTCGCCGACGCCCAGTTGGAGAAGGCGAACGGACGGCTGGTCGCCGGCGAGATCGTCGGTAACGAGTTCGTCGGACCGCCGGTCGGGGCCCTGTTGTTCGTCGTCGGCGCCGCCATCCCGTTCGCCGTCAACGGTGCCGCCCTGGCGCTGGCCGTGATGCTGGTGCTCTCGCTGCCGCTGACCCTGGCCCACCGGGTCACCGTCGCCCCCGGCGCCGACAACCCGGCCACCGAAGGCGACGGCCCCCTGGCCGGGGTGCGTTGGCTGATCCACCAACCCATGCTGCGGACCCTGGTGCTGGTCACCGCCGCCGTGGCCGCCGCCGACACCGCCTGGTTTGCGATCTTCGTACTCTATGCCCGGGAAGCTCTCGGCCTCGGTGCGGTCGGCTTCGGTCTGCTCCTCGCCACCGGCGCGGGTGGCGGCCTGATCGGCTCGTTCGCCGCCGACCGGCTGGTCGCCCGGTTCCGGCACCGCACCGTGCTCACCTGGTCGATGGCGGCCACCGCGGGCGTACCGGTCCTGCTCGTGGTGGCGCCGAACCGGGCCGCCGCGGTGGTCGTGGTGGCCACCACCAGCGCGGCGTTCGCCGTGCTCAATGTCGCCGCGCTTTCCGTACGTCAGCGACTGGTGCCGACCGGTCTGCTCGGCCGGGTCATCGCCGCCTCCCGGCTGGTGACCTACAGCTGCACAGCCCTCGGTGCGCTGGCCGGTGGCGCGCTGGCGGCCGGCGTCGGCATCGAGGCGCCGTTCGTGTTCAGCGGCGTGGTCGCCGTCGCCGCCTGCGTCGCCTGGTGGCTCGCCTCCCGACCGACCGGGTACGGGCTGCGGTAATCGGCGGCGGTCAGGCGGATCGTGCCGGGTCGGTGTACTGCGCGGCGTACTCGCCGGTGGGTTCGATAGGCGTGATGACGTCGATGAGCACTCCGTTGGGGTCGGCCACGATGAAGTGTCGCTGCCCGAAGTCCTCGCTGCGCAGCTCCAGTTCGGCCCGCTGCCCGCCCGCGACCACGAGGCGCTGCCACTGCGCGTCCACGTCGGCCACCTCGATGTTGAGCAGCAGCCCGCCGACCGGTCGCCGGAAGCCGTCCGGGATCGTCGGGTGGGTGGAGTCCACCAGGGCGAGTTCGTACGACTCGCGGCGCAGGCTGACGTACCAGTCCGCCGCGAAGGTGGTCTCGAAGCCGAACCACTCGGCGTAGAACGCGTGCGACTCCTTGAGCCGGTCGGTGCAGATCACTGGGTAAAAGCTGGTCACGTGCATGGTCACTCCCATTCGCATACCGCTGGTATGCGAATGGACGCTATTGGCATACCATTGGTATGTCAATAGCGGTACGGAGTGAGGGTGGTGGCATGCGGCGGGCGGAACAACGAGAGCAGACCCGGCAGACACTGGTACGCCAGAGCCGGCTGTTGTTCGCGGCGCGGGGATACCCGGCCGTCGGGCTGGCCCAGATCGTCGCCGCGGCCGGGGTGACCAAGGGCGCCCTCTACCACCACTTCGACAGCAAGGCCGACATCTTCCGGGCGGTGCTGGAGCAGGTGCAGCAGGAGGTGGCCGAGCAGATCGTCACCGCGGCCGAGGCGCAACCCGACTCGTGGACCCGGCTGACGGCGGGCTGCCGGGCGTTCCTCACCGCCAGCACCGCCCCCGGCGTCCAACAGATCATGCTGATCGACGGGCCGGCCGTGCTGGGCTGGGCCGAGTGGCGGGCGCTGGACGAGGCGGCGTCCGCCCGTCACCTCGCCGAGGCACTCGCCGACCTCGTCGCGGACGGGACCATCCCGGCGCAACCGGTCGCACCCCTGGCCCACCTGCTCTCCGGCGCGATGAACGAGGCAGCCCTGTGGCTCGCCACGACGACCACCCCGAACGCGCTGGACCACACCTGGGCCGCGCTCGCCCGCCTGCTGCACGGCCTCCGCGTCCACTGACCGGGCCGCGCAGATCCGGCACCTCCGCCGGGCGGGGAGCCGGGCGGCACCGACGCGACCCGACCCCCGCGCGCTGGCGCGGCGGTGTGACGGATCAGTCCCGACCCCCCGCGCGCTGACGCGGCGGAGTGACGGATCAGTGCGGTAGCGCCTGCTGAAGTTCGGCGCGCAGGGCGGGGGTGAGCATCTCCCCGGCCTGCTTGGCCAGCCGGGCCATCTCGTAGCCCACCACACCGATGTCGGCGTCGGCCGCCGCCAGGGTGGCCAGGATCGAGCCGTCGCGGATCTGCATCACCAGGAAGTAGCCCCGTCCCATCTCGACAACTGTCTGCTTGACCACGTCGCCGTCGAACATCTGGGCCGCGCCGGCCGTGATGCTCATCAGGCCCGAGGTCACCGCGGCGAGCTTGTCGGCGTGGTCTCGGGGCAGGTGGTCGGAGATCGCCACCAACAGGCCGTCGGAGGAGACCACCACCGCGTGCGCCACTCCCGGCACCCGCTCCGCGAACCCGCTGACCAACCAGCTCAGGTCGCGAGCCTCCTGCGACAAGGTCGTCACTGCTGTCCTCCTTGGTTCCACATCCCGGGCGGTGGCACGGGTATCTCGGTGGTCTCCTCAGCCTCTGCCCGGCGTACACCGCTGTACAACCTCGACAACATCCCGCCCACCGCGTCCGGGTCCGGGTCGTGCCGAGTCGACTGGCGCTGCTGCGGGCCGGCCGGCTGGGTGACGGCGCTCAGCTGCGCCATCGGCACCCGCAGCGGCAGGCCGCGGTCGTTGGTGCCGGCGGTCACCGGCACCGCAGGTGGCGCCGGGGCACCGGCCCCGGCCGTCGAGACGCCCGCCGACGGCCCCTCCCGGGACCACCAGCCGCTCCCGGTGGACGCCGGCACCGCCGGGGCGAGCACGTCCTCCGCGCGTACCGGCACCGGGCGCGGCTGGCGGGGCACGCTCACCGGTCGCCGTCCGGCGACCGGCAGCTCCGCGAGGTCTGGACTGCTGGGTACGCTCGGCCGGTGCGCCTCGGCCGGCAGCCCGCGCCGCGACGGCGGCGGGTCCAGGCTGGGCGGTGGCGCCGCCGCCAACAACGCGCCGGGCAGCCGGACCCGGGCCACCAGGCCACCTGCGCCACCGTGCAGCCGCACCTCGATGCCGTGCCGGGCGGCCAGGTGGCTGACCACGAACAGACCCATCCGTTCGACGGTCCCCACATCCGCGGCCGGCGGCTTCGCCAGCACCTCGTTCGCCTCGGCCAACGCGTTCGGGGTCATGCCCAGGCCCTGGTCGGCGATCTCGATGACCGCACCGGTGCCGTCGGCCCGCGCCATCACCTGCACGACGGTGTCCGGCCGGGAGAACGCGGTGGCGTTCTCCAGCAGCTCGGCGAGCAGGTGCACCAGCTCACCGACGGCGTGCCCGACCAGGTGCAGGTCGGCCACTGCCTCGTGCCGCACCCGCTGGTACTGCTCGATCTCGGCGCTGGCCGCCAGCAGCACCGCGCCCAGCCCGATCGGCCGGTTCCACCGGCGGGACGACTCGCTGCCCGCCAGCACCAGCAGGCTCTCGTCGTTACGGCGCATCCGGGCGGCGAGGTGATCCAGCTTGAACAGGTTCTCCAGCTGGTCGGGATCGCCCTCCTCACGTTCCAGGTCGTCGAGCAGCTCCAACTGCCGCTCCACCAGCACCTGGCTGCGTCGGGCGAGGTTGACGAACATCGCGTTGACGTTGCGCCGCATGACCGCCTGCTCGACCGCCACCCCGACCGCGCTGCGGTGCACCGCGACGAACGCCTCGGCGAGTTCGCCGATCTCGTCGAGGGACCGCACCACCGCCGGAGCGACGTCGATGTTCGGCACGCCCCCGGAGACCGACCGCAACCGGGCCAGCGCCTCGGGCAGTTCGACCTGGGCGATGCGCAACGCCTGCGATCGCAACTGCCGGATCGAGCGGGCCAGCGACCGGCCGATCAGCACGGAGATCAGCACCGCCCCCAGCAGCACCGTGATGACCACGCCGACCACCAGCAGCGTCTCGCGGAGCTGCCGGCTGCTGGCCTGGTCGGCCTGTGCCGCCGAGGCGGCCAGCACCTCGTTCTCGACCTCCCGCAGCAGCTCGTGCCGCGCCTCACTCGCCGTCCACCAGTCGTCGGCCCGCAGCAGTCTCGGCGCGGTCGTCCCCTGCGTCAGAGCCCGCTCCTCCAACCGGGACGCTTCGGCGAAGGACGGATCCTGGCTCAGCCGGTCGTAGCGGGCCACCTGCGCGTTCGTGGCGGCGACCCGGAACGTACCCAGCGCGGTGAACTGCCGCGACCGCAGCTCGGTCAGCTCCGCGGCGGTGGTGTCGCCGTAGGTACGGGCGCGGGCCGCGGCGTACAGCTCCGCCCGCAACCGCGAAGACAGCTCCTTGGCCCGGGCGAACTGCACGTAGCGCAGCACCGCGTCGGACAGCTCGGGCCGGTCGGCACCCGGCGTGGGTTGCGCGAGCAGGGTCAGCAGCGCGTCGATGGCCCGGTGGTAGTTGCCGAGGACGGTGTCGTCGCTGAGCACCACCGTGGTGAGCACGTCGCGCATGTAGTCGACCTGCTGGTACGCCTGTGCGGCGACCGCGTAGGTGTCCGCCCAGGCGGAGTCGTCGTCGGTGAGCGGCTCAGCGGCGTCGCGCAGCGCCTGCTCCGCCTGGTCCGAGGCGAGCCGGTAGGGCCGCAGCGCGCCCACCGCCGCGTCGACTCCGTCCGCGCCGGCGACCCGCAGCGCGAACAGCTCACCCGCCGTACGGTCGCGTTCCTGCTGCAACTGGTGCATCAGGTTGGTGATCTCCCGCCCGATGCCCACCTGGGCGGCGAAGTTGCCGAGCGTGCTGGCCCGGCCGACCAGTTCCTGGGTCTGCACCGCGGCCAGGACCAGGAAGGCGACCGAGGGGATGACAAGTACGGTGGCGAGCTTGGTGCGCATCCGCCAGTCCTGGAGGCGCAGCGGGGAACGACGCCGGTGGGCAACCACCCGGACATCGAAGCGGCGCCGACGATGCTGCGACACCTCGTTCACCGTGTCCGGCCCTACACCCACGCCCTCCTCCTCCCCACGCGTCCGCCGCGACCCGGGGAGCGCCGTCCATCCAACCAGGCCCCGGAGCAGTGTCAACGGCCTGCCCTTATGAACGGTTCAGGAAGGGTACCGCCGGCCGTCACCCTATGCCGTGGCCGGCGAAGTTTGATCATCCGTCCGGCCGATGTCGGCCACCGTCGCAGCCTCGGCGATCCGGCCGCAGGCGACCAGCGCCGCACCTGTCGCCCCGATCTCGGCGTGGCGTCCGAAGCGCACCGTACGGGGGGCCAGCACGGTCGTGAACGCCTGACGCCACCAGGGCGAGGCCGCCATCGCGCCGCCGCCCAGCACCACCTGCACCTGCTGGCCGACCGTGGACTCCAGCCCGACCAGATCGTCGACGACCTGCTCACACACCCCGTGCATCAGCCCGGCCAGCAGCTCCACCGCGGTGGTGCCGAAGCCCAGCCCGCGCAGCTCACCCGAGCCGGCCGGTCGCCGACCCGGCGGCCGGTCGCCGCCGAAGCCGACGCCCGCCGGCCGGCCGCCGTCGGGGGGCAGCGCCGCCAGCGCCGCGTCCAGCTCCGCGCCGGTGGGCAGCCGCAGCGTCCGTTGGGCCCAGGCGAACAGATTTCCCCCGGAGGAGTACGCCGCCCCGGTCACCACGTGGTCGTGGTCCACCCGGTAGCGCCACAGCCGGTCCGGTAGCGGCGGCAACTGCGCTCCGGCGGGCATCCGCTGGAGCAGCCGTACCGCCGACGAGGTGCCGACGGTGACCGCCGCGCGGGTGGGGTCGACGCAGCCGGAGCCGACGTTGGAGGCGGCGCCGTCACCGATCGGTGCGGTCCACCGCGCCCGAGCCAGGTCGGGCCAGCGACGGGCGGATCCGGTACGCAGCCGGCCGGTCCAGTCCGGCGGCGCCAGCTCGGGCAGTTCCGTGCCCCGGACACCGGCCAGCGCGCACGCCTCGGCGTCCCACTCCAGCGTGCAGAGGTCCAGCAGGCCGGTGCCCGACGCCTGGGACACCGACATCGGCGCGTCGGTGAGCAGCCGCCCCAGCACGTACTCGACAAGTCCGACGAAGCGGGTCGGCGTACCGCCGAGTCGCGCCCGCAACCAGGGCAGCCGCATCGACCAGTAACAGCGGTGCCACCAGGTGCCGGTGCGCTGGTGGAAGGCGTCGGGGTCGACCGGCCCGGCCTGTGCCGCCGGCGGCTCGGGGCGGGTGTCCAACCAGGTGAGCACCGGGCCGAGGGGTTCGTCGTCGGGCCCGAGCGGCAGCACCGAGTGCCACTGGGCGCTGACCGCCACCAGCTCCACCCCACGCAGTCGGCCCCGCTGGCTCAACTCGTCCAGACACGCCAGGAGGCAGTCCAGGTAGACGCGGGCATCCAGGGTGCCGGTGCCGTCGTCGGCGGCGGTCAGCACCACCTTCCGCCGGGCCAGTCCGTCCGGCAGTGGCCGGAGGTCGCCGTCCAGCACGAGCCCGCGTACCGAGGAGGTGCCGAGGTCGAGTGCGAGAATCTTCATCGCCGGTCAACGTACCCGTTGGTTCCGGCGGCACAACCGCACCGCGCACCGGGTACGCCGATCGGCTTCTCCGGCCGACGCCGGGCGCGTAGGGTGAGCGCATGCACGCGCGACTGACCTGCTGGTGGCCCGCTGACTCGGCGGCCCACCCCCGCGCGTAACTTCCCACGCGGCCGCCCGACGAGGCGGCCGCCGGTCACTTCCCGGCCCGTGGGCCGCGCTCCGACGGCGGCGCAAGGCCCCGAGGAGACCGATGACCCCGCTGACCGACCTGCTCGCCACCCTCGCCACCGGCGCCGATCCCGGCCCGTTCGCGCTGGTCCGCCGGGACGGCGCCGACCACCTGGACCTGTTCACCGGTACGGTGCACACCGTCGACCGGCTCGCCGACATCCCGCTGCCCACCGGATTGTCCGGACCGGCCACCCTGGCCCTGGTGCCGTACCGGCAGGTCGCCGAGCGGGGTTTCGCCTGTGTCGACGACGGCGTGCCGCTGGAGTGCCTGCGCATCGCCGGCCATCACCGGCTGTCGCTGACCGAGGCGATCGACGCGCTGCCCGACACCCCGGTACGCACCACCGGCGCGGCCTTCGACGTCACCGACGACGAGTACGCCGCGATCGTCGCCCGGGTGCTCGCCGAGGAGATCGGTCGCGGCGAGGGCGCCAACTTCGTCATCCACCGCACCCTGCACGCCCGGGTGCAGGGTGCCCCGGTGACCGCCGCGCTTGCCGCGTTGCGGTCGCTGTTGCGGCGCGAACGCGGCGCGTACTGGACGTTCGTGGTGCACACCGGGACACGCACCCTGGTCGGCGCGAGTCCGGAACGGCACGTCAGTGTCGACGACGGGCTGGTCATGATGAACCCGATCAGCGGCACCTTCCGGCACACCGGCGCGAGCGTGGACCGGGCCGCGCTGCTGCGTTTCCTCGCCGACACCAAGGAGATCGAGGAGCTGTACATGGTCCTCGACGAGGAGCTGAAGATGATGGCCGGCGTGGCCGAGCACGGTGGCCAGGTCATCGGGCCGTATCTGAAGGAGATGTCGCACCTGGCGCACACCGAGTACCTGCTCGCCGGTCGCGGCTCGAAGGACGTACGGGACGTGCTGCGGGAGACGATGTACGCGCCGACGGTGACCGGCAGCCCGATGGAGAACGCCTGCCGGGTGATCGCCCGGCACGAACCGGCGGGGCGGCGCTACTACGGCGCGGTGCTGGCGTTGCTCGGTCATGACGACGCCGGCCGGCAGACCCTCGACGCGCCGATCCTGATCCGTACCGCCGAGATCTCCCCCGCCGGTGAGCTGCGGGTGCCGGTCGGGGCGACGCTGGTCCGGCACTCCACGCCCGCGGCCGAGGTCGCCGAGACCCACGCCAAGGCCGCCGGGGTGCTGGCCGCCCTCGGACTGGGACCGCAGGCGGCGCAGGCCGGCGACCGGTCGGCGGCCCGGTTCGCCGACGACCCCGACGTGCGCGCCGCCCTGGCCGCCCGCAACGCCCCGCTGGCCCGGTTCTGGCTGGACCAGCGGCCCCCGGGTGCGCTCGCGCTGCCGGGGCTGGCCGGTCGTCGGGCCCTGATCGTCGACGGCGAGGACACCTTCACCGGGATGCTGGCCCACCAGCTCGGCGCGCTGGGGCTGGCGGTGACCGTCCGGCCGTGGCAGGACGCCGGGCCGGTGTCCGGGTACGACCTGGTGGTGGTGGGTCCGGGGCCGGGCGACCCGACCGGCGACACCCCGAAGATGGAGGCCCTCCGCGCGCTGTTGGTCACGCTGCTGGCGCAGGGGCAGCCGACACTTGCCGTCTGCCTGGGTCACCAGCTTCTCGCCGGCCTGCTCGGGCTGGCCGTGCACCGCCGGTCAGCGCCCTATCAGGGGCTGCAACGGGTGGTGCCGCTGTTCGGCACGGATCGGCGGGTCGGCTTCTACTCCACCTTCACCGCTCGGGCCGGCAGCGACCGGCTGGACGGGGCGTACGGTCCGGTGGGGCTGGCCCGCGACGAGGCCGACGGTGCGGTGCACGCGCTGCGTGGCCGGGGCTTCGCCGGGGTGCAGTTTCACCCGGAGTCGGTGCTCAGCCCGGACGGCGTGGCGGTCCTGGCCGAGCTGCTGCGGGACCTGCTGCCGACACCGGCCGGGGAGTTGTCGGGTCACGCCCAGGCATAGACGCACCGATCGGGGGTAGCGCTGTGACAGCCGACGGTCCGGGCGGGTTTGAGAGCCCCCGCCCGGACCGCCGGTCCCGGCTCAGCCTGCGGCCAGTCCCTGCTTGAGCGCGGCGCCGATGAGCACCGCCCGCTTGGCGGTCAGCGCCGTCGCCGCCAGGGCGACGTGGTCCGGCGCGATCTCGCCGTTGTTGCTGGTGTGCGAGGCGCCGTACGGGTTTCCGGCGACGAACTGGCTCGGGTCGGTGTAGCCGGGCGTGACCACGATCCCGCCCCAGTGGTAGAAGACGCCGAACAACGACAGCAGCGTCGACTCCTGGCCACCGTGCTCGGTGGCGGTGGAGGTGAAGGCCGAGTACACCTTGTTGGCCAGCGCCCCGTTCGCCCAGAGCGGGCCGGTGGTGTCGATGAACTGCTTGAGCTGCGCCGCGATCATCCCGTACCGGGTCGGTGAACCGAAGATCACCACGTCGGCCCAGCTCAGATCGTCCGGCTCGGCCTCCTGGACGTCCTGGGTCTCCAGCCGGTGCGCCTGCCATCCCGAGTTGGAGCGGATCGCCTCGTCCGGTGCCAGCTCCCGCACCTTGCGCAGCCGTACCTCCGCGCCCGCCTCACCGGCGGCTTCACTCGCCGCCTGCGCCATCTGGTAGGTGATGCCGGTCGCGCTGTAGTAGATCACCGCCACCTTGATCTGTGCCGCCATCGCACGTCCTTTCCGATTTTGGGTCAGCTTGGACGACTACCCGATGTTTGCGCACGCAAACATCGGTGTTGTCCACCGATCGACGGACGACACGGTTCGTCCACCGGGGGCCGCAGCGGGTGGCGGGGAATTTCGCTGGCCGGTGCCGGCGGCCGGTGGCATGCTCACCGGCGATGGAGATCAGGATCGCGAGCACCGCAGACTGGCCCGGCATCTGGCCCTTTCTCCGTGAGATCGTCGCGGCCGGGGAGACGTACACCTGGCCGCGGGACGTCGACGAGGAACGGGCCCGGCAGATGTGGCTGGTGCCGCCCCCGGGGCGCACGGTGGTCGCCGTCGACACCGACGGCACCATCCTCGGCTCGGCGAAGCTGACCGCCAACCAGCTCGGCCCCGGCGACCACATCGCCAACGCCAGCTTCATGGTCGCCCCGGCCGCAGCCGGACGCGGGATCGGGCGCGCCCTCGGTCTTCACGTGCTCGACCTGGCCCGCGCCGACGGTTACCACGGGATGCAGTTCAACGCCGTGGTCTCCACCAACACCCGGGCGGTGCGGCTGTGGCGGTCACTCGGGTTCGAGGTGGTCGGCCGCATCCCGGCCGGCTTCCGGCACCCCACCGCCGGCCACGTCGACCTGCTGGTCATGTATCAGCGACTCTGACCGCTGGTCAGGTATCGGCGGCCCGGACCGGTGGGATGGGCGGTGCACGCCGACCGATAGCCTGGTCGGCGTGATGCTGCCCCTGCCCGCCGGTGAGTTCCAGGCGTACCTCTTCGACTGCGACGGCACCATCGTCGACTCGATGCCCCAGCACTACGCGGCCTGGCGGCAGTGCCTCGACGAGTGGGACTGCCCCTTCCCCGAGACGCTCTTCTACGCCTGGGCCGGGCGGCCGACGGCCGACATCATCGTCGCCCTCAACGCACAGCACGGTCTGAGGATGCCGGTGGAGCAGGTCGTGGCCCGTCGGGAGGAGCTGTTCCAGCAGCTGCTGCCGACCGCCACCGGCATCCCGGGGGTGCTGCACCACATCGACGACGCACACGGCCGCATCCCGTTCGCCGTGGTCTCCGGCAGCACCCGGGAGGCGGTCACCGCCTCCCTCGACGCCCTCGGCATCCTCGACCGTTTCGACGTGCTGGTCTGCGCCGGTGACTACACCCGCCCCAAGCCCGATCCGGAGCCGTTCCTACGCGCCGCCGAACTGCTCGGCGTACCGCCGCGCTCCTGCCTGGTCTTCGAGGACGCCGACCTGGGCATCGAGGCCGCCACCGCGGCCGGCATGGCGGCGGTACGCGTACCGCAACCCCGCCAGGGCTGAGCGCGTCCCCGCAAGGCACGCAGCTTGCTCAAGTTATCCGCAAGTTGCGCGGGTCAGCGTTCTCGGGCGGGCTGGAAAACGTCATCCTGAGAACACCGGTGCCGGCGACAGGGTCGCCGCCGGCGCACCGGCGAACCTGAACGGGGGATCGCGCTCCGCCACCAATGCCGCTGGCGTAGCGCGATCAGGGGCACGGCCTTCGACCCGGCGCCCGATGTCGGTGGCCCCGCTTATGCTGCCGTCGACCTCGTCAGGAAGGCGGCCAGCCTCGTGGCACCCACCGGCACCGCAGCGCTCACCGGTACCGAGGCGCTCGCATTGCGGATGACAAGTCTCCGGCTGCGTCCGCATCCCACCGCCGCACCGCTCGGCACGGTGGCCGAGGTGGTGGAGTGGTTCGGTGCCATGCAGGCGCAGGACGTGGCCAGCGGCATGTGGTCGCTCGGCGTCCGGCTGCCCGGCTCCAGCCACGCGGACGTGCACGCCGCGCTGGAGCGGCGGGAGGCGCTACGAACCTGGCCGATGCGCGGCACCATCCACCTGGTGCCGGCCCGCGACGCCCGCTGGCTGCTGGAGCTGACCGGCGTACGCGCGCTGGCCGGAGCGGCCCGGCGGCGCGAGTTCCTCGGCCTCTCCGAGGCCGACGCGGACCGCGCGGCCGACGTGCTCGGCACCGCCCTGGCCGGCGGCGGCCGGCTGACCCGCGCCGAGTGCGTGGCCGCGTTGACCGAGGCCGGCATCGACGGCGCGGGCCAACGCGGCTACCACCTGCTGTGGTATGCGAGCCAGCGCGGCGTCACCTGCATCGCCCCGCACGTCGGCACCGAGCAGACCTTCGCGCTGCTCGACGAGTGGGCGCCCGGCCAGCACCGCCCCGACCGGGACGAGGCGTTGGCCACCCTGGCGCTGCGCTACTTCCGCAGCCACGGCCCCACCACCCGGCAGGACTTCGCCGGCTGGACCGGGTTGACCGCCGCCGACGCGAAACGCGCCATCGCCGCCGCCGGCGACGAGCTGGCCACTGTCGACGTCGACGGGGTCGAGTCGGTGCTGCACGCTCCGCTGCTCGACGCGCCCCGCCCGCCGGCCGACGAGGTGCTGACCCTGCCCGGCTTCGACGAATACCTGCTCGGTTTCAAGGACCGCCTGCTCATGCTCGACCCCGAGCACAAGCAGGCGGTGATCCCCGGCGGCAACGGCGTCTTCCAGTCCACCGTCGTCGTCGCCGGCCGGGTGGTCGGCACCTGGAAACGCACAGTCACCAAGACCCGCGTGACGATCACCGTACGTCCCCTGGTCGACCTCGATCCGGCCCGGCGTCCGCAGGTCGAGCAGGCCCTCGGCCGGTACGCCGACTTCCTCGGGCTGCCGCCGGCCATCAACTGGGCCGTCGACAGCTGATCCGGCGGGGGGTGACGGATCTAGAGCCGGGGAGCGGTGCCGGTGAAGGTGCCGGCGTCGGCCAGATACTGGGTGGAGATCCGCGACTCGGCCAAGGCCCGCCGGACCGCCTCGACTGCCGCCTGGCGCTCCTGCCGGACCCGCTCGGGGTCCCGGCGCAGCGAAGCGCCCTGGGCGACAAGCGCGTCCTGCAGCCGGGGCACGTCGACCTTGCGTGGTTCCACCCCGTCCAGCGCCGCGACCGCAGCGGCCGTCCCGGCGGCCTGGCCGATTCCCATCACGCCGCCCTGGGTTCGGAACGAGCCGTGTGCCTCGTGGGTGGCGGAGATGGCACGGCCGGCGATGACCAGGCCGTCCAGCCGCCGGGGCACCAGACAGCGGTACGGGATGTCGTACGAGTCGTCGAGGTCGCCCCAGGTGCCCTGGTCCTGGTCTTGGCCGTACCCCTCTTTGCCTTTGAGGTTGTGGATGTCGATCGGGAAGTAGCCACGCGACACCACATCGGGCACCTTGGTGCCGCGCATCACCTCCTCGCCGGTGAGCACGTGCTCGCCGAGGATGTGCCGGCTCTCCCGGATCCCGATCTGCACGCCGGTGGCGATCAGCCGGGCGTCGGCGAAGCCGGGCACATTCTTGATCAGGTACGCGCTCAGCGACATCACCTGCCGGCGCCCATCGATCTCGCCACGGGTCAGGCTCTCCGCGTCGGTGCCGTCGACGCCGCTGATGCGGGTGCTGTTGAAGTGCAGCACCCCCGGGTGGGTGGTGGTGAGAAACAGGATGGTGTCCCGGCCGAGATAGAGCTCACCGGAGTCCAGACCCCGCTGGATCAGGCTCTTGAACCCCTGGCCGACGAAGTGCCCCTGCGGCAGCGTTGCCGCGTATGGTTTGACGGCCACCAGCTCGGAGGCCCACTCGAACTCCTCCGGGTGGGAGTCCATGTAGTCCTTGACGGCGCGGGTGTCCACGCCTGCCATGTCGAACATCATCGTGCCGGGCTGGGCGGTCTTGTCGTCGCCCCCACGGCCCAGCACGAACTCGGCGCCGGCCAACGCTGCCACGTCACCGTCGCCGGTGGCGTCGACGACGACCTTGGCGTGATAGTCCAGGCTGCCCGACTTGTTCGTCACGGTGACGCCGGTGACCTTGTCGCCGTCCTTGCACACGCCGCTGACGAACGAGTGGAACAGTGGCACCACGCCGGCTTCGAGGGCAAGGGTGAGGGCTGCCCACTTGTACGCCTCGCGGTCGTAGAAGCACAGGTAGGCACCACTGCCGTGCGGGTTGGTGGTGCGCAGGTGACCGGTGCTGCCGCCAATGGACACCATCCGCTCGACGAACTCGTGGGGAATGCCCCGCACGACCTGTTCGTCACCGAAGTGGAACGGGGAGATGGGACCGAGCGCCGCGCTGGTGGGCATACCGCCGAGAAAGCCGTACTTCTCCACCACCAGCGTGCGGGCACCCTGGCGGGCTGCCGCGATGGCGGCGATGAAACCGGAGGGTCCGCCCCCGACGACGATCACGTCGTACGAACGCTGTGGATCTGGCTGTGGCATCCGGATATCCACCGGTTCACTTCCTGTTCTGGTTGTACTGGTTCTGGACCTCGGTCAGCCCGGCGGGGATGGCTGCGCCGTCGAAGACCATCTTTTGGGCTGCCTTGACCAGGTTGGTGCTGAGTTCGCTGTAGTCGGCGGGGTAGACCGAGACCTTGCCGTCGGCGGCGAGGTAGTCACGCCACTCCAGCAGCTCAGCTGCGTTGCTCGCCTGGGCGACCGCCGGCTGGTCGTAGACACTGCGCAGCACCGGCAGCACCCCGGCACCGGCGAACTTGGCCTGCGACTCGACGCTGAGGTAGTACTGGATGAAGGCCCACACCTGCTCCGGGTGCTCGGTGTTGGCGCCCATGGCGAGGGTCTGTCCGGCGACGGCGGTGGGCAGCCGGCTGCCGGCGGTCACGCCGGGGACCGGTGTGGTGACGAGGTTCGCGCCGACCCCGTCGGCGGAGCGGGTGGCGGCCACCCGGAAGCTGCCCGCGATCGCCATCGCCACGGTGCCCGCCTTGACCCCGTTGACCACCTCGTCGGCGCCCATGGTGAGCACCTCCCGGCCGAACGCTCCGGCGTCACCGAAGCTCTTGATCATCGTCATGGCCTGGACACCGGCGTCGCTGGCGAAGCTCGCGCTGCCGTCGGGACCGATGATCGTGCCGCCGTAGCCGGCGGTGAGCGGATCGAACTTCTCCATGAAGTCGGCGCCCAGGGACTGTTCGGAGAGGCCGATCGCGAAGCCGGTGACCTTGTTGCCGGAGGCCTTGCGGATGGCAGCGCCGGCAGCCACCGCCTCGTCCAGGGTGGTGGGTGGGGTGACGCCGTACTTGTCCAGGAGGTCCTTGCGGTACCAGAGCAGCCAGACCCGCGACTCCCACGGCAGCGCCATCAACTCGCCGTCGATCTTCGCGCTGTCGATCGGGAACAGGTAGTCGGAGCCGGTCTTCGCCAGCCAGTCCTTGGCGAAGTCGTCGATCGGCTGGATGCTGCCGCCCTCGACGTGCTGGGCGAGCTGCGGAAGGTAGATGTTGACGATGTCGGGTCCGCCGCCGGTGTTGGCGGCCCGGATCACCTCACCATCGATCTTGGCGAAGTTGATGCTGGTCACGGTGACTCGGGCGGCGCTCTGGCTGGCGTTGAAGCCGTCCACGATCTCCTGGAGCGCCTTACCGCGCGGGTCGGTGCCGGTCGGGTCGAGGAAGGTCCAGAGTTGCAGGTCGGCGACTCCGTCACCGGAGCCGTCGTCGGAGCCGCAGCCGGCCAGGCTGCCGGTGCCCGCGGCGGCGATAGTGGCAGCGCCAAGCATCAACAGGCGCCGCCGGTCCAGGCGAATTGTCATGGTGGTCTCCCAAAGCTCGGAGGGGGCGGGTTCAGCCCTTGCTGGCGCCGGCGGAGAGGCCGGAGACCAGGCGACGCTCGAACACGACGAAGGCGATGATCATCGGCAGCAGGGTGACCATGACCGCAGCGGTCAGCTGGCCCCAGACGGTGCCGTACTGGGTGAGGTAGGTGTAGAGGCCGACGGAGATCAGCCGGAGGTCCGGATCGCTGACGAAGGTGCTGGCGATCAGATAGTCGTTCCAGACGTAGACGAAGGTGATGATGGCGGCGGCACCGAGACCCGGCTTGGCCAGCGGCAGCACCAGCCGCAGGAACGCACCGGCGGCCGACATGCCGTCGACCCGACCGGCCTCCTCGATCTCCACCGGAATCGATTCGAAGAAGCCACGCAGGATCCACACGATGGTCGGCACCTGCCACGCCGAGTAGATGATGATCATGACGAGGTAGGTGTCGTAGATGTCGAGCTGGACCGCCAGGTAGTAGAGCGGCACCAGGACCGCGATGCCGGGCACCATCGAGGTCATCAGGATGAAGAAGAGCAGCCCGGCCTTGCCCCGGAAGCGGTAGCGAGCCGCCGAGTAGGCCGCGGGCACCGCGATGATGAGCGTGACCACGACCGTGACGACACTGACGATCACGCTGTTGAGCAGGTTCAGCGGGATCTGCGAATGGAACAGCACCGCCTCGTAGTTCTCGAGCGTGAAGTGCTCCGGGATCCATCGCACCGGCGTGGCGAGCACCGTCGACTCCGGCTTGAACGAGGTGCTCAGGCCCCACAGCAGCGGCAGGATGGCGAATCCGGAGGCGGCCAGCAGACCGAGGTAGATGCCGGCCCGCCGGAGGCGGCCCTGATGCCCGGTGTGCCGGGTGGCCCGACGGACGGGTCCACCGCTCGCGGCCAGCGGCACCGAGCCGGCGGCCCCCTTGGCGCGCGTGCCGGCCGAGGGGCCGGTCAGGGTGTCAGCCATCGTTCTTCCCCTTCAGGACCCGGATGTACGCCACGCCGAAGACGATGTTGAGGGCGAAGAGCACGACGCTGTACGCGGCGCCGATGCCGATCTTGAAGAACTGGAAGGACTGCAAGAAGGCATTGAGGCTCAGCACCTGGGTGCCGGAGAACGGTCCGCCACCGGTGAGCGTGTAGACCAGCGTGACCATGTTGAAATAGAGAAGAGTCAACATGATCACGAGGATGAGCAGCGTCGACCGGATCGCCGGCACGACGACGAGGAAGAACGACTGGCGTGGCGTACACCCGTCGACCCGGGATGCCTCGACCTGCTCCGCCGGGACGGTCTGCAGCGCCGCCAGGCAGAGGATCGTGGCGAGTGGGTAGCTGAGCCAGACGTTCACCACGATCAGCGACGCCATCGATCCCCAGGGTGAGGAGAGTGGACCGTCACCACCGAAGAGACTGTGCAGCGGGCCGTACTGGCCGTTGAGCAGCCACTTCCAGAGCAGGGCGGCGACCGTCTGGGACACCACCCACGGGAGCAGGATGACGACCCGGAACACCCGGAGAAACCGGACCTGCTTGTTGAGCAGCACCGCGAGCGCGAGACCGAGCGGCACCGCCAGCACCAGCGAGGCGAGGACGTAGACGAAGGTCCGGGCGATGTCGGCCCAGCCGTCCGGCCCCAACACGGTGACGAAGTTGTCCCATCCGACGAACTCCACGGTGCGCAGGGCCCGGGTCCGGTAGACGCTGAGCCGTAGCGCGTAGGCGATCGGGAAGACCGAGACGAGCGCGACCAGCACCAGTGCCGGCACGTAGAGCGCCACCGGGCCGAGTCGCCGTCGCCGCGCGGCGGCGGTCGGCACCGTCGAGGTGCCGCTCACCGGCGCAGGTCCGATCGACGAGTCGCCCCGGCGCCGGGAACGCCGGTGGCGACAGCGCTACCGACCGTTGCCGGCGCCCGGCCGGGGTGCGACCGGTATGAGGGATGAGTGACCATTGAGGAGTACCTTCCGAAGCTACTCTGGGGTACTATCGTGGAATCGATTTCATGCTGATGTCGCAGAAGTTAACGCCCCCGCCCAGACCCCTGTCAAGAGGTGATTCTGGCCGCGTGAGCTGGAGCCCCGGGGCTCCATCGACCCGAGAGGTGCCCGATGGCCAACATCTACGACGTGGCGAAGGCGGCCGGCGTCTCCCCCGCCACCGTCTCCCGGGCACTCAACGGCGGCAGCGTCAGCCCCGAACGCGCGGCCCGCGTTCAGGCAGCCTGCGAGGAACTCGGGTTTCGGCCCAACCGGGTGGCCCGTGGCCTGCGCAGACAGCGCAGCGATGTGCTGGCGCTGATCATCTCCGACATCGAGAACCCGTTCTTCACGGCGCTGGCCCGGGGGGTCGAGGACGTAGCCCGAGCGAGCAACCTCTCGGTGGTGCTGTGCAACGCCGACGACAACCCGGAGAAGGAGGCGGAGTACCTCGACGTCGCCCTGGCCGAACACATGGCGGGTGTCGTCATCTTTCCGGCGTCGGTCACTGAAACCGATGTCACCGCCCTACTGGACCGCGGGGTACCCGTCGTCGCGGTCGACCGCGCCCCCGAGTCGGCGGCCATCGACACGGTCACCGCCGACGACGAGAACGGCGCGTACGCCGCCACCCGACACCTACTGGACGAGGGATACCGCCGAATCGCCTGCATCACCGGGTCACGCGGGTCCGCCGCCGCGATGGAGCGACTACGCGGCTTCCTGCGCGCCCACCGCGAAGGCGATGCGCCACGGCGGCGCCCTCGGGTGGCCTACGCCGACTTCCGGGTCCGCGGCGGTTACCAGGCAATGAACGACCTCCTGGATCTCCCCGAACCACCGGACGCGGTGCTGGTGACCAACAACCTGATGGCCTCGGGAGCCCTGGAGGCGCTGCACGGCCGAGGGCTGCGGCCACCCGGCATCGGCCTGGCCAGTTTCGGCGACACGCACTGGTCACACCTGGTGGAACCAGCGCTGACCACCGTGCATCAGCCCGCATACGAGATCGGTCGATCCGCCGCCGAACTACTGCTCCAGCGCCGGGAAGCGCCCGACACCGCACCGCAGCGACTCATCCTGCCGACCCGACTCGAGGTCCGTGGCAGTTCCCGACGCGCCGCCGACTCCTCGCCACCGCCGGCCCGCAAGGTGGAAACCCGGGTAAGTCACCCCGAGACCGGCCCCCGGCAGTGGGCCAGGCTGGGCCGACCGGATGCGGCAGCCGATTCGGCTACGGCGGCCGGGTCAGCGGCGCGATAGACCGTGGAACCGTTTCCATAACGTCGGTGGTCGCGCTCATCGAACCGGTGACCGCCGCCGGGATCGCGCTGCTCCTGCTGCACGAACGGCTGACGATGGCCGCCGTCGCCGGATCGACGATCCTGCTCGGTGCCGTGGTCGTACTCACCATCGGCGAGCGCCGAGGAGACCCGGCACCCGGGCGGACGGCGACATCGGCCCGGCCGATGTTGCCCCACTCCGACTGAGGAGGCCACCGGGACCACCCTGGCACCGCCACTTCCGGGGTGGTCCCGGGGTCGCCGTTCTGCCCATGGCGAAGATCCTTGGTGTCGTCGGGCCTTCGCTGCTTGGCTGGTGACATGGAAATTCTGGTGTTGGGCGGGACCGCGTGGCTGGGCCGGGAGGTGGCCCGACAGGCGACTGATCGGGGGCACGCGGTCACCTGCCTGGCCCGGGGCGAGAGCGGCGCGGTGCCACCCGGCACCACGCTGGTCGCCGCCGACCGGACCGATCCCGCCGCCTACGACCCGCTGCGTGACCGGGACTGGGACGCCGTCGTCGAGGTGTCGTGGCAGCCGGGTTTCGTCCGGGACGCGCTGCGGGCGCTGGGCCACCGGGCCCGGCACTGGAGCTACGTCTCCTCGGTCAGCGCGTACGCCGCGCACGACACACCCGGTGCCGACGAGTCGGCCGCCACTCTGCCGCCGACAACCCGGGACGTGGTGAGCCGCGAGGAGTACGGCGAGGCGAAGGTGGCCTGCGAGCAGTTCGCCACCGCCGAGGTGGGTGAGCGGCTGCTGGTGGCCCGCGCCGGGCTGATCGGTGGGCCCGGCGACCACAGCGGCCGCTCCGGCTACTGGGTCGCCCGCGCCGCCCGCGACCCCGAGGCACCGATGCTGGTACCCCGCACCCCCGACCTGCCGACCCAGGTCATCGACGTACGCGACCTGGTGGCCTGGCTGCTGGACAGCGCCCAGGCCGGCACCGTCGGCACGTACAACGCGGTAGGCCCGGTGGTGCCGTTCGGCGCGTGGATCGCCGCGTGCCGCGCCGTCGGCGGACACACCGGCCCGGTGGTCGAGGTCGATGCCGACTGGCTGGTGGCGCAGGGCGTGGCGCAATACATGGGCCCCGAGTCGCTGTCGATGTGGCTGGTCGAGCCGGGCTGGGCGGGCTGGTCGGCGCGCAGCGGCGCGGCCGCCACCGCCGCCGGGCTGCGCCACCGCGCCCGCGCCGACCTGCTGGCCGACACCCTCGCCTGGGAACGCGACGCCGGCCTGCACCGCGACCGGCGCGCCGGGCTGAGCGCCACCCGCGAGGCGGAGTTGCTCGCCGCCATCCCCCCTTCGGCTGGTGCCGCCTGAGGCACCGGCCCTCAGCTGCCGAAGCTCTGGCGTGCGCTCTCGATGTGCCCGATGTGGCGACGGGTCCACTCGCACATCAGGTCGGCCGTGGCGCGCAGCTCGCGGCCGGGCCCGGTCAGCGTGTACTCCACCCGGGGCGGGACCGACGGATGCACGGTGCGCTCGACCAGGCCGTTGCGTTCCATCATGCGCAGGTTCTGGGTCAACATCTTGTGACTGATGCCTTCGAGCGCGTCGCGCAGTTCGCTGAAGCGCAGCGTGCCGTCACCCAGGGTCTCGATGATCAGCAGGGCCCACTTGTTGGCGACATCCGAGAAGATCTCTCGTGCCAGTGTGCCGGCACGCATGATGTCGTTCTGGGCCGGATCGCTCGACCGTGTGGTCACCATCAGGTTCCTCCGTCACCGAAAAGTGCCTTCTTCCATGGCCGCCTCGACTCTCCTACGGTTTCCAAGTAACTACAAGTGACCACGTGATCGGACCGCCGATCACGTGGCGAAAGAGGAGCCGACAGATCATGGCCGTCACACTGACCAATCCCCAGGGGCTAGCCTCGAGCACCGCGTACCACCAGGTCGCGGTGGCGACGGGTGGCCGGCAGGTTTTCGTCGCGGGTCAGGTCGCCTGGGACGCGGACGCCACCACGGTAGGCGTCGGTGACCTCGCCGCCCAGGTCGAGCAGAGCTACCTCAACGTGGCCACCGCCCTTGCCGGGGTCGGCGCCGGGCTCGACGATGTCGTCCGCCTGACCGTCTACGTGGTGGACTGGACGCCGGAGAAGATGCCGGCATTTCTCGACGGCGTGGCCCGTGCCGCCGCTCGACTCGGCAGCACCGCGACGCCACCGGCGACGTTGATCGGGGTCGCCGCGCTGCACACCCCGGAGCATCTGGTCGAGGTCGAGGCCACCGCCGTCGTCGAAGATCCGGCGGATTCGCGTCCGAAGTTCTTCGCCACCCCCGGCTACGGCGATACCCAACTGAACCAGATGCACTACCACCAGGCCGTCCGGATCGGCAACCGCGTCGAGATCTCGGGCCAGGGCGGATGGGACGACGACTTCAACTTCCCGGACTCTCTCGAGGACGAGATCGTCCGGGCCTTCGACAACGTCGAACGCACGCTCGCCACCGCCGGTGCCACCTGGCGGGACGTGGTGCACGTCAACTCGTACCACCTGCCCGAAGTCGATGGCTTCATCGGCGAGACCCACAATCGCGTCATGGTCGAGCAGTTCCGCAAGCGCATGGGCGACCGCGCCCCCATCTGGACCGAGACCGGCGTCCCCGCCCTCGGCGCCCCGGGCATGCGCGTCGAGATCCGGGTGACCGCGATCGTCGCACCGGACCCGGCCCGCTGATCCGCAGCGGTCCCGGGTTGCGGGCCGGTCAGGAGGCCGGGTCGGCGGCCAGGAAGGCGCGGATGGTTGCGGTGAGGGCGGGCCAGTCGGCGGCGAACTCGTAGAAGTGGTGATCGGCCTGGCTTTCCACCAGCTCGGCCCGGGAGATCCGAGTGCTCAGCGCCTCGGCGTGCGCGAACGGCAGCGCACCGTCGCGGCGGCTGGCGATCACCAGGGTCGGCTGGGTGACCTGCGCGGTGAGATCCTCATGGGGCCGCAGGTCGTTGCGGAAGCCGGCACCGGAACGCATCCGGGAGAAGAGCCAGACCAATTGCGTACGCTGCTCGGGGGTCAGCTCGGCCAGCACCTGGTCGGCCTGGAGGGTGGACAGACCGGCGAGCAACTTACGCAGGACCAGATCCGGGGACCGGCGCAACCCGGCCCGCATCCCGCCCCACGTCAGACCCTCGATGTGGGGCGAGAACATCACACCCGCGAGCAGGCGGGTACGGCGATCCGGGTAGGGCAGCGGCCCCACCGCCGCCTGGGTGATCAGCCGCTCGACCAGCTCCGGGTGGCGGGCGGCCAGGGCCACCGCGCTCGGTCCCCCGGCGGAGATGCCTACCGAGGCCACGATCCGATCGATGCCCAGGTGCCGACAGAGTTCGGCGGTCACGTCGGCGAAGCCCGACACGGTCGTCCCGGTGGTGATCGGAGTACGGCCGTACCCCGGGCGCGACGGCGCCAGCACTGTCACGTTCGCCTCGGCGTACACCCGCTCGTCCAACGTCAGGCCGGCCCGCATGTGTCCGCCGTGGAACACCACCACGACGGGGTCGCCGCGCCGTACCAGCCGATATTCCACCTGGCCGCCGGACAGTTCCACAGTGGTCGTTGGCCGCTCCGCCATCGGGATCACCACACAACCCTAAGACCCACACTCCACTATCTGCGCTTGTCCCTGCCCATCGATATGCGCTATCCGGCTGCCATCGGGCAAATCCGCCATGGTGAACGGTCCGCCGTAGCCGGGGTGCATGCCGGCGCTGGCCGGCACGATGTGGAGCTGCACGGATGGCAGCCTGGCACAGGCTGCGAGGTGTTCGCACTGCTCCCGCAACACGGCCCGGTCGCCGCCGCCCCGTGCCCGCGACCTCCCCCGTCGTCGGGCACGGGGCGGCTCCGTCCGGAGGCGCACCGAGGGTGGTTTTGTTAATAGGGGGCCCTTCCTATACACGAGGCGTTAATAGGGGGCCCCTCCTTTCACCCCCTCCTTTCATCCCATGCCGGCGGCGCGGCCCTCGTGGAGGGTGAGGTTGCGGCCGTCGGCCGGGTTGAACAGGTGGATCTTCTCCAGGTTGAACCAGACTCGGTGGGTCTGGCCCTCGGCCACGGCGGACTCCGCCGACAACCGGGTGACCAGGTTGGACCCGCCGGCCAGCTCGTTGGCACCGGCGTCGGCGGCCAACTCCTCCAGCTCGGCGGCGGTGGCCCGCTCCCCCTCGATGGTGAAGTAGACGTACTTGTCCGAGCCCATCGACTCGACGATGTCCACCGGTGCCTCGAAGACGATGCCCCGGCTGCGGGTCTCCTCGTCGATGAGTTCGGCGTCCTCGAAGTGTTCGGGACGGATGCCGAGGATCAGCTCCCGGGATGCGTCCGCGCCCTCCAACTCGCGGCGGATCCGGTCGCCGATCGGCACCTCGCCGAGGGAGGTACGCAGGGTGCCCTCCTCGACGGTGGCCGGCAGGAAGTTCATCGAGGGCGAGCCGATGAACCCGGCGACGAAGAGGTTGTTCGGGTGGTCGTACAGCTCCTGTGGCGGGCCGACCTGCTGGATCGCGCCGCCCCGCATGATCACCACGCGGTCGCCGAGGGTCATCGCCTCGGTCTGGTCGTGGGTGACGTAGACGGTGGTGGTGCCGAGCTGCTTCTGGAGCCGGGACACCACGGTACGCATCTGCACCCGCAGTTTGGCGTCGAGGTTGGACAGCGGCTCGTCCATCAGGAACGCCTTGGGCTGGCGGACGATCGCCCGTCCCATCGCCACCCGCTGCCGCTGGCCACCGGAGAGGTTGGCCGGCTTGCGGTCCAGCAGCGACGTCAGCTCCAGGACCTTCGCCGCCTGGTCGACCTTCTGGTCGATGGTGGCGCGATCCAGCTTGGCCAGCCGCAGCGGGAAGGCCATGTTCTCCCGCACTGTCATGTTCGGGTAGAGCGCGTACGACTGGAAGACCATGGCGATGTCCCGGTCGCGCGGGGCCTTGTCGTTCACCCGTTCCCCGCCGATGCGCAGCTCACCTGAGCTGATGTCCTCCAACCCGGCGATCATGTTGAGGGTGGTGGACTTGCCGCAGCCGGAGGGGCCGACCAGGATCACGAACTCGCCGTCGGCGATCTCCAGGTCGACGTCGCGCACCGCGGTGGTGCCGTCGGGGAATTTCTTGCTCACCTTGTCGAGCACGATGTCAGCCACGAGAAACTCACCTATCCCTTGACGGCGCCGGAGGTCAGGCCGGAGACGATGCGGCGCTGGAAGAAGAGGACGAACAGGATGATCGGCACGGTGATCACCACGGCGGCGGCGCAGATCGCCCCGGTGGGGTCCTCGAACTGCGACTCGCCGGTGAAGAACGACAACGCCACCGGCACCGTGCGGGACCGTTCGGTGGAGGTCAGCGAGATGGCGAAGAGGAAGTCGTTCCAGCAGAAGATGAAGACCAGGATCGCCGTGGTGAACACTCCCGGCGCGGCCAGCGGGGCGATGACCCGGCGGAACGCCTGGCCCTGGGTGGCGCCGTCCATCTTCGCGGCCTTCTCCAGGTCCCATGGGACCTGCTTGAAGAACGCCGACAGCGTGTAGATCGCCAGCGGCAGCGCGAAGGTGATGTACGGCAGGATCAACCCCGGCCAGGTGTCGAAGAGGCCCAACTGCCGCTCGATCTCGAACAGCGGCGAGACCAGCGACACCTGCGGGAACATCGCGATCAGCAGGGCCACCCCGACGAGCAACTGCTTGCCGGGGAAGTCCAGCCGGGCGACCGCGTACGCGGCCATCGTGCCGAGCACGACGGCGATCACGGTGGCGATCAGTGCGATGCCGATGGAGTTGACCAGAGCCCGGACGAACTGGTCGGTGGCGAAGATGTTCCGGTAGTTCTCCAGCGTCCACTCGCGCGGGATGAACTTGCCGTCGGTGAGCGTGGCCGGCGTCTTGAACGACAGCGACATGATCCACAGGACCGGGACCAGCGCGAAGACGACCACGATGGCGTTCATCACGCCCCACTGGAGCTTGGCCTTGGTGTCCGTCATCTCAACGCCTCTCCCCGTCGTCGCTGCCGGGAGCAGCGGTACCGAACAGCTTCACGAAGATGAACGCGATGATCGCCACGGTGATGAAGATCAGCACCGACATGGTGGAGCCGATGCCGAGGTTCAGGCCCCGGATCAGGTTGTTGTAGGCGATCATCGACACCGACGAGGTCTCGTTGGCCCCGGAGGTCAGCACGTAGATGTTGTCGAAGACCCGGAACGCGTCGAGGGTGCGGAACAGCAGGGCGACCAGGATGGCCGGCTTCATCACCGGCAGCATCACCTTGGTGAACCGCTGCCACCCGGTGGCCCCGTCGGTGGAGGCCGCCTTGAGCAGGTCCTCCGGCACCAACGCCAGCCCCGCCATCAACAGCAGCGCCATGAACGGCGTGGTCTTCCAGATCTCCGCCAGCATGATGATCGCCAGGGAGCTGGCCCGCTCGGTGAGCGGCGCGCCGTCGGAGAAGAGGTTGGCCAGGTATCCGGTGCCGGGCGTCCACGCGTACCGCCAGGAGAAGGCGGCGACGACCGTGACGATGCCGTACGGGATCAACGCCGCGGTGCGGACGATGCCCCGGCCGACGAGCGTGCGGTGCATGACCAGCGCCAGCCCCATGCCGAGCACCAGCTCCACGGCGACGGTGACCACCGTGATGAGCATGGTCACCCCGAACGCCGTCCACCAGAACTCGTTGGTCAGCACGGTGATGTAGTTCTCCAGGCCGACGAACTCGCGCTCGTCGGGGAAGCGCAGGTCGAAGCGCTGCAACGACAGCCACACCGAGTACAGGATCGGGTAGCCGGTGACCGCGACCATGACCAGCGCCGCAGGCGCGCAGAGCAGCCAGCCCAGCTTGCGCTCGGCCCGCTTGTTCTCACTCAGCGGGGGCCGCCGGCGTCGGTTGGCCCGCTGGGCGGGCACTGTCGCGTGCTGGCCGCCGGTGCGCGGGTCGGCCTCGTCGGCGGTGACGTCCGCGCCGGCCGGGGTGGCGTTGATGCTGAGTTTGCTGGTTCGCTCGCTCATGGCAGGACCCCCTTCGAGTCCAGCGCGTCGGCGACGGCGTCGCGCAGCTCGTCGGCGGTGGCCTGCGGGTCGATCGCCGCCGGCGGCGACAGGATCGCCGAGGTCACGGTGGAGATGCTCTGGTACGCCGGGGTCAGCGGCCGCACCGCGGGCTCCCGCAGCGTCGCCAGGATGGCGTCCTTCATCGGGTACGCCTCGTCCATCTCCGGGTCGTCGAAGACTCGTTCGATGGTCGGCGGCACCCCGTCGTTGATCGCGGAGAACTTCTGGTTCTCCGCGTTGCGCAGGCACTTGGCCGCTGCGAAAGACTCCTCCGGGTGCGGTGAGAACCGGCTGACGGCCAGGTTGATCCCGCCGATGGTCATCCGGCTCGGGGTGCCCGACTCGACACCCGGCACCCGGGCCCAGGCCACATTCTCGGCCAGTTCCGGGTTGGCCTCCTGCATCGCCGGATAGACGAAGGGCCAGTTGATCTGGAAGGCGCCGTTGCCGGCCTGGAACTCCAGCCGCATCGGGTCCTCGGTGGCGTTGCTGAACGACGGCGACGTCACGCCCGACGTGGCGAGGTGCCGCAGTGCCTCCAGCGCCCGTACCGCTCCCTCGTCGACCACCGACTCGGTGCCGTCGGCGTTGAGGATGTTGCCGCCGGCGCTGGCGACCAGGCTGTTGTAGAGCACCACCAGGCCCTCGTACTGGGCGCCGGTGGCGAGCACCTGGTAGGGCTGGCCCTCTTCCTTGAGCCGCTGCGCCGTCGAGATCATCTCGTCCCAACTGGCCGGCGGCTCGGGCACCAGGTCCTTGCGGTACCAGAGCAGCTGCACGTTCGTGTGCTTCGGCGCGGCGTAGAGCTTGTCCTCGTACCGGGCGGTGTCCAGCGGGCCTTCGAGGGTGCCCTCCTCCGCCTCGGCGCGGTCCTGGCCGGTCCACTCCAGGATCCAGTTCGCGCCGGCGAACTCCTGGGTCCAGGTGACGTCGAGACCGAGCACGTCCATGCCGGTGTCCTCGGCCGCGAGCCGGCGCACCATCTGCACCCGCTGCTCGTCGGCCTCGCGTGGCAGCACCCGGTTGGCGATGCGGTACCGCCCGTTGGCCTCGGCGTTGCACCTGTCAACCACCTGCTGGAAGTTCTCCTCCGGCGGGTAGTACAGGTTGATCGTGGGCACGCCACCGTCATCGCCGGAGGCGCAGGCCGCCATCGGCGCCACAAGCGTCAGCGCGGCGGCCGTCGCCAACGCGCGTACCCGAACCGGACGGCGGACGCGCAACCGGTCATCCCCGCTCATGTCGGCCCCCGCCACGCTCCGCGCCGCCATGAGGCAGCACCGTGCCGAGCCTGATGCATCGCTCGCTCATGACCCCTCCCCCTCGCACCTGGGCAACACCGGGGAAGGGTTTCCGTGCCCCGGCGCACGGCGAGACGGTCAGGGCGTTCACCTGCTGGTTCGCGCCCCTTACGTTTCGTGGCTGCAACACTGCCCGAGCTGGGAAGTCGCGAAACCTGACCAGAATGAGACGACTTAAACATCCGTTTCGAGTCACGCCCGGAACGCTGCCGACCGACGACGTCGGCGCTAACCTCGGACGGTGGACGCGATCTTCTTTTTCGACCCGGTCTGCCCGTGGACCTGGCGAACCTCGCGGTGGCTGGCCTCCGTCGCCGAGGCGCGCGACCTGAGCATCGAGTGGCGGGCGTTCAGCCTGGCCATCCTCAACGGCGGCGATGTGCCACCGGAGTACGCCGAGGCGATGACCGCCTCGGGCCGGGCGTTGCGCCTGGTCGAGGCGTTACGCGCCGAGGGCCGGCACGCCGACGCCGGCCGGTTCTATGCCGAGTTGGGGGCCCGCACCCACGACGCCGGCAACCCGTTGAGCGCAGACCTGGTGGCGGCGGCCGTCGAGGCGGCCGGGCTCGACGACACGGCGACCGCGCTGGACGACGAACGGTGGGACGAGGCCGTGCACCGCTCACATGCCCTGGCGTACGGTTCGGCCGGGCCGGACATCGGCTCCCCGGTGCTGATGGTCCCCGACGCCGAGCGGGGCCTGCACGGACCGATCCTGACCGAGGTGCCCGGCCCGGACGACGCCCTGGCCCTCTGGGACCACCTGCTCCCCCTGCTCCGGATGCCCACCTTCCACGAGATCAAGCGCGGCCGCCGCTGACCCC
>NZ_POTX01000529.1 GCF_003236305.1 Micromonospora endophytica | reverse complement strand
TTACGCGCCAGTTCAGTTCACGGTCGGCTTTGCTGGCGTCCGCCCAGTAGGCCGGAAGGTCGCCCTCGCGACGCGGTGCAAAATGATAATTAACCGGTTTGCCGCAGGCTTTGCTGAAGGCATTAACCACGTCCAGCACGCTGTTGCCTACGCCAGCGCCGAGGTTGTAGATGTGTACGCCTGGCTTGTTCGCCAGTTTTTCCATCGCCACGACGTGACCGTCCGCCAGATCCATTACGTGGATGTAATCGCGTACGCCAGTACCATCTTCGGTCGGATAATCGTTACCAAAAATCGCCAGCGAGTCGCGACGGCCTACAGCAACCTGGGCGATGTATGGCATCAGGTTATTCGGAATGCCTTGCGGATCTTCGCCCATATCGCCCGACGGATGCGCGCCAACCGGGTTGAAGTAGCGCAGCAGGGCAATGCTCCAGTCCGGCTGGGCTTTTTGC
>NZ_POTX01000528.1 GCF_003236305.1 Micromonospora endophytica | reverse complement strand
TAATAACGGTTGAATGAGCGCCCGGGCTAACGCCTGCGGATTTTTGGCGCCAAATGCCTGCGCCGTTAGGCCGGTGGTGCTCATACGTAGAAATAGCAGCAGCATGAAAAGAAAGCTGGTGGCAGTCGCGCCCACCGCCACGCCGCCCAGGAAAACCGGGCTATCCAGATGACCAATCACCGCCGTATCGACCAGCCCCAGTAAGGGGACGGTGATGTTAGAAAAAATCATCGGCAGCGCGAGACGCCAGAGAGCTTTATCAGAGGAGGTAAAAAGCGGCATGGAGAAAAGCCTGACAAGGAGTTAAACGAAACGAGCGCATTGCCGGATGGCGGCGTAACGCCTTATCCGGCCTACAAGTTAATCATCTCAGGAACTGCATTCCCGTAGGCCTGATAAGCGCAGCGCCATCAGGCTGCACGATTGCCGGATGACGGCTTACAAGGAAATGAAAAAGAGAT
>NZ_POTX01000527.1 GCF_003236305.1 Micromonospora endophytica | reverse complement strand
GCGCAAGTTCGGGGTGACGCCGCAGGGGCCGGGGGTGACGAACTGGTATGCGGCGGTGGCTGCGCCGGCGGGGTTCCGGCCGCCGGAGGGTGACCTGGCGGCGTTGTGGCGCTGGTTCGGTGACTGGCACGATCCGCTGCCGGCGGTGCTGGAGCGGGTCGAGGCGGGTGGGGTGTTGCAGCACGATGTGCGTTACCTGCCGGCGTTGCCGTCTTACGTGCGGGGGCGTCTGGTGTTGTTGGGGGACGCGGCGCACGCGATGACGCCGGATCTGGGGCAGGGTGCCTGCCAGGCGTTGATCGACGCGGTGGTGCTGGCGCGGTCGCTGGCGCAGTCGCCGGATGTGGCGGCGGCGTTGGCCCGCTACGACCGGGCGCGGCGGGGGCCGACGCGGCGGATGGCGGCGATGGCGGTGCGGGCGGGTCGGCTGGCGCAGGTGCGGCGGTTCACCGGCTGTCTCTT
>NZ_POTX01000526.1 GCF_003236305.1 Micromonospora endophytica | reverse complement strand
ATATTGGCGTTATTAATGCGCTAAAAAAAGTGGGTATTGAAATTGATATCGTTGCAGGATGCTCAATTGGTTCGCTGGTGGGCGCGGCCTATGCATGCGATCGATTATCTGCGCTGGAAGATTGGGTAACCTCTTTCAGTTATTGGGATGTTTTACGCCTGATGGATCTCTCCTGGCAGCGCGGTGGGTTACTGCGCGGCGAGCGTGTCTTCAATCAATATCGCGAAATAATGCCGGAAACAGAGATCGAAAATTGTTCCCGTCGCTTCGCGGCTGTTGCCACCAATTTAAGTACTGGGCGCGAATTATGGTTTACTGAAGGCGATCTCCATCTTGCTATTCGTGCATCATGCAGTATTCCAGGACTAATGGCACCCGTTGCGCATAACGGCTACTGGCTGGTTGATGGGGCAGTAGTTAACCCAATTCCTATTTCGCTCACGCGTGCATTGGGTGCTGATA
>NZ_POTX01000525.1 GCF_003236305.1 Micromonospora endophytica | reverse complement strand
CCACAGTCCCACGAGGGCTACGAATGGCTCTACGTGCTCTCCGGGCGGCTCCGCCTACGCCTCGGCGAACACAACCTGATCCTCGTCGCCGGCGAGGTCGCCGAATTCGACACCCGGGTGCCGCACTGCGTGTCCAACCCCGACCCGCACCCCACCGAGGTGCTCAACCTCTTCGGCCCCCAGGGCGAACGCCTACACGTGCGGGCCCGCCCCGCCACCGGCTGACCCGGGCCGGACACGAAGTCGGGGCGCGGCGTAAGCCGCGCCCCGATGCTCCCAGGCCCCTCCCGGCCGGTGCGACGAGATGGGGCACGACGACCTTCGGACCGACCAGACGGTGGCTGGCTGCCCCCGTCAGGCCGTTGTCTACTGGCCACACACCTCACCCTGCCGAACACCGGTAACCGCGGCCGGTTCGCGCCGCCCCGCCGACCCCCGCCCGCTGGACCTGGCCGCCGCGACCAAATGCAC
>NZ_POTX01000524.1 GCF_003236305.1 Micromonospora endophytica | reverse complement strand
GTGGTCAGCACGTACACGATCGCCGCGAACACCGCCCGTGCGTCGATCGGCGGCGTCCCTCCGCCCTGCCGACGCCGAGGCGGTGCAGGGATCAACGGGCGGCCAGATCCCACAACTCGTCAGGCACCCACTGCTGGATCAACCGTTCGTCCACAGTAGAAACGATCTACCACGAAGAACGACCGGCCGCCACCTGAGACACGCTCTTAGTCACGTGGACATGTTGCTCTTTCCTCTGCGGACTCTCGCGTTGGCGGGATTTTTGTCGCTGGTAGTAGGAGTGATCTACATGGCATTCCAGGTTGGCGTTTATCTCGCTCTTAGATTGAGCCATTTTCATCCTGGGTAGCGGTGAGGTTCCCCCCGGGATGTGGACACCGGGTTATGCCGCGATCTGATGCAGCGTAGTCGGTGTGAGGGTCTGTTCGTAGTCGGTGGGGCTGAGGTAGCCGAGTGCGGAGTGGCGGCGGCGGTGGTT
>NZ_POTX01000523.1 GCF_003236305.1 Micromonospora endophytica | reverse complement strand
GATGTGGTGTTGCTGGTGGGTGGCACCGACGGTGGGGACGCCGACACGCTCACCCACAATGCGACGCGGCTGGCGCGGGCGCGGTGGCGGGTGCCGGTGGTGCTGGCCGGCAACGTCGATGTGCGGGACGAGTTGTCGGCGTTGCTGGTGGGTGCGGGGGTGCCGGTGACGGTGGCGGACAACGTGTTGCCGCGGATCGGGGTGTTGGCGCCGGATTCGGCGCGGGCGGCGATTCGGCGGGTGTTCCTGCGGCATGTCATCGGCGGTAAGGGGTTGTCGCGGGGTGGCCGGTTCGCGCGGTTGGTGCGTACGGCGACGCCGGATGCGGTGTTGACGGGGGTGGAGGTGCTCGCCGAGGTGGTCGGCGGTGACCTGATGGTGGTGGATGTGGGTGGGGCCACCACTGATGTGTATTCGGTGTTGACTCCGGATGAGCGGGCCGGTGGGCCGGGTCGGGAGGTGGCCGGGCAGTTGTGGCG
>NZ_POTX01000522.1 GCF_003236305.1 Micromonospora endophytica | reverse complement strand
GGGGTGGGGTGAACGGGAGTTGACCGACGAGGTGTCGGAGTTCGTCGGCGAATTGGTGGTCGGCGTCGGCCTCGGCGGCCACGGCCTGTTCGGTGGCCGTGCGGGTGGCGGTGGCCGTTGGGTGGCTTTCCAGGTTCTTGAGTACGCGGGCGCCGATCACTGATGTGTTGAGTCGTCGGGTAAGGGTGCTGTAGAGGCGGTCGACGGCGGAGTCGGTGAGGGCTGTTGTCGTGGCGGTGCCGGTGTGGGCTATGCGGTTGGCCACGGCGGAGATGGCCGTGTGGACGACCTGGTTGGGTGGCATCGTTCCCCGTTGTGTCGCGGTGTGTGGGTTTCGTCAGTTGGCAACTGTCGATGACCCGGTGTGCGCAGTCAATAGCTGGGCGGGGATCTGTGGTGGCTAGCCGAGGTCGACCAGGAGGGGGCGGTGGTCGGAGATGGTGGACAGGGGGGTGTGCACGGCGGTGACCGGTGGTAGGC
>NZ_POTX01000521.1 GCF_003236305.1 Micromonospora endophytica | reverse complement strand
CTGGTCTGGCTTTCGCCGGTGGCATGTTCGCCGGTCCGGTCGCCGCGCAGGTCGATGGTGCCGCGCTGGGCGCGGGTAAGTCGGTGGCGGCGGTGCAGGCCGACAAGCCGGACACCAGCAGGCTGGTTCCGCATGGTGTGCAGGGTGCGCAGTCGCGGATCGATCTGGACGCCGAGCAGACCGCCAACGTGAAGGCGATCATCGCCGCGACGAAGAAGGCCGGTATGGACGAGCGTGCCGCGGTCGTCTCCATCGCCACTGCGTTGCAGGAGTCGAAGTTGGAGAACCTGGGTCACCTGGGTGACCGCAACGACCACGACTCGCAGGGTCTGTTCCAGCAGCGTCCGTCCAGTGGTTGGGGCACGGTGGAGCAGATCACCGACCCCGAGTACTCCACCACCGCGTTCCTGAAGGGTTTGAAGCAGGTCGACGGCTGGCAGGACATGCCGCTGACCCAGGCCGCGCAGACCGTGCAGGTCTCGG
>NZ_POTX01000520.1 GCF_003236305.1 Micromonospora endophytica | reverse complement strand
GGGTGGGGCGGGGGGTGGTGAGAGCTTCGTGGCAGGCGACGCCGATCAGGCGCGCCTGGTCGACCCGGATGCCGTGCAGGCCGAGCAGGCGGGCCCAGCCGGCGTACGGCACGTCCTCGGTGCCGGGCCGGCCGGTGCCGAACACCACGATCACCAGGCGCGGATCGGGCCAGGCCGGCCAGCGGCGGGCGACGGTGACCAGTTCGGCCAGGCCGTGCGGACGCATGCCCGCGTCGCTGGTCAGGGCGAACACCGGGCGGTCGGGGTCGGCCAACTTGGCGGCCACCGCGTACGGCACCGCAGCGCCGCTCGGGGTGTCGCCGATGACCAGACCCGGCCGGGAGCGCAGCTGTCGGGCATACCCGGCGAGCAGCGGATCGCCGTCCACCGTCACGGTGGCCCGGGCCGGCAGGCGGGCGGAGAACGCGTCGAGCACCGACAGCGGATCGCGCGACTCCGACCCGCCCGGATCCGCCTCTCCCGGCGGGTCGGCGGCGGAGCGACGGTGGGGC
>NZ_POTX01000051.1 GCF_003236305.1 Micromonospora endophytica | reverse complement strand
GTGCGGCGGTGGGTTTGGTGGGCGATCTCGCGGTGCAGGCGACGCCAGCTCTCCCAGCGGCGTGCCGTGAGGGCTCCGGAGGTGAGGGCGGCCCGTACGGCACAGCCCGGCTCGACCTCGTGACCGCAGTCACCGTACCGGCAGTCGGTGGCGAGATCGGCGATGTCGACGAAGGCCCGGTCGAGACCGGCCGCGCCGTCCAGCAGGCCGACCGCCCGGACCCCCGGGGTGTCCAGCACCGCGCCGCCGCCGGGCAGCGGCACCAGCGACCGCCAGGTGGTGGTGTGCCGCCCCTTGCCGTCGACTCGACGGATCGACTGAGTGGGCATCACTGTCGTCCCGGCGAGCGCGTTGACCAGGCTCGACTTGCCCGCGCCGGAGGGCCCGACCAGGCCGAGGGTCCGGCCCGGGGTCACCTCGGCCCGCAGCGGCTCCAGCCCGGTGCCGCGCTCGGCGCTGACCGGCAGCACCGGTACGCCCGGCGCGACGGCCGCGACTTGGCGGGCCACCGCCGCCGGGTCGGCCGCCAGGTCGGTCTTGGTCAGTACGACGAGCGGCCGGGCCCCCGATTCGTGGACCAGGGCGAGCAGCCGCTCGATGCGGCCCGGGTCCGGCGCGGGATGCACCGGTTCCACCACCGCGACGGCGTCCAGGTTGGCGGCGAGCAGCTGACCTGCGCTGTCCTTGCCGGCGGTCCGCCGGATCAGGGCGGTACGCCGGGGCAGCACCGCCTCCACCGTGACCCGCCCGTCGGGCCAGGTCCCGAGCAGCACCCAGTCGCCGGCACAGGGCAGTCGGGTGACGTCGCTCGCCGCGGCGGCCAGCACGGCCCCACCGGAGCTGGCACGCACCGGCCCGTCCGTGGTGAGCACGGTGCAGACGCCACGGTCGACCCGGGCGACCCGGCCCGGACGGTGCGAGGTGCGGCTACGACGCAGGTACGCCGCCCGGTCGGTGTCCCAGCCCAGGGCGGTCAGGGTGATGTTCATGACTCCTCGTTCAGGGTCGGTACGGGTGACATGTGCGTGCGGTGACCGGCATGACCACCACCTCCCCCGTTCCGGTGCCGCGAACCACCACGACGGTAGGACGCGCGGCGACGCGCCGGAAGTGAATTCCGCGGCGACGGGGCCGGCCCGGACGGCTAGGGTCAGAACGTGACGACGGACCCCCTCCTGTTGACCGGCGACGTGGACGACGCGACGGCCCGCCTGCTGCGTACGGCGGCCCGTTTCGACGCCGCCGACCTGGCGGCGCCCGCGCTGCTGCCGGGCTGGACGCGTGGGCATCTCCTCGCCCACCTGGCCCGCAACGCCGACGCCTTCGTCAACCTGCTCACCTCGGCCCGCACCGGGCAGCGCATCCCGATGTACGCCAGCGCCGAGGCCCGGGACGCCGACATCGAATCCGGCGCATCCCGGTCCCCGCAGGAGCAGCTCGACGACCTACGCCGCAGCGCGGACCGGTTCACCGAGGCGGTGGCCGCGATGCCGCCGTCGGCGTGGGCCGTCGACGTGGAGACCCGGCGCGGGCCGTGGCCGGCCACGATGCTGGTCTGGGGACGGTTGCGGGAGGTGGAGGTCCACCACGTCGACCTGGCCGCCGGTTACCGGCCGGCGGACTGGTCGGCGCAGTTCGGCCACCGCCTGCTGCACGAGGTCGCCGCCGGGTTCGCCGCCCGCGACGACGCCCCGCCGATGGTGCTGCGTTTCGACAGCAGCCGCCACGATCTGATGATCGGCGACCGCGACCGCGCCCCGGTGATCGCCGGCCCGCCTGCGGAACTGGCCGCCTGGCTGACCGGCCGCAGCCCCGGCACCGAGCTGACCGTCACCCCCGACGGTCAGTTGCCCCGCCCACCCGAATGGATCTAGAAGGCTATGACCTACAGCGGAGACGTCACCCCCGGCGGCCCCCCGGCGGTACGCGAACTCGACCGGCTGACCATCACCAAGGTGTCGGTCGGTCCGATGGACAACAACGCGTACCTGCTGCGCTGCCGCGCCACCGGTGAGCAACTGCTGATCGACGCGGCCAACGAGGCGTCGCGTCTGCTGGAGCTGATCGGCGGCGACGGGCTGCGTACGGTGGTCACCACCCACCAGCACATGGACCACTGGGTGGGGTTGGCCGAGGTGGTGGCGAAGACCGGTGCCCGTGCGCTGGTGCACGCCGACGACGCGGCCGGTCTGCCGATCGAGACGCAGACCCTCACCGACGGCGACACCGTGCCGGTCGGCGACTGTGCGCTGGAGGTCATCCACATCAAGGGCCACACGCCGGGTTCGGTGGCGCTGCTCTACCGCGACCCCGAGGGCGTCCCGCACCTGTTCACCGGGGACAGCCTCTTTCCCGGTGGGGTCGGCAACACCGACCAGGACCCGGACCGCTTCGCCGCGTTGATCGACGACGTCGAACACAAGCTGTTCGGCCGGCTGCCGGACGAGACCTGGTTCTACCCGGGACACGGCCGGGACTCGACGCTCGGCGCCGAGCGCCCGCAGCTGTCCGAATGGCGGGCCCGCGGCTGGTAATCCACCCAGCGCCCACTCCCCCACCCGACCCGGTCCCGCTCCCCGGCGGCCGGGTCGGCTGCTGTCCGGTTACTGACGACAGCGACATCGCCGCAGATCATGAGGCAGCTTCACGTTAAAATTGGAGGTCACCTCTACCCCTCCACCGGAGGTGATTCGGTGCCGTCTCAGTCCCTTTTCGACACCCTGACCGCTGCCGATCCACACTGGACGGAAGCCCGTACACAACTGACGCTCGGCACCCTGATCCAGGTCAACGCCGACGGCGAGATCACCGGCGGGCGGTGGTTGTTCCCACAGTCCGCGCCGGCCGGCCAGCTGACCGTCCAGTGGGTGCTGTACGACAACGTCACCCAGCAGGTGCTGCGCCGGGCAACGTTCGGCACCCCGACCTGGGGCGCGTGGAACAGCGTCTCCGTCGAGCCGCTGCCGGTGACGGCGGGCCGATGGCTGGTCGCCGCCGTCTACCTGTCCGCGACGATCGAGGTGGCCTACCCGTACACCCACTGGTTCTTCACCTCGGCCCGCACGAACGGCAACCTGTTCGCCCCGGCGACCGACGCGGACCCGGCGGACATCGGCAACGGCCGCTTCTCGCTCACCGACAGCTACCCCGGCCAGACGTTCAACGCGACAAGCTACTTCGTCGACCTGACCTACGCGGTCTCCAACGTTCCCGGGACGCCGAATGACGCCCTCGTGCTGGTCGGCGCGGATCGGCCGGTGCGGTCCGGCGCGACGGTGGGCCTGGACGTGACCGTCACCAACCTCGCCGCCGGGGAGACCGTCACCTCCTACTCATGGTCGGTGCCCTCCGGCGGCGGCACACTCAGCGGCGCCAGCACAGCCACCCCCATCTACAGCGCCCCCTCCGGTGCCGCCGTGGCGGTGGTGCGGGCGTCGGTGACCACCAGCGCCGGCAGGTCCGGCCAGTTGGACCTGCGGGTGTCGCGGGGCGCCAATCCGGTCGCGGCCGAGAACGCCCTGCCCGGCACCGACCGCGCCACCTGGGATCTTCCCGTTGGCGGCCTCGGCGGGGTGTCCACCCTGCAAGGGTTCGCCGACGGGTTCAGCTTCAACCGCGACGAGACGGTCCGCTTCAAGATCGGCCAGAGCGACGGCGTCGGCTGGTCGGCGCAGGTGTACCGGCTCGGTTGGTACGGCGGTGCCGGCGCGCGCCGGTACGCCACCCTCACCCCGAGCACCGCCCAGCAGACGGCCAGTCAGACCCAGCCGGCGGCGGGTGACTGCGACCCCGACACCAGCCTGCCCTCGCTGGACTGCGGCACCTGGTCGACCACGCTGACCTGGACCCCACCCGCGTGGGCGCCCTCCGGCATCTACCTGCTCCGTCTCGACCGCACCGGCGGCGGCGCGAGCCACGTGCTGTTCGTGCTGCGCGACGACGCCCGCACGGCACAGCTGATGGTGATGCCGTCGGACTCCACCTGGGTCGCCTACAACGCCTACGGCGGGCTCGGCGCCAACCAGTACGCGGGCAACAGCCTCTACTACGGCACCGCCATCAACCAGTACCACGCCGACTGCGCCCGGTACGTGTCGTACAACCGGCCGATGGTCAACCGGGGTGCCGCCGACCCTGGCCGCGTCTACGGCGCGGTGAAGTGGTCGACCTTCTTCACCGGCGAGTACCCGATGCTGCGCTTCCTGGAACGCAACGGCGTCGACGCCAAGTACTACGCGTGCCTCGACGCGGCCGGCGACCCGACCGGGACGCGGCTCGGCACCGTCTCCGCGGCACTGGCGATGGGCCACAACGAGTACTGGTCGGACGCGATGCGCGCCGGCTGGGAAGCGGCCCGCGACGCCGGCACCAGCCTGTTCTTCTGCGCCGGCAACGAGGTGTTCTGGCGGGCTGTCGGCCACGCCCCGGACAGCGCGGGCCGGCCGCGTACGTGGGAGTGCCACAAGTCCACGATCGCGTCCCGCGCCTCGGTGAGCCGGCCCCAGTGGACCGGCACGTGGCGTGACCCGGACGGTGCCGGCAAGGGCGGCAACGCCCCGGAGAACACCCTGACCGGCACGATTTTCGTGGTCAACGGTCCCGACCTGCGGCCGCTTGTGGTGCCGCGCGACGGCGGATACTCGACCACCCCGCTGTGGCGGCACACGACAGTGGCGGCGCTCACCGCCGGCCAGACGTGGACGTCCCCGACGCAGATCCTCGGTTTCGAATGGGACACGTACGGACCGGCCGGGACGAGTTCTCCCGGCGCGGCCTACCTGGCGCCCCCGCACCCGGACACGGTCTACTGCTCACACGTGACGTACTCCATCGCCTCCGGTCTGCTGCTGACCGGGCCGGGTGACGAGTACGACTCCGCCGGCACCGCCACCCACCGCCTGGTGGTGTATCCGGGCGGCAACGGCGCCCTGGTCTTCGGCACCGGAACGATCAACTGGTCGTTGGGGCTCGACTCGGCCAACACCTACCAGGTGGGCGGCGACAACACCTCGAAGGAGATCCGGCAGGCCACCATCAACATCCTCGCCGACATGGGGGTGACCGCCGCGACGCTGATGTCCGGGCTGGCGGCACCCGCCCCGGTCGACTGGTGGGGGTGACCCCGTACGCCCCGGTCCGCATGGTCGCGGTCGGCACACCCGGGCCGGGGCGCCTCAGCCGGTGACCCGACGCAGCCGACGCCGGGTGCCGAGCAGCATCAGACCCGCCAGCAGCAGACCGCCCACCATGGTGACCAGCAGCGGGCTCGCGCCGGCGGGGAACAGCCCGGCCAACGCCCGCGACGCGGTGCCCACCACCAGGTAGAGGCCGGCCCACGCGCCCGCGCCGAGCGCCGCGAAACCGAGGAACCGCGGGTACGACATGTGCAGACCGCCCGCTGCCAGGGGCAGCAACGCGTTGAACACCGGCAGGAAGGGAGCGACGAGCACCAAGCGCCCGCCGTCGCGGCGCAGGATGCCTTCCGCCGCCACCCACCGGGCCTCACCCACCCAGCCGCCGAAGCGGCTGTGCCGCAACCGGTCGCCCCACCGCCGGCCCACCAGGAAACTCAGCGACCAGCCGGCCAGGCAGCCGGCGACCACGGCGACGAAGGCCGCCAGCCCGGTGCTGGGGCTGCCGACCGCCACCGCCGCGAGCACCGCCACGTCCCCCGGCACCAGGACACCGAAGAGCGGCACCGCGTCGAAGAGCATGACCACGCCGAGCACCCCCATCAGCAACCCGATGGGAAGCTCTCCGACCTGGGCAAGCTGCTCTGCCATACCTCGTACGCTAGGGCCTGCGACCAAGCGCCCGACACCGGGTTTCCTCCGGAGTTTCCCCCAGTTGTCCCGGACACCGTGGGCCGCTGTCGCGAAGCGCGCCGTGATCGCTGAGGCGCTTCGCCCGGCAAATGTCCTATTCACCGGTTACTGTCGGGAAGGTATTTGGGCGATCACCTGCACGTAGCTCACGATCGCCCGCGGATCAGGGAGAGAGAACGCATGGCAACCGGCACCGTGAAGTGGTTCAACTCGGAAAAGGGCTTCGGTTTCATCGAGCAGGACGGCGGAGGTCCCGACGTCTTCGTGCACTACTCGGCGATCGCGTCGAGCGGCTACCGCGAGCTGGCCGAAGGCCAGAAGGTGGAGTTTGACGTGACCCAGGGGCAGAAGGGGCCGCAGGCAGACAACGTTCGCCCGATGTGACCCGGTGCCGATGGCGGCGGCCGGTGACCGGCCGCCGCCTCGAGCAGTGTCGTTCAGCTCGTCGCGGGCTGCCCGGCGGACGCCACGATCGGCAGGACCACCGCGGACGGATGCTCCGGGTCGTGCAGGATCTCGCGATATCCGGCGCGCAGGGCCACGGCCGCACCGAGCGGTTCCCCGGTGCCGGGGTTACGGGCGTACCGAGGGTGGGCACCGCCGGAGACCTGGAGGCGCAACCGGTGACCGGGCGCGAATCGGTGGGCGGTGGGCCACAGTTCCACAGGCACCAGCACCACACCCGTGTCGTCGGCGGGAAAGCGCACCGGGTCGAGCCGGACCAACCCGTCGCAGACGTTCCAGGAACGCCCTCGGCGATCCACGTCACACAGCCGCACGAAGAGGTCGAGGTAGGACAGCTCGCTGCGTAGGTGGATCTCCGCCCGGACCGGCCCGACCACCTCGACCGCGCGGTGCAGCGGCGCGCTGGTCCAGGTCAACACGTCCGCCCGAGCCTCCACCGGGCGATTGTCGACGGGTCCGGCGCGCTGAGCCACCAGCAGCGGACCACCCAGCGAGGGCGTGGGGTCGGCCGGGTCGTACCAGAATCCGTCCGGTGGCGACGGCACCGCCACCGACGTACGCAGGGCCTGCCCCGGATGCAGATGCCAGCGCACCTCGCGGGCGGGTGGCGGCCAGTCCGGCAGGTCCCGCCAGCCCCCGCCAGCCCCGCCGAGATGCACCCGCACCGGTGCCTCGCCTCCGGCGTCGGCACCGGAGGGCCGGGGGTCGACCCGAACGTCGTCGGTGTCGGACAGGTGGGTGTCGAGCCAGCGCAGGCCCTCGCGCAGGGCAGCGACGAAGAGCCCGGGACTGCCGTGGGTCCACGGCCCGACGATCAACCGCGGCCGGGCACCGGTGGCGCGCAGCGCCGCGTAGTCGCGCAGCTGCGCCGGCAGGAAGATGTCGTGCCAGCCGCTGACCATCGCCACCGGCGCCCGCACCCGGTGCAGCCGGTCGTCGGCGTCCCGGCTGCGCCAGTAGTCGGAGTCCGGGGTGTGATGCCGCAGCCACTCCTGGAAGAACGGCACGGTGACCCCGGTGGCCACCCGGTCCGCCTCGACCAGGGGCAGGTGCGACAGCGCCGCGACCAGCCGTGGCTGCCCCCGTTTGAGTTCCCACTGCCGGGCCAGCCACGGCACGGTCTGTGCCTGGAGCAGCTCCGTCCAGGTCAGCACCGTGTCCAGGGCGAACGACTCACCGGCGTACGTGGAGTCACGCATGGCCGACGCGGTGATCACCGCGACCATCGCCCGCAGTTCCTCGCCCGCGTCGGCCGCCAGAGCCCACTGCACGAAACCCTGGTAGCTGGCGCCGAACATGCCGAACGCGCCACTCCACCAGCGCTGCCGGCGCAGCCAGTCGAGGGTGTCCAGCCCGTCGTCACGCTCATGCACGAACGGGTCGAACCGCCCGCTCGAACCGCCGGTGCCCCGGCAGGACTGGATGACCACGTGGAAACCCCGCTCGGCCGCCAGCCGGCAGAGCAACCGCATCGGCCCACCCCGACCGTACGGGGTACGGATCAGCACGGTCGGTGCCCCCGGCAGGTCGGGGGCGTAGTGGTCGGTGCGCAGGATCACCCCGTCGCGGGCCCGGACGGCAAGGTCGCGGTCGACGGCGACCCGGCGGGTCCGCGCCGGCGGCAACCGCAGCGTGGCGGCGGCCAGGCGGGCGGCGAATCGATCCAGCATCGGCGCCTCAACCGCTCCGTCGCCGCGCCGGCACGTCCCCCGACCCGTCGCGCTGCTGCCGTGTCCCGTCCCGGTGCTCCCGCAGCCCGTCGCGGTGCTGCCGCAACGAGATGCCCATCGCCGCCAGGAACCGGTGCACCACCTCCAGCTCGTCGTCACCGAAGTCGGCCATCACCCGGTCGGTGCGCTCGCCGAGGGGACGGAAGAAGTCCATGGCCAGGGCGGCACCCTGGTCGGCATAGTGCAGCAGCACCTTGCGCCGGTCGCCGGTGTCTCGATCGCGGCGGATGTGCCCGGCCCGCTCCAGCCGGTCGACGAGCGCGGTGACCGAACCGGAGGAGAGGTTCAGCTGCTCGCCGAGGCGACCAGGGGTGATCGGCGTGCCGGCGAGTTCGGCGTCCATCACCGCGATCAGCGCTTGGAGGTCGGTGGCGTTGAGGCCGTGCCGACTGGCGAAGGCGTGCCCGACATGCTGGGCGTCCGCGCCGTATCGCCGCAGCTCGGCGGTGATCTCCGCGATCAACCAGCCGCGCCGCGTGTCACGCCGTCGATACATCCCATGAGCTGCCACGTTCCGCCGCTTCCTTCCGCGCCGATGGCAGCATAGCCGAGCCAGGCCCATATCTCGCCAATCAAGATACTCGACAGCCGACACCTGTTGCGCCAGCTCTCTCGATGAGCGAAACTCTCGAAGGTCTAGAGGTCCCCTCGTACGAAGATCGGATGGTGCCCGGGATGCCCGCGCTCACCCGCGTCGCCGGCAACCGCCTGGCCGCGTTGCTCACCCTCGTCGCGGCGATCGCGTTCGGTGTGGTGGTGTTCGTGCTACCGATACCGGACAACCCGGCACCCGTCTCCGCCACCGGCCTGTCCGAGCAGTGGCAGTCCACCCAGGTCGAGCGGCTCCAGGACGAACTGCCCGCTAGCGACGTCCAGCCGGCCATCGTGGTGGTGAGCCGCACCGACGGCGCACCGCTCACCGACACCGACCAGACCACCCTCACCAGCGGCACCACCGCCCTGGCCCCGCTCGCCGCCGGCGGTCAGGTCGCCCCACCACAGCTATCCCCGGACGGCACGGTGGCTCTGGTCGCCGTGCCTGTCGACACCACCGACGGCCAGGAGGCGGTCGCCGACCGGGTGGCCCAGATCCGCGCCGCACTCACCGATCTGCCCACCGACCTCACCGTCGAGGTGACCGGCGCGCCCGCCTTCACCGCCGACCTCACCAAGGTCTTCGAGGGCGCCGACACCACCCTGCTCGCCGTCACCGCCGCCGTCGTGGCGCTGCTGCTGCTCGTCACCTACCGCAGCCCGCTGCTCTGGATGGTGCCCCTGGCCATCGTGGCCGCCACCGAACAGCTCACGCTGCGCGCCCTCGACACGATCATCCCGGCGGTCGGCATCAACTTCGCCGGCGGGGCCGTCACCGGCATCGCCAGCGTCCTCGTCTTCGGTGCCGCCACCAACTACGCGCTGCTACTGATCGCCCGCTACCGCGAGGAACTACGCCGCGAGGAGGACCGCTTCGTCGCCATGCGCGCCGCCCTGCGCCGGACCGCCGAACCGATCCTGGCCAGCGGCGGCACCGTCATGCTCGGGGTGCTCACCCTGCTGCTGAGCGAGCGGGAACTCAACCGCGCCCTCGCCGTCGCCTGCGCCGCCGGCATCCTGCTGGCCATGGCCTCGGCACTGCTGGTGCTGCCCGCCGCGCTGGTGCTGCTCGGCCGCGGCCTGTTCTGGCCGTTCGTGCCGCACGTCGGCAGCGCCGGCCGGGAAGGCCGGATCTGGGGTCGGCTCGGTGCCGCCGTGATCCGCCGTCCGGCACCCGTCGCGGTGCTGGCCACGCTGCTGCTGGCCGGTCTCGCCCTCGGTGGGCTGGGCCTGCGCACCGGCCTGTCGGAGACCGAGCAGTTCCGGGTCCAACCGGAGGCGGTCACCGGCGCGCAGACCCTCGCCCGCGCCTTCCCCGCCGGCACCACCCAGCCGGTCGCGGTGATGACCAGCCCCGACGCGGTGCCCGCGGTCACCGACGCCGCCGCCGGCGTACCCGGCGTCGCCTCCGCCCGCCCCGGCCCGGCCGGCCCCACCGTCGCCCAGGTCGACGTGGTCCTCGACGCCGAACCCGGCACCCAGGCCGCCGACCGCACGCTCACCGAACTGCGGGAGGCCGTGGCCGCCGTCCCCGGCTCCGCACCACCGGCACCGGCCGGCGTCGACGATCTCACCGGCGCGGTGGTCGGCGGCACCGTCGCCGGCACGTACGACTCGGCCCAGGCCGACGCCCGGGATCTGCGCCTCATCCTGCCGCTCATCCTGTTGCTCGTCGCCGCCGTGCTGATCCTGCTGCTGCGCGGACTGCTCGCCCCGGTGCTGCTCGTCGTCACCGTCGTCGCCTCGTACTTCGCCAGCCTCGGCGGCGCCTGGCTGCTCTTCGACCACGTGCTCGGTTTCCCCGCGCTGGACAGCACCGTGCCGTTGCTGGCCTTCGTCTTCCTCGTCGCGCTCGGCGTCGACTACAACATCTTCCTGGTCACCCGGGCCCGCGAGGACGCCCGCACCGCCGGCACCCGCGACGGCATGCTCTCCGCGCTGCGGGTCACCGGCGGAGTCATCACCAGCGCCGGCATCCTGCTCGCCGCGGTCTTCGCCGTCCTCGGCGTGCTGCCGCTGATCACGCTGACCCAGATCGGGATCATCGTCTGCCTCGGCGTCCTGCTGGACACCCTGCTGGTGCGGACCGTCGTCGTTCCCGCCCTGGCGTTCCTGCTCGGTGAGCGGTTCTGGTGGCCCGGCCAGATCAAGGCCACCGCACCCCCACCTCAGTAATCGAGGCAGACGCACTCCGTCATCAGTGCCCGGACGTTGCGCACGTAGCTCGGATTGGGGATGGCCAACGGCTGCCCCTCCCGAGCCACCGCGCCGTGACCGTAGTTGTACGCGGCGATCACGGCGTTGAGCAGGCAGGAGTCCAACACCCCCGAGGTGCACAGGCCGGCGTCGAGCCGGTAGTCGGCGTCGAAGTACATGTCGCCGATGTACTTGGTGAGCCACGCCAGGTAGGTGCCGCCGAGGTAGGCGTTGTCCCGGTAGTCCCACACGTCATAGCTCTGCCCGAACCGCTGGTTCATCCAGGTCGCGGTGTCCGGCATCACCTGCATCAGGCCGATGCCCTTGTCGCAGGCGACGATGTGGGACTGCCAGCCGCTCTCCTGCCACGCCGTCGCCTTGATCAGGTTCAGTGGGATCCGGATGTCCGGTGCCGACGTCGGCCAGTACGTACGCTCGGCCGCGTCACTCAACGCGGCCTTGACCTGCGCCCGGCTGGCCTCCTTGCCCTCGTAGCTCGGCTCGCACCCACTGGCCGGCGGCTTCGGCGGCTGCGGCGGCACCTCGGTCTCCACCGGCGGCTTCGGCACCTTGCGCGGCGCAGTCACGGTGCGCTTGGGCTTCGGGGCCGGCTTCGCCGACGGCGACGCCGAGCCGGCACTGGCACTCGCGCTCGGCGCCGCACCCATCGACTCCACCGCGACCGGCGTGGCCGTGACGTCGTCCGGCAGCGCCGGCCCGCTCGGCGTCACCGTGCCGGGCAGATCCTCCGGCAACGCGACCGGAGCGGGCAGCTCCGCGGCCGGAGCGTCGGTGCGGGCACACGCGCCGCCGGTCAGCAGCAGCAGCCCGGCGACGAACGCCATGCCCAGCCCGGTGACTCTCCGCCCCATGTCGACCCCTTTCGGCAATGACGACGTCGCCGCACCCTAACAGCGCCGACAGCCGTTCGTGGCCCCGCGCGTGGCCCACCGGTGCCCGGGTCAGACAGCTGGCCGTCGGCACCCAGGGTGACCCCCGACGCCGCGCGGCAACCACGCAGGCGGGAGGATGGAGGCATGCAGCTGCGCACCGACCTCCGCAACGTCGCCATCATCGCCCACGTCGACCACGGCAAGACCACCCTGGTCGACGCCATGTTGCGGCAGGCCGGCGCCTACGGCGCCCGGGGCGAGGTGACCGAGCGGGTGATGGACTCGATGGACCTCGAACGGGAAAAAGGCATCACCATCCTGGCCAAGAACACCGGCGTGCGCTACCTGCCGGCGGACGGCTCCGACCCGGTCACCATCAACATCATCGACACCCCCGGTCACGCCGACTTCGGTGGCGAGGTCGAGCGTGGGCTGACCATGGTCGACGGGGTCGTGCTGCTCGTCGACGCCAGCGAGGGCCCACTGCCGCAGACCCGGTTCGTGCTCCGCAAGGCTCTCAAGGCCCGGCTGCCGATCATCCTGGTGATCAACAAGGTGGACCGGCCCGATGCCCGGATCAAGGAGGTCGTCGACGACACGTACGAACTCTTCCTCGACCTGGACGCCGACGAGGAGCAGATCGACTTCCCGATCGTCTACGCCTGCGCCCGCGACGGCATCGCCTCGCTGACCCAGCCCGCCGACGGCTCGGTGCCGGACGACAGCACCTCGCTGGAGCCGCTGTTCCGCACCCTGCTGGACACCATCCCGCCGCCCGCGTACGACGAGCAGGCACCGCTGCAGGCGCACGTCACCAACCTCGACGCCTCTCCCTTCCTCGGCCGGCTCGCGCTGTGCCGGGTCCGGCAGGGCACCATCGCCAAGGGGCAGAGCGTGGCCTGGTGCCGCACCGACGGCAGCACCCAGCGGGTCCGCATCTCCGAACTGCTGATGACCGAGGGGCTGGAGCGCAAGCCCGCCGACTCGGCCGGGCCGGGCGACATCATCGCCGTGGCCGGCATCCCCGAGATCATGATCGGCGAGACGCTCGCCGACGCGGAGAACCCCGTCCCGCTGCCGCTGATCACCGTCGACGAGCCGGCCATCTCGATGACCATCGGCACCAACAACTCGCCGCTCGTCGGCCGGGTCAAGGGCGCCAAGGTCACCGCCCGGATGGTCAAGGACCGCCTGGACAAGGAACTCATCGGCAACGTGTCGCTGCGGGTGCTGCCCACCGAACGCCCCGACGCCTGGGAGGTGCAGGGCCGCGGCGAGCTGGCGCTGGCCATCCTGGTCGAGCAGATGCGCCGCGAGTCGTTCGAGCTGACCGTCGGCAAGCCCCAGGTGGTGACCCGGGAGATCGACGGCAAGACCTGCGAGCCGGTGGAGCGGCTCACCATCGACGCGCCCGACGAGTACCTCGGCGCCATCACCCAGCTGCTGGCCACCCGCAAGGGCCGGATGGAGCAGCTGGTCAACCACGGCACCGGCTGGATCCGGATGGAGTGGCTGGTTCCGGCGCGTGGCCTGATCGGTTTCCGCACCGAGTTCCTCACCGAGACCCGCGGCACCGGCATCCTGCACCACGTCTTCGAGTCGTACGAGCCGTGGTTCGGCGAGCTGCGGACCCGCAACAACGGTTCGCTGGTCGCCGACCGCTCCGGCAGCGTCACCGCGTTCGCGATGACCAACCTCCAGGAGCGCGGTCAGCTCTTCGTCGAGCCGGGCACCGAGGTGTACGAGGGCATGATCGTCGGGGAGAACTCCCGCTCCGACGACATGGACGTCAACATCACCAAGGAGAAGAAGCTCACCAACATGCGCTCCTCCACGGCCGACGAGACCGAGAAGCTGATCCCGCCGCGGAAGCTGTCGTTGGAGCAGGCGCTGGAGTTCTGCCGTGAGGACGAGTGCGTCGAGGTCACCCCGGCCGCCGTACGCATCCGCAAGGTGGTGCTCGACCAGACCCAGCGGGCCCGCGCCACCGCTCGCCGCAAGCACGCTGGCTGAACCGCCCGCACCCCTCACACACTCACCCCCGGCGCGCACGGCCGCTCGCCGTTCGCGCCGCTCGCCGGGTTTGCGTGTTAGGAGGGGCCCCCTTTAATACACCAGGCGTTAACAGGGGGCCCCTTCTTTCATACTCAGGGGGTGAGGTGGGACGCGCTGCCAGGCACGATCTCGGTGTACGCGGGGCGGCTAGCCGCCCCGCCCACCTGGACCCGGCACGCCGAGGCCACCCACTACGCGGCGAGCACCATGAAGCTGGCGGTACTCGCCGCGCTGTACCGCGCCGCCGACATCGGCCGCCTCGACCTTGACGCCCCGGCCACGGTGCACAACCGGTTCACCTCGGCCCAGCCGGACGCGCCCGCCTTCTCCTGCGCCCGACAGCAGGACAACGACGACGCCGTCTGGGACCGGCTCGGCGACCGCGCTCCGCTGCGCTGGCTTGCCGAGCGGATGATCGTGAAGTCCAGCAACCTCGCCACCAACCTGCTTATCGAACACGTCGGGTTGGCGGCGGTGGCCGACCTCTGGGCCCGGGTCGGTGCCCGGCACAGCGTCACCGGCCGCGGCATCGAGGACTTCGCCGCCCGCGACGCGGGCATCACCAACCTGGTCACCGCAGCCGACCTGGCCGACCTGCTCGACGCCGTAGCCACCGGCGCCGCCCGATCAGGCTCCGCTTCCCCACCCTCCGGTCCCGCCGGGTTAGCCGCCGCTTCCCCACCCTTCGGTCCCGCCGGGTTAGCCGCCGCTTCGCCGGCCTCCGGTCCCGCCCGGTCAGGCTTCCCTGTCGGCAGCGCCCGCCGGCAACCGGTCTGCTCACCCGCCGGCAGCGCCCGGACGGAACCGGTCGTCTCGCCTGCGGGCTGTGCCGCGATGCTCGACGTGCTCTGTGCGCAACAGATCCGTCAGGACATCGCCGAGGGGCTGCCCGCAGGCACCCGGCTGGCGCACAAGAATGGCTGGGTACGTGGTGTGCGGCACGGCGCGGCGGTGATCTTCCCCGATGACGCCCCCGCCTACCTGCTCGTCGTCTGCACCAGCAGGCCGGTCCCGGATGACCAGCCCAGCGGCCGGGTCGATCGATCGGCCCGCCACCTGGTGGCCGACATCTCCGCGCTGGTCTGGCGCCACCGACACGATCTGTGAGCGCCCGCCCGCGCCTGGGGTCTACTGACCGCTGGGCTCTCTCGGGCCGACGCCGGCGAGTTCACGCCGCCGGTCCCGGGAGGACTTGACCAGGCTGGCGATGGTGGCGACGGTCAGGGTGACCAGGATGACCAGCAGAGACAGCCAGATGGGGATGTGTGGCGCCCAGCCGATCGGCTCGCCACCGTTGAGGAAGGACAGCTTGTTGTCGGCCAGCGCCTCGAGGATCAGCTTCACCCCGATGAAGCCGAGCACCACCGCCAGGCCGTAACTCAGGAAGATCAACCGTTCCAGCAAGCCGCCGAGCAGGAAGTACAGCTGCCGCAGTCCCATCAACGCGAAGACGTTGGCGGTGAAGACGAGGTACGGCTCGTGGGTGATGCCGAAGATCGCCGGGATCGAGTCGAGGGCGAAGATGAGGTCGGTGGTACCGATGGCGATCATGACGATGAGCATCGGGGTGAACATGCGCCTGCCGTTCTGCCGTACGGTCAGCGCGGCCCCGTCGTAGCCCCGGGAGATGGGCAGCGCCCGCCGGCTCCACCGGATCAGCACGTTCTCCTGGAAGTCCTCCTCCGCCGACTCACCCTGCCGGGCCAGGTTGATGGCGGTGTAGATGAGGAAGGCGCCGAAAATGTAGAACACCCAACTGAACTGGCTGATCAGGGCCGCACCGGCGGCGATGAAGGCACCGCGCATGACCAGCGCGAGCACGATGCCGATGAGTAGCACCTTCTGCTGATACTGGCGAGGCACCGCGAAGCGGGCCATGATGATCATGAAGACGAAGAGGTTGTCGACCGAGAGGCTGTACTCGGTGAGCCAACCCGTGTAGAACTGCCCGGCGACACTCGCTCCGGCAGTCAACCAGAGGCCGGCACCGAAGAACAGGGCCAACGCCACGTAGAAGGCGACCCAGAGGCTGGACTCCCGCACGCTGGGCTCGTGCGGTCGTCGCCCGATGATGAGCAGATCCACCAGGAGCACCGCGGTGAGGGCGACGAGGGTTGCCCCCCACACGAGTCCGGACACGTTCACAGTCTCATTCCTCCGTCGTCACCCAGCAACCGGCACACCGTACGCCAGCGATTCACGCCACCTCACCACCGCTCCGCATCCTAGGAGGCTAGGCATAGCCTGACCGTCCGGTGCGTGGGAAGCGTGGGCGGTGTCCCCCAGCGTCGACCTCGACGTGGCAGGCTGCCCGCATGGTGCTTGAAGTCGCGCTCATCGACATCATTCCCGGCCAGGAAGACGCCTTCGCCGCCGCGTACGCCGAAGGGCACCCGGTGCTCGCCGGCACCCCCGGGTGCCGGTCGGTACGGATGACCCGGGGCATGGAGTCGCCCTCCCGCTTCGTGCTGCTTGTCGAGTGGGACTCCGTCGAGGCGCACGAAGACAACTTCCGGGCCACCGACCGGTTCGTGCGGTGGCGGGAGCTGATCGGCCCCCATTTCGCCGCACCGCCCCGGGTAGAGCACTTCATCGACGTACCGGCCTGAGAAAATCGACGTACCGGCCTGAGAAAACTGTCATACCGTCGGTCTAGTCTGCGGCTCGCGTCGGCCCGGCCCCGACGGCTACGGGGGCGCCGGGCCCGGGACCGGCGCCCTGCGGCCACAAGAGAGACCGGCAACAGGACTGGCGGTCTCGCTAATCCTGGGTCTCTTCGAGCCGGCGGGTCAGCAGCCGCGCCGTCTCCTCCTCAGGCAACGCCGCCTCCAGCAGACCGTCGGTCATCCGCTGATACCGCTCCACATCGGCAGCAGTGGAGAGCCGCACATCCGTGGTCAGCGCCTCCAGCATCACCGTCCGCGGATCCGCCGGGTCCGGAAACGAGTAGCAGGAGAACGGGGTGAGCGGCATCGGCTGCGGCCCGGCCACCGACGGCAGCAGCCGGATCGTCACGTGTGGCAGCTCGGCCAGGTCGAGCAGGTGCCGCAACTGTTCCCGCCAGACATCTGTCGGGTCGCCGCCGGGCTCGCAGGCCGCGCCCGAGATCAGCGCCGTGTAGTGCGGTGGTTCGATCCGGCGCAGCACCGCGTGCCGGGCGGTGCGGGCCCGCAGGTCGGCCTCGACGTCCACCTTCGGATCGATGAGCGCCCCGGCGGCGATGCGCAGACGCGCGTACGCCGGGGTCTGCAACAGGCCGGGCACCAGGACCGGCTGGTATTCCACAATGTCCGCCGCCCCGGCCTCCAGTTCGGCGTACGTGCGCTGTCGCTCCCCCATCTCTCCCAGCGACTTCCACCAGCCCCGACTTATCGCGGCATCCCGAGCAATGATGATCAACGCATCACGCTGCGGCGGCGGCACCTGGTAGATGTCCAGCAGATCGAGCACGTCGGCCAGGTCGGGCCGACTCTGCCCCAGCTCGATGCGGGACAGCTTGGAAGTCGACGCCCAGCCGAGCCGGTCGCACACCTGCTCCAGCGTCAGCGCCTCGCGTCGTCGAAGCTGGCGCAGCTCCGCGCCGAGTCGTGCGCGTCGAATGACCGGACTGGTTGGTAACGGCATTCCCGCCTCCCCACCGAGGGAGATTACGCAGGCCGATCACCCAGCGCAATAGCACGCTCGCATTCAGCTATCTGCCCATCGTGAGAAGTGCGTCGCCGCGCTGACCCAGCTGTTACTTCACGCCGGCGGCGTCCATCCCCCGCAGCTCCTTCTTCAGGTCGGCGACCTCGTCGCGGATCCGGGCGGCCAACTCGAACTGAAGCTCCCGCGCGGCGGCCAGCATCTGATCGCTGAGATCCTGGATGAGCTGCGCCAACTCGGCCCGCGCCATGCCCTCCCGGGCCGGGGTGCCGGCGCCGGACCGGGCCCGGCTACGGGTCTCCTTGACCGGCGCCTTGCCCCGGGACAACTGCCGCACCGCGCCGCCGACCCGGGTCGCCTCGGTGTCCTCCGCCTCGCGGTAGATGTCGTCGAGAATGTCGTGAATCTTCTTGCGCAGTGGCTCGGGGCTGATGCCGTGCGCCTCGTTGTGCGCGATCTGCTTGGCCCGCCGCCGGTCGGTCTCCTCGATCGCGGCCGCCATCGATGGCGTGATCTTGTCGGCGTACATGTGGACCTGCCCGGAGACGTTGCGGGCCGCGCGGCCGATGGTCTGGATGAGCGAGCGGCCACTGCGCAGGAAGCCCTCCTTGTCCGCGTCCAGGATCGCCACCAGGGACACCTCGGGCAGGTCGAGGCCTTCCCGGAGCAGGTTGATGCCGACCAGCACGTCGTAGTCACCCCGCCGCAGCTCCCGCAACAACTCGACGCGGCGCAGCGTGTCGACCTCGGAGTGCAGATAGCGCACCCGGATGCCGTTCTCCAGCAGGTAGTCCGACAGGTCCTCGGCCATCTTCTTGGTCAGCGTGGTGACAAGCACCCGCTCGTCGCGCTCGGTGCGCAGCTTGATCTCGTGCATCAGGTCGTCGATCTGGCCCTTTGTCGGCTTGACCACGACCTCCGGATCGACCAGACCGGTCGGCCGGATCACCTGCTCGACGAACTCGCCCTGGGCATGCTCCAGCTCCCACGGCCCCGGCGTTGCCGACAGGAAGACCATCTGGCCCACCCGCTCCAGGAACTCGTCGAACCGCAGCGGCCGGTTGTCGGCGGCGCTGGGCAGCCGGAACCCGTGGTCGATGAGCATCCGCTTGCGCGAGGCGTCGCCCTCGAACATCCCGCCGATCTGCGGGATCGTCACGTGCGACTCGTCGATGACGGTGAGGAAGTCGTCGGGGAAGTAGTCGAGCAGGCAGTGCGGCGGGCTGCCGGGCAACCGGCCGTCGATGTGCATGGAGTAGTTCTCGATGCCGGAGCAGAAGCCGACCTGCCGCATCATCTCGATGTCGTACGTGGTGCGCATCCGCAGCCGCTGCGCCTCCAGCAGCTTGCCCTGCCGCTCCAACTCGGCCAGCCGCTCGGCCAGCTCGGTCTCGATGTCGCGGACCGCCCGTTCCATCCGCTCCGGACCGGCCGCGTAGTGCGTCGCCGGGAAGATCAGCAGGTGGTCCACCTCACGAACCACGTCGCCGGTGAGCGGGTTGAGGTAGTAGAGCTTCTCCACCTCGTCGCCGAAGAGCTCAATCCGGACGGCCAGTTCCTCGTACGCCGGGATGATCTCCAGCGTGTCGCCGCGGACCCGGAACGTCCCCCGTTGGAAGGCCATGTCGTTGCGGGTGTACTGGATGTCGACCAGCCGGCGCAGCAGCTGGTCGCGGTCCAGCTCCTGGCCGACCGCCACGCGCACCGCGCGGTCGAGGTATTCCTCCGGCGTGCCCAGCCCGTAGATGGCGCTCACCGTGGCGACCACCACCACGTCGCGGCGGGTGAGCAGCGACATGGTGGCCGAGTGCCGCAGCCGCTCGACCTCCTCGTTGATCGAGGAGTCCTTCTCGATGTAGGTGTCGGTCTGGGGGATGTACGCCTCGGGCTGGTAGTAGTCGTAGTAGGAGACGAAGTATTCCACCGCGTTGTCCGGCAGCAGCTCGCTGAACTCCTTGGCGAGCTGGGCGCAGAGCGTCTTGTTGGGGGCCAGCACCAGCGTCGGCCGTTGCAGTCGCTCGACCAGCCAGGCGGTGGTGGCGCTCTTGCCGGTGCCGGTCGCGCCGAGCAGCACGGTGTGCCGGTCACCGCGGCGCACCCGCCGCTCCAGATCGTCGATCGCCGCCGGCTGGTCGCCGGCCGGCTGGAACTCGCTGACCACCTGGAAACGGCCGTCGAGCCGGGGAATGTCGAGCGCCATGACCCCAACGGTACGCCGCAGGTCCGACAGTCCGGGCCGACTACGCCCGGCTCCTGATCGGCTTCGATATTCGCATTGTGTGGTCCTGTTCACCCGGCTACCCTTTCCCCGTAGGCCGCTCGCGGCGGCCGACCGGTCCGGTGGCGAGCCGCACAGGCCGCACCGGTGCCGGCATCGAGGGTCGCAGCACCCGGCTCGTCCGGCGTGCGCACCTGACGTGGTCGCGCCGAGCGCGCAGACCGGCCGCCGCGAGCGCCGCCACGTCGTCACCACACCCGGGTCCGGCCCGTTCATCCTCCCGTGGAGAACACCTCACGACCGCCGACCGGCGGCCACCGCGACGAATCCCCGGCTGCCCGGCGCACCGGCCTCCCGGCCGAGCCGGCCGTCCGCGCCGAGCAGGCCGGCCCGCTGTCCGGTGCGCCCACCGACCGTCCCGAACGCCGGCACCGGGCCGGCGCACGACGGCACCGCGCCGGCATCGTGCCACCCGAGGCACTCGGGCTCACCGGGACGGCAGCCCCCGGGCGGCCGCCCGGATTCCGCCGCGCCTCGATGTCGCCCGGCCTGCTGGACCCGGCCGTGGCAGACCTGACCGACGACGAGGAACTGGCCGGGACCCGCGACGAGGCCGAGGAGAATCGTCGGCGGGCCCTCCGGCGGCACCGCCTCACCCTGGCCGGGCTCGCCCTGACCGCAACGGTCGCCGCCGTGCTGCTGGTGGTCACCCTGACCAACTGGGCACCCGCGTCGGCCCGGGAGCTGACAGCGACCGAACGGGAGCGGTTGGCCGTCATGCGGGTCACCAACTATCGGGAACTGCGGGCCGGACTACACGTCACGGTCGGCGACGGCAGCACCCGCACCGACCTGCTCGGCTGGGTCGACTGGGCCCGGCAGCTGGCCTACCTGGACGTGACCGGCCCCGGTGCCGGCCCACTGCGCGGTCTGACCCAGGCGACCCCCACCGTACTTGTGCTCCGCCCCGACCCGACGGCGGTGCCGGCGCCCGCGATGCCACCGTTGGTCCCGCCGACCGACGGCTGGCGACTGCCCGCCGACCGACGGCTGGATCCCGTGCTGAGCTTCATCTTCACCCTCGCCAACGACCGGCCCGACCCCGCCGACGGGTTCTCCGGCCACTGGGCGGGCCAGGAGCGGATCAACGGGGAGACCGTGGACGTCCTGTCCGCCCGCCCGCCGCACGGTGACGACGGGGCGAGGCGGTACTGGTTGGACCCGGCCGGGAGGCTGCATCGGCTGGAAGCCAGCCTTCCCGACGTCGGGCCGGTGCACGTGCAGCTCAACCGCGCCGACCGGCCCACGCTCCGGCCGGTCGACGCGCTTGGCGGCCGGGTCGGCCTGCCCCGTGCCCTCACCGCCGCCGAGCGGGAGCGCTGGCGCCGGCTGCCCGCCCGGCTCCGGGCCGCCGGCGGTGCCGCCGTCACGGTGACCGCGCCCACCGCGGCCCGCGCGAATCTGCGCGGCGCGGGCTGGTTGAGCTGGACCTCGGGTACGGCCTACCTCGGCGTCACCGACCTGGACGCGGAGGGTCGGCGCACCCTGCTGCGGCAGGACGCCCAGGGGGTGACCCGGATCGAGGGGGCAATCGCCGGAGGCCACGCCGACCCCCCACCGCTGCCACCGCCGGTCACCGGCTGGCGAGCCGGCGCGCACCGCACCGACGCCCTGACTCCGCTGCTGGACGCCGCCCTGGGGGCCGCCCGCGACAGCAGACCGGCGGGCTCCGTCCGCGACAGCGGACCGGCGGGCTCCGTCCGGCGGATCCGTGGGGACAAGCTCGCCGGCAGCGTGGTCGACGTGCTGGAGGTCGACACCGGCCGGAGCCGGGCCCGCTACTGGCTCGCGCGCAACGGGCTGCTACGCCGGCTGGAACTGCCGACCCGGGAAGGCACCTGGGCGCAGCTCGACCTGACCCCGGGCCGGGTGCCACCGCTGGCCGCACCGACCCGTCCGCGCTGATCGGGTCTGGTCGACTCAGGCACACCAACCCGTCGTGGCCGCCCACTCCTCGGCGCGCAGGCGCTCCTCGTCGAACCAGGGGTCCTTGGCGGTCGCGTACGCGCCGCTGTCCGGCGCGGACGCCGCCAGCTCCCGCTTGAGCATCAGGTACGCGGCCCGACGCGCGGGATCGGCCCGCAGGTGATCGCGCATCAGCAACGCGTACCGCCAGCCGGGTGAACCGGTCACCCGCAGGTGCAGGTGGACCGGGCGGGCCGGATCGGCGCTGCCGTGCAACCGCTTCTCCCACCGGCCGCTGCCGGCCGGACGCGGGTTGTCCCACCAGTTACCCGGGAATCGGGGAAAACCTGCCTCGGCCAGCCGCTGCGCCAGCGGCCCGTCGGCGTCGGCGAGCGACGGCACGCTGAGCTGGATATCGATCACGTCCTTGGCGGACAGCCCGGCCACCGCGGTCGAACCGATGTGGTCGATCCGGAGATCGGCCGGGGCAATCGCGTGCCGGATCCGGGCGGCGAGCCGGGCGTACTGCTGCGGCCAGGTCGGATCCGGCGTGGACAGTGCCACCCGGTGCATGCGGACCGGCCGCCGGTGTCGCACGTTCTCCTCGAACGGCACCAGCCGGTCGTCCCAGAGCGCGTCGACCGCCGCGTGCAGTTGCGCCAGGGTGCCGTCGTTGGCGAGCAGCACGTCCGCCGCGGCGGCGCGGCGGGCGTCGTCAGCCTGGGCGGCGATCCGCCGCTGCGCCTCCGCGCGGCTCATCCCCCGGTCACGGGCCAGCCGCTCCAGCCGGGTGGCCACCGCCGTCTGCACCACCACCACCAGGTGGTACGTGGGTGCCAGCCCCACCTCGACCAGCAGCGGCACGTCGTTGACCACCACGGCGTCCGCCGGTGCGGCGGCGATCAGTTCCGCCGTACGCGCTCGTACCCGACCGTGGACGATGGCCTCCAACCGACGGCGGGCCGCCTCGTCGCTGAAGACCACGTCGCCGAGGGCGGCCCGGTCGAGAGAGCCGTCGGCGGCGAGTATCCGTTCGGAGAAGGCGGCCACCACTTCGGCCAGCCCCTCGGTGCCCGGCGCGACCACCTCCCGCGCCACCTGGTCGGCGTCGACGAGCATCGCACCCCGCTCGACGAGTCGCCGCGCCACCGCGCTCTTACCCGACCCGATCCCACCGGTCAGTCCCACCCTCAGCACGGCACCAGTCAGGCGCAGCGCCGGACCGGGGTCACTTGCCGCCGGCGAGCTTCTCCCGCAGTGCGGCGAGCGCCTCGTCGGTGGCCAGCGTGCCGGCCGGCTCCTCGGCCTGACGGCTCGGGGCCGCGCTGGTCGAGGTGGTGGTGCCGCTGGTCGGGGCGGGCTGCGGGTTGGCAGCGGCCTCGGCCTCGGCGGCCCGAGAGGTCTGCACCTGCTTCTGGTGCGCCTCCCAGCGCTGCCGCGCCTCGGCGTACTGGTTCTCCCAGGTCTCGCGCTGCTTGTCGTACCCCTCGAGCCACTCGCCCGTCTCCGGGTCGAAGCCCTCCGGGTAGATGTAGTTGCCCTCGTTGTCGTACGTCGCGGCCATGCCGTAGAGGGTCGGGTCGAAGTGCTCCTCGCCCTCGACGAAGCCCTCGTTGGCCTGCTTGAGCGAGAGCGAGATCCGGCGACGCTCCAGGTCGATGTCGATGACCTTGACCATGACCTCGGAGCCGACCTGCACGACCTGCTCGGGGATCTCCACGTGGCGCTCGGCCAGCTCGGAGATGTGCACCAGGCCCTCGATGCCGTCGTCCACCCGGACGAACGCACCGAACGGCACCAGCTTGGTGACCTTACCCGGCACGATCTGCTGGATCGCGTGGGTGCGGGCGAACTGGCGCCACGGGTCTTCCTGGGTCGCCTTCAGCGACAGCGAGACCCGCTCGCGGTCCAGGTCGACGTCCAGGACCTCGACCTCGACCTCCTGGCCCACCTCGACCACCTCGGACGGGTGGTCGATGTGCTTCCAGGACAGCTCGGAGACGTGCACCAGACCGTCCACGCCGCCCAGGTCGACGAAGGCGCCGAAGTTGACGATCGAGGAGACGACGCCCTTGCGGACCTGCCCCTTCTGCAGCTTGTTGAGGAACTCGGTGCGCACCTCGGACTGCGTCTGCTCCAGCCAGGCCCGGCGGGACAGCACCACGTTGTTGCGGTTCTTGTCCAGCTCAATGATCTTGGCTTCGAGCTCACGGCCGACGTACGGCTGAAGGTCACGCACCCGCCGCATCTCGACCAGGGAGGCGGGCAGGAAGCCGCGCAGCCCGATGTCGAGGATGAGGCCACCCTTGACCACCTCGATGACCGAGCCGCGGACGACACCGTCCTCGTCCTTGATCTTCTCGATCGTGCCCCAGGCCCGCTCGTACTGCGCCCGCTTCTTCGAGAGGATCAGCCGCCCCTCCTTGTCCTCCTTCTGGAGGACCAGGGCCTCGATGTGGTCACCGACCGAGACGACCTCTGCCGGGTCCACGTCGTGCTTGATCGACAACTCACGAGAGGGAATGACACCCTCGGTCTTGTAGCCGATGTCGAGCAGGACCTCGTCCCGGTCGACCTTGACGACGGTGCCTTCGACAATGTCGCCGTCGTTGAAGTACTTGATGGTCTCGTCGATCGCGGCGAGGAAAGCTTCCTCAGAGCCGAGGTCGTCGTGGGTGACCTTGGTGGCGCTCGAGGGGGCCTCGATGCTGCTCGTCATGTGGGCGGTTGCTCCGGTCGGATGGTGTGTCACAGCAGGCTAGGTGTCGCGGTGACCTGTGCGCGCCAACGGATCCGTCGGCGGGCCCACCTGGAAATCGCTGAACGAGATCTTGATGTGACTCCGTCGACCGCGCACCTGCTCCCTGCCGAGGCACACGATCCGCGAGCGCATCGTCTACCCTACCCGCTGCATTACCACAGCGTGCAAGCCCTCCCGGGTCCTGATCGCCGCGCCACCCGCGAAAGCGGAGATTTCGCCCCGCGGCTCCCCGAGCACGGGTGTGCCCAGGCGATCAGCAAGGCCCTCGCGGCCGAGCTGCCGTGGCTCCCCGAGCACGGGTGTGCCCGGGCGCGTCCCGTGGCGAGCCGGGCGGGTCGCGGTCGCCCGGCCAGGCGCCGGTGCCGGTCAGGCGCCGGTGCCGGTCAGGCGCCGGTGCCGGGCCAGGCGCCGGTGCCGGTCAGGCTCCAGTGCCGGGCCAGGCGCCGGTGCCGGTCAGGCTCCAGTGCCGGGCCAGGCGCCGGTGCCGGTCAGGCTCCAGTGCCGGGCCAGGCGCCGGTGCCGGGCCGCCGCCGGGAGGAGCCGGGCCGGGGCCTAGCGTCTAGCGGGTGGACGACGACAACCGGGTGACCCGGCGCCGGGTCGGCGACGCCGAGGCGCGCCACGCCAACCGCCGCTGGTGGGACGCGGACGCCGACGCGTACCAGGCCGAACACGGGCACTTCCTGGGTGACGTGGACTTTGTCTGGTGCCCGGAGGGGCTGCGCGAGGCCGACGCCCGGCTGCTCGGCGAGGTGGCCGGACGCCGGGTGCTCGAGGTCGGCTGCGGCGCCGCCTCGTGCTCACGCTGGCTGGCCACCCAGGGCGCCCGACCGGTCGCGGTGGACCTCTCCGCCGGCATGTTGCGGCACGCCGCGCAGGCCGCCGAGCGCAGCGGCGTACGCGTGCCGCTGGCGCAGGCCGACGCGCTGGCGCTGCCGTTCGCCGCCGAGGCGTTCGACATCGCCTGCACGGCGTTCGGCGCGGTGCCCTTCGTCGACGACTCGGCGGCGCTGATGCGCGAGGTGCACCGGGTGTTGCGCCCCGGTGGCCGCTGGGTCTTCTCGGTCACCCACCCGATGCGGTGGGTCTTCCTCGACGACCCGGGCGAGGGCGGGCTGACCGCCGTGCACTCGTACTTCGACACCCGTCCGTACGTGGAGCAGGACGAACGCGGCGTGGCCAGCTACGTCGAGCAGCACCGCACCCTCGGCGACCGGGTCCGCGAGTTGGTCGCCGCCGGCTTCCGGCTGGTGGACCTGGTGGAACCGGAATGGCCCGAGGGACACCAGGGGATCTGGGGGCAGTGGAGCCCGCTGCGGGGTCGCCTCTTCCCCGGCACCGCCATCTTCGTCACCGAGAAACCTTCCGGCTAAGCCGCACTTCCGGTGCGACTACCGGGCCCGCCTGCGGCGGTACGCTCACCTCATGAGCGCCGAGCCCATCCCGACATCACCTGGCCCCTGGTGTCCGGATCCGATGCGGCAGCAGCGTGCCGACTACACGCTGGAGGACCTGCTCGCCCTACCGGACGACGCCCCCCGCGTCGAACTCGTCGACGGAGTCATCCACGTGACACCCTCCCCCACCCTGGGCCACCAGAACATCTCGTTCTTGCTGACCTCGTGGCTCCACTCCCACGCCCCGAAACACCTGCGCGCCACCCAGGCGGTCGGCGTCACGCTCAGCCACAACACCAGCCGGCAACCGGACGTGGTGCTGTGCCGCGCCGGGCTGCCGTCCGACCGGTCCCGGCTCCGGCCGGCGGACGTGGTCCTGGCCGTGGAGATCGTCTCGCCGGGCACCCGCCGCGTCGACCGGTTCGCCAAGCCCGGCGAGTACGCCGCCGCAGGCATCCCGTTCTACTGGCGGGTCGAGCAGGACCCGGTGCACCTGTACGCGTACCGACTCGGTGACCGGATCGGGCCGGGTGGCGAGCGGCAGTACGAACTTCAGGCGGACAGCGCCGACCTGATCGAACTGACCGAGCCCTTCGACGTCAAACTGCTGGTCGCCGAGATCGTCCCGTAGCCCGTACCGCCTGGTCGTTTCCGCCCGGTGACCTCGGGTAACCCGGCGCATGGCCGACAAGGAGTTCCACGACGGCGACCACGTCTCCTGGGCCAGCCACAGCGGCCGGGCGTACGGAGTCGTCAAGGAGAAACTCACCGAACGCACCCACGTACGCGGACACGCAGTGAACGCGTCACCGGACGAGCCGCAGTACCGGATCCGCAACGACGACTCGGGCAGAGACGTCGCCCACCGGCCGGAGGTGTTGCGTCGTGAGCAGTCGTGACGATCCCGACCAGACCTACCGGGAGTTCACCGAGGCGGTCAACATGAAGCCCGGCGAGCTGTCCACCTGGTTGGAGACCGAGGAGTCCAAACACGTCGGCTGGCGCAAGGGCAGCAAGGGCGGCGAGTCGGTCGGCCACCAGTCCGGCCGCCGGATCATCGACCTGCTGCGCCGCAAGCGTGACCAGCTCACCGAGGCCGACTACAAGCACATGCGCAAGGTCGTCGGGTACGTCCGGCGGCACATGGCGCAGCGACCCAGCGGCGACGTCCGGGCGACCCGATGGCGCTACTCCCTGATGAACTGGGGTCACGACCCGGTCAAGGCCCCGCTGCCGCCGCCTGGCGGCCCGTCCCGCAAGGCCCTGCAGCGGCACGGCTCCCCGCCGAAGGAACGCCGCACCCGACCCGCGTGACCCTGCCGACTGACCACACATGCGCACGACGGCTGCCCCCGGTGGGCAGCCCCTGATCGCTGACGTTCCGGCCGCCTTTCTACCGGCGTGTCGAGTCGCCCCGACGTCAACGATCACCCTGCCGTCGCCCGGGCACCTCAGCGAGCACCACCGGCCGGTGATCACTTGACCCTGCCACTGACGGCAGGGTCACACCATTGACGGCATGAACGATGCGCGCCGCAGAGTCGTCGTGGTCACCGGTGCCGGCACCGGCATCGGGCGCGCCACGGCCCGCGCGTTCAGCGCCGACGGGGCGTACGTGCTGGCGGTCGGTCGCCGCGGGGCACCGCTCATCGACACCGCGGCCGGTCATCCGCTGATCACCCCGTTGACTGTCGACGTGACCGCCACCGACGCGCCCCGCCAGGTGGTGGACGCCGCCCTGGACCGGCATGGCCGTCTGGACGTGCTCGTCAACAACGCCGGGATCGCCGGTGCCGGCCCGCTCGCGGAACTGGACGAGGCGCAGGCCCACGCCCAGTTCGCCACGAACCTGCTCGCCCCGGCCCGCCTCGCCCACGCCGCGCTGGGCGCGCTCACCGCGAGTCGCGGCGTGATCGTCAACGTCACCACGGCCGTGGGTCAGCGGGCCTGGCCGGGTTCCTCGATGTACGCCGCCGGCAAGGCCGCCCTGGACTCGCTGACCCGCAGTTGGGCGGTGGAACTGGCCCCACTCGGTATCCGGGTGGTCGCGGTCGCACCCGGCGCGATCGACACGCCCATCGGCGTACACCAGGGCCTCTCCCCCGAGCAACGCGCGGCGCTGCGCCACTGGCAGCTTGACCACACTCCCCTGGGCCGCATCGGCGATCCCGAGGACGTAGCGTGGGCCATCCGGCGACTCTGCGACCCGGCGGCGGGCTTCATCACCGGGGTGGTGCTGCCGGTCGACGGTGGGGCCGTTATCGGTTGACACCGGCCCCATGGCCGAGGACTCGACAGGTCCGGGTATGGTCGCCGCCGCGCTAGTTTCCAGCGGCAGGGGAACCGGAATGCGGATGCTGCGCCGAACCCGCTGAGTTACGGTGCCTCGATGCAGGCGAATGCGGCCCGACGGGCGACACAGGCAGCCATGTCTATCGCCTCCTCGCTCGGCCTGACCGCCTACGACGCTGCCGTCCTGCACGACTCGAACAAGCTCACCCTGCGTCTGCAACCCTGCGACGTGCTGGCACAGGTGGCGCCGGCGGCGCACCAGTGCGCCCAACTGGAAGTGGATGCCGCTCAGCGACTGTTCGAAGTCGGGGGCCCGGTGGCCGCACTGGAAGCGCCCGAGGTCTTCGTCTGGGACGACTACATGGTCACGCTGTGGACCTACTACGAACCGGTGACCACCCAAGCGATCCCACCCGCGGACTACGCCAGAGCGCTCGAACGTCTGCACGCCGGAATGCGCCGGATCGACCTGCCCACCCCGCACTTCACGGACCGGATTTCCGAGGCCCAAACGCTCGTGGCCGACCACGACCGGACGCCGACGCTAGCCGACGCCGACCGGAGCTTTCTCGCCGGCACGTTGGACCGCCTGCGCCGAGCGGTCAGCGACAGCGGCCGGCCCGAACAACTCCTGCACGGTGAACCTCACCCGGGCAACCTGCTCTCGACCTCGATCGGCCTGCTCTTCATCGACTTCGAGACGTGCTGCCGGGGGCCGATCGAGTTCGACCTGGCGCACGCACCCGACGAGGTCGGTGACCTCTACCCGGGCGTCGATCACCACCTGCTCCGGGATTGCCGGATTCTCATGCTGGCGATGATCACCGCGTGGCGCTGGGATCGCGACGACCAGTTCCCCGACGGCCACCGCCTCGGCACCCAATGGCTGAGCGAACTCCGGAAGGCGACGGCTCGGTACCGTACCGAGAAGGGGGCGGGCGAATGCGGATCGGGGAACTGGCCAGGGTCACCGGCAGCACGCCGCGGGCGCTGCGCCACTACGAGCAGCACGGTCTGATCGCGTCGCGCCGGTCCGCCAACGGCTACCGGTGTTACGACGCCAGCGCCGTGACCCGGGTCCGCAACATCCGGCACCTGCTCGCCGCCGGGCTGACCCTCCAGGACGTCGACTTCTTCCGGCCATGCCTGGACGGTGACGTGACCACGGCCCCACCGTCACCGGGCGGCATCCGGGTGGCGCAGGCCCGCCTCGCCGCCATCGACGCCCGCCTGGCCCAGCAGCACACCATCCGCAACCGCCTCGCCGCCGCTCTCGACAGCGTCCGATAGCCGCCCTTCAAGACCGCACCGACCCCACCGGTGACCACCTCAGGGTTGTCCGATAGCCGCCCTTCAAGACCGCACCGACCCCACCGGTGACCACCTCAGGGTTGTCCGATAGCCGCCCTTCAAGACCGCACCGACCCCACCGGTGACCACCTCAGGGTTGTCCGATAGCCGCCCTTCAAGACCGCACCGACCCCACCGGTGACCACCTCAGGGTTGTCCGATAGCCGCCCTTCAAGACCGCACCGACCCCACCGGTGACCACCTCAGGGTTGTCCGATAGCCGCCCTTCAAGACCGCACCGACCCCACCGGTGACCACCTCAGGGTTGTCCGATAGCCGCCCTTCAAGACCGCACCGACCCCACCGGTGACCACCTCAGGGTTGTCCGATAGCCGCCCTTCAAGACCGCACCGACCCCACCGGTGACCACCTCAGGGTTGTCCGATAGCCGCCCTTCAAGACCGCACCGACCCCACCGGTGACCACCTCAGGGTTGTCCGATAGCCGCCC